>JAVBTC010000091.1:0-28777 GCA_031556405.1 Rhodocyclaceae bacterium
CTTCGACCCGATGGGCGTGCATACCGGCGATTCGATCACCGTGGCGCCGGTGCAGACACTCACCGACAAGGAATATCAACTCGTCCGCAACGCGTCGATCGCGGTGCTGCGCGAAATCGGCGTCGATACCGGCGGTTCCAACGTGCAGTTCGCGCTCGACCCGGACAGCGGGCGGATGATCGTGATCGAAATGAACCCGCGCGTTTCCCGTTCTTCCGCGCTGGCCTCGAAGGCCACCGGCTTCCCGATCGCCAAGGTCGCCGCGAAGCTGGCGGTGGGCTACACGCTGGACGAACTCGCCAACGAAATCACCGGCGGCAAGACGCCGGCGTCGTTCGAGCCCTCGATCGACTATGTCGTCACCAAGGTGCCGCGTTTCGCGTTCGAGAAATTCCCGCAGGCCGATGCGCATCTGACGACGCAGATGAAATCGGTCGGCGAAGTGATGGCGATCGGCCGCACCTTCCAGGAATCGCTGCAGAAAGCCCTGCGCGGCCTGGAGGTCGGCGTCGACGGCTTCGACGAGAAGACGAAGGATCGCGAAACGATCGAAACCGAACTGGCCGAACCCGGCCCCGACCGTCTCTGGTACATCGCCGACGCTTTCCGCGCCGGCATGACGCTCGACGAAATCCATCGCCTGACGCGCATCGACCCCTGGTTCCTGGCGCAGGTCGAGGATCTGCACCGCATCGAGGAAGAACTGCGCGGACGCGCCACAAAAGTGAAAGATCCGCTGCAGGCGCTGCAGAAACTTTCGCGCGATGAAATGTATTACCTGAAGCGCGCCGGCTTTTCCGACAAGCGCCTGGCGACGCTGCTGCAGACGACACAGACGGCGGTGCGCACGCAGCGGCACGAACTCGGCGTGCGCCCGGTGTACAAGCGCGTCGATACCTGCGCCGGCGAATTCGCCACCGATACCGCCTACATGTATTCGGCCTATGAGGAGGAATGCGAGGCGGCGCCGAGCAACCGGAAGAAGATCATGGTGCTCGGCGGCGGCCCGAACCGCATCGGTCAGGGGATCGAATTCGACTACTGCTGCGTGCACGCGGCGCTGGCGATGCGCGAGGACGGCTTCGAGACCATCATGGTCAACTGCAACCCGGAAACGGTTTCCACCGACTACGACACGTCCGACCGGCTCTACTTCGAGCCGCTGACGCTGGAAGACGTGCTCGAAATCGTCGCCGTCGAAAAACCGCAGGGCGTGATCGTGCAGTACGGCGGCCAGACGCCGCTGAAGCTGGCGCGCGACCTGGAAGCCAACGGCGTGCCGATCATCGGCACCTCGCCCGACATGATCGACGCCGCCGAGGACCGCGAACGCTTCCAGAAGCTGCTTCACGGCCTGGGCCTGAAGCAGCCGCCGAACCGTACCGCGCGCACCGAGGCCGAGGCGCTGAAGCTCGCGGCCGAGATCGGTTATCCGCTCGTCGTGCGCCCTTCCTACGTGCTCGGAGGCCGGGCGATGGAAATCGTCCACGACGAACGCGACCTCGAACGCTACATGCGCGAGGCGGTGAAAGTGTCGAACGATTCGCCGGTGCTGCTCGACCACTTCCTCAACGAAGCCTGCGAGGTCGACGTCGACGCGCTTTCCGACGGCGCCGACGTGATCATCGGCGGCGTCATGGAACACATCGAACAGGCCGGCGTGCATTCCGGCGATTCCGCCTGCTCGCTGCCGCCCTACTCGCTCTCGCGCGAAATCCAGGACGAACTGCGCCGGCAGACACGGCTGATGGCCCAGGCGCTGAACGTCGTCGGGCTGATGAACGTCCAGTTCGCGATCCAGAACGACACCGTCTATGTGCTTGAAGTCAATCCGCGCGCCTCGCGCACCGTGCCCTTCGTTTCCAAGGCCACGGGGCTGCCGCTGGCGAAGATCGCGGCGCGCTGCATGGCCGGAAAGAGCCTGAAGAGCCAGGGCGTCGAGGGAGAAGTGATTCCGCCCTATTTCTCGGTCAAGGAAGCGGTATTCCCGTTCTCCAAATTCCCCGGCGTCGACACCATTCTTGGCCCGGAAATGAAATCGACCGGCGAAGTGATGGGCGTCGGCGCGACCTTCGCCGAAGCCTTCGTGAAAAGCCAGCTTGCCGCCAACGTACGCCTGCCCGCTTCCGGCAACGTTTTCATCAGCGTCAGGAACAGCGACAAAAAGAAGGTGGTCGACGTCGCGCGCGACCTCAAGGCCGCCGGACTTTCGCTCTACGCCACGCGCGGCACGGCATCGCAGATCGCCGCCGCCGGCATTCCCGTGACCACGGTCAACAAGGTGACCGAGGGACGTCCGCATATCGTCGACATGATCAAGAACAACGAAATTGCGCTGATCATCAACACCGTCGACGAAAAGGCGCAGGCGATCGCCGATTCGCGCTCGATCCGCACCTCCGGCCTGGCGGCGCGGATCACGATCTTCACGACGATCTGGGGCGCCGAGGCGGCGGGCGAAGGCATCAAGAACCGCAGCGAGCTATCCATCGCCTCATTGCAGGAACTGCACGCGCGGCTGAATTAGCGCCGGAGTCCAGACAGAAATGGTCGGGCGAGGCTGGGCTATAATCCGCATTCCGGTCTGGCCGCTCCGTCGATAGCCGTGTTTTGTCCAGACCGCACGATAAATTACCGGATGAAGGACACGCAGAAGTAACTGCGTGTCCTTTGCCATTGTTTGGTGCATGAAATGAGTAAAGTCCCCTTGACCGTCAGCGGTGCCGAAAAACTGCGCGCCGAGTTGCAACGTTTGAAAACGCAGGAGCGCCCCAGCGTCATCGCCGCCATCGCCGAAGCGCGCTCACACGGCGACCTGTCGGAAAACGCCGAATACGACGCCGCCAAGGAGCGGCAGGGCTTCATCGAGGGCCGCATCCAGGAACTCGAAAGCAAGCTCTCTCGGGCGCAGATCATCGATCCGAAACTGCTCGACGCCGACGGCCGCTGCGTTTTTGGCGCCACGGTGACACTGGAAGAACAGGAAAGCGGTTCCACCGTCCGCTATCAGATCGTCGGAGAGGATGAGGCCGAGATCAAGGACGGCAAGATCTCGGTAAATTCCCCGCTGGCGCGGGCGCTGATCGGCAAATACTCGGGCGATATCGCCCAGGTCGAAGCGCCGGGCGGATTGCGCGAATACGAAATCATCGACATCGTTTACGAATAAGGAGAGCGGCAATGACCCGGCTGGAACGATTGCGGCATACGCTACACGCTCTGGCCGACGCGTTCGGCGCGGCGGCGCTGACACTGTGGGTCGGAGGCCTGTGGGCGGTCGGCTATCTGGCGGTACCGATCTTGTTCGCCGCATTGCCGGACCCGATGCAGGCCGGCGCGATTGCCGGCGACCTGTTCTCCGCGATCGGCACCATCGGCCTTTTCTGCGGCGCCTATCTGCTGCTCTTTTGCCTGTCGTGCCTGCGCTACGGCGCCGTCCGGAAATGGTGGTTCTGGTTCCTCGTCGCGATGTTCGCGCTGTCGGCGCTGCAGCTTTACGTGCTGCAGCCGCAGATCGCCGACATCAAGCTTGGATTGAGGAATGCCGATGCCGAAACCATGGCGACGCTGCGCGCGAGTTTTTCGTTCTGGCACGGATTCGCCAGCATTCTTTACCTGCTGCAAAGTTTGTTGGGATTGTTGCTGGTCGGCCGGGCGAAAAACCTTGGAGAATGACGCTTCCGTTGAAGTACCGGCCCGAAAAAATTCCACATTGAAAGAATAATGTTTCGCTACCGTAGCCGGTTTAAGCGAAAAATTACTTAACATATTTGGAATTTATCCGCTGCAAAAATTATTCCTTCCGATCGGAAGGCACGTCATTTCCTGCGGTCGCCCTGATAACTGCGCTTGGTGCGGCGCGGTTCGGCGCGCGGTCTTCGGTTCGGCGCGGCGCTTTTCTTCTCCGCGTCCGCGGGTTCTTCCTCCGGCCGCCAGAGCACCAGCAGCTTGCCGATATGCTGCACCGGCGCGGCGTGCAGTTGCGCGCAGATTTGCTCCAGGTACGCGGCGCGTTGTTCGCGGTCGTCGTTGTAGACGCGGACCTTGATCAGTTCATGGCTTTTCAGCGCCAGGTCGATTTCTTTCAACACCGCGTCGGAAAGCTCGTTCTTGCTGATCGAGACGACCGGTTTCAGGGCATGGGCGCGGGCGCGCAGGGCGCGGCGTTTTTCAGAGGAAATGAGTAACATCGATGACTTTCGAAAACAATACGGAAAGTGTGAAATGGCAACGGCGGCGGGAATCGACGCTGTGCCGGAAATCTGAAGCGGGAATTCTAGCGTAAGGGCACGCACTCGAACCAGCAAAGCGTGGATGCGCGAACACGTCAACGACCCCTATGTGCAGCGTGCCAAGGAGGAAGGATGGCGTTCGCGCGCGGCGTTCAAATTGATCGAAATCGACGCAAAAGACCGGCTGATCGCGCCGGGCGCGACCATTGTCGACCTCGGCGCCGCTCCGGGCGGCTGGTCGCAGGTCGTGGCGCGACGTTTTCAGGAACATTCGGCGAAATCCGGAAAAACGGCAAATTCCATATCGGGCCGCATCGTCGCGCTCGACCTCCTGGAAATGGCGCCGCTGCCCGGCGTCGAGTTTCTGCAAGGCGACTTCCGCGAGGAGGCCACGCTCGCCGAACTGGAACGAATACTGGAAAATGCCCGCGTCGACCTTGTTTTATCGGACATGGCCCCCAACATTTCGGGTATCGGCCTTTCCGATCAGGCCCGCGTGATGCACCTGGCCGAACTGGCGCTCGAATTCGCCGAACGCTGGCTGCAACCGGAAGGGGCGTTTCTGGTCAAAGTGTTCCAGGGCAGGGAATACGATGAATTCGTGCGCCGCCTGCGGGCATCCTTTTCCACGGTGGCGACGCGCAAGCCGGAAGCATCGCGCGGACGCAGCGCGGAAATTTATCTGCTCGGGAAATGTCTCAAGAACCGGGAGGCCTGAAGGTTTCCGCTGAAGGTTCCCGTATTGCGGCCGAACGTGACTTCCGTCAAGCGCGGAGCTTGCACTGAGCGTGAATCTGTCTAGAATGGATCGTTTGTCTGAGTTTATTTTGCCGGAAAGAGGCGCGAATTGAACAACATGCTTAAAAATCTGGCGGTCTGGGTCATCATCGGCCTGGTGCTGATGTCCGTATTCAATATGTTTACCAACCGCCAGGCGCAATCGAGCGCGGTCGACTACTCGCAGTTCATGCAGGAAGTCCGGGAAGGGCGGATCGACAAGGTAACGATCGAGGGCAACAACCTCAAGGCCACGACCAGGGACAAGCGCGAACTGACCACCTACGCGCCGGACGATTTCTGGCTCGTCTCCGACCTGTTCAAGAACAACGTCAAGGTCGAGGCCCGGCCCCGCGAAGCCAATTCGACGCTGATCAGCATTCTCATCAACTGGTTCCCGATGCTGCTCCTGATCGGCGTCTGGATTTTCTTCATGCGCCAGATGCAGGGCGGCGGCAAGGGCGGCGCCTTCTCCTTCGGCAAGAGCAAGGCGCGCATGCTCGACGAAACCAACAACACCGTGACCTTCGCCGACGTCGCCGGCTGCGACGAAGCCAAGGAAGAAGTCTCCGAACTGGTCGAATTCCTGCGCGACCCGTCCAAGTTCCAGAAACTCGGCGGCCGCATCCCGAAAGGCGTGCTGATGGTCGGCAGCCCCGGCACCGGCAAGACGCTGCTGGCCAAGGCCATCGCCGGCGAGGCGAAGGTGCCGTTCTTCTCCATTTCCGGTTCCGACTTCGTCGAAATGTTCGTCGGCGTCGGTGCCGCGCGCGTGCGCGACATGTTCGAGAATGCGAAGAAACACGCGCCCTGCATCATCTTCATCGACGAAATCGATGCCGTCGGCCGCCAGCGTGGCGCCGGCCTGGGTGGCGGCAACGACGAGCGCGAGCAGACACTGAACCAGCTTCTCGTCGAGATGGACGGTTTCGAAGGCACCTCCGGCACCATCGTCATCGCCGCCACCAACCGCCCCGACGTGCTCGACCCGGCGCTGATGCGCCCCGGGCGCTTCGACCGCCAGGTCGTCGTGCCGCTGCCGGACATCCGCGGCCGCGAACAGATTCTGATGGTGCACATGCGCAAGGTGCCGATCGATTCCGACGTCAAGGCGGACATCATCGCCCGCGGCACGCCCGGCTTCTCCGGCGCCGATCTCGCCAATCTGGTCAACGAGGCCGCCTTGTTCGCCGCGCGCGCCAACAAGCGCCTGGTCGACATGGACGACTTCGAGCGCGCCAAGGACAAGATCATGATGGGCGCGGAACGCCGCAGCATGGTGATGACCGAGGAAGAAAAGAGAAATACCGCGTACCACGAATCCGGGCACGCCGTCGTCGCCAAGCTCCTGCCCAAGTCCGACCCCGTGCACAAGGTCACGATCATTCCGCGCGGCCGCGCGCTCGGCGTCACCATGCAGTTGCCGGAACAGGACCGCTACGCCTACGACCGCGATTACCTGCTGCACCGCATCGCCGTGCTGTTCGGCGGCCGCATCGCCGAGGAACTGTTCATGAACCAGATGACGACCGGCGCTTCGAACGACTTCGAGCGCGCCACGCAGATGGCGCGCGACATGGTCACACGCTACGGCATGTCGGACGCGCTCGGCCCGATGGTCTACGGCGAGAACGAGGGCGAAGTCTTCCTCGGCCGCTCGATCACCACGCACAAGAACGTCTCCGAAGCGACGATGCGCGAGGTCGACGCGGAAATCCGCCGCATCATCGACGAACAGTACGGGCTGGCCCGCCGGCTGCTCGAAGAGAATCGTGACAAGGTCGAGGCAATGGCCGCCACGCTGCTCGAATGGGAAACCATCGACGCCGACCAGATCAACGACATCATGGACGGCAAACCGCCGCGTCCGCCGAAACAGCCTGCCACTTCGTCCGTTTCCCCGAACGGCGGCTCCGGTGCTTCGGGATCGGCTCCGGCGGCAACGGCGCCAGCCTGAGTTTGTCCGACGTTCAGCAATAAAAAACGCCGCGATGCGGCGTTTTTTATTGCTGTCGCGATCTTCAAAAATATCCGAATCTTTTCACTTTTTGAAGAAACGATTCTTTGTTGCAGCTTTCTGGATTCCCACCTGCGCGGGAATCCAGGGGAATTCATCTGTACGTTATTTTTGGGAATCCCTGTCTGCATTTGTTTGGGCAAAATTCCCACCGGACCTCTCTCTGCCCGGGAAAGAAGGTTCTGCCGTGCAGGGCTTCACCGCCCCGCCGCAGTAGAAAAACCAAACTCAATCCGTAGCGATATCGTCCGCCGAAATACCGGCGGCGGAACTCCAGACCGCGTAATGCAGCCGCGACAACAGCGCGGGATCGCTGATCAGGCGATTGCGCTGCTGGTCCGACAACGTATCGACTCCCTGCGTCAGCGCGGTCTGAAACAATTCCTCGCGCTGCGCCTGCATCGCGGTGGATATTTTCCTGCGAACGGTATGCGTGGCGCAGGTCAGCGCATTGACGAACGGATCGATCACGGCCTTTTGCACCCCGGAAAAGGAAGGCGCGATTTTGTTGTAATACGCGGTAGCGGCAACGACGGGCGGCATTTCGGTTTCTTCGGGAATCAGAAAGAATCCGCGTTTCCGCGCGCTCCGGCCCAGCGTGACCCTGCTGGAATAAACGGAGATCGGAATCGAGAACAGCAGGGCGCCGACCACCGGCAGCAGCCACCATAGAAAAGAAGGATTGAGCCATGCCACGAAGCCGGTCCAGACGACGCCGAGCAGGGTGTGCCACCCATGCCGGCGCAGCGCCTCGCTCCAGGGAGTCTGCGCGTCCTCGCGCGGCGGCGAGCGCCAGCCGACGGTGACGCCGAACAGCGCGGCGAGCACGAACTGCGTATGAAACAGCATCCGTATCGGCGCCAGCAGCGCCGACATGACGAGTTCTCCCGCCATGCTGAGCACTAGGCGCACTCCTCCGCCGAACGGCCTCGCGTTGCGGCGCATGAGCAGCAGCACGCTGAGAATCTTCGGCAGGAAAAGACAGACCGCGGTCGCGCCGAACAGGGAAACCGCCCATTCCTCATGCCATTCCGGCCAGATCGGAAACAACTGGTAGGGCGCGACGAAATACTGCGGCTCGGCCAGCGTGTGCAGCGCCAGCAGCGCGGTGGACAACAGCAGGAAGGCGAACCACAGCGGCGCCGAGAGATACGCCATGGCCCCGGTCACGAACACGGCGCGGTGCGCCGGATGCAGGCCCTTCATGAGAAACAGCCGGAAGTTCATCAGGTTGCCCTGGCACCAGCGGCGGTCGCGCGAGAGCTCGTCGATCAGGTTGGGCGGCATTTCCTCGTAGCTGCCGGGCAGATCGTAAGCGATCCACACTGCCCAGCCGGCGCGGCGCATCAGCGCGGCCTCGACGAAATCGTGCGAGAGAATTTCGCCGGCCAGCGCGCCGCGCCCCGGCAGCCGTGCCAGCGCGCAGTGACGCATGAAAGGCGCGACACGGATGATGGCGTTGTGTCCCCAGTAATGCGATTCGCCCAACTGCCAGAAATGCAGCCCGGCGGTAAATAACGGACCGTAGACGCAGGTGGCGAACTGCTGCATCCGCGCGTAGAACGTCTCGCGCCCGGCGGCGCGCGGCGCGGTCTGGATGATGCCCGCGTTGGGATGCGCTTCCGCCAGCCGCACCAGCGCGGTCAGGCATTCTCCGGTCATCACGCTGTCGGCATCGAGGACGATCATGTAGCGGTAGTCCTTGCCCCAGCGGCGGCAGAAGTCGGCGACGTTGCCGCTTTTGCGCTTGATGCGGTGCTGCCGCCAGCGGTAGAAAATGCGGCCGAATCCGTCGAGCGCATGGCAGAGGTCGGCCCAGGCCTCGTTTTCCGCGACCCGGATATCGGGCTCGTAGCTGTCGGAAAGGATGAAGAAATCGAACCGGTCGAGTTCTCCCGTCTGTTCCAGCGATTCGTAGGTTGCGCGCAGGCCGGCGAAAACGCGCGCGACGTTTTCGTTGCAGATCGGCATGATGATCGCGGTACGGGCGCCGGGCGGAATCACATTGCCGACGACCATGTCGCTGTACTTGACCGCCTGTGTGACGGCATAACGGTCGCGGCCGCGCAGCAGCAATACGAAACCGGCCAATGCGGTCCAGAATCCCGCGGAAATCCAGCCGAACAAAACGGCGAATAAAACGAGGATCGGAATTTCCAGGAATTGACCGCCGTGGTAGGGAAGGATGCGCACCATGGCGTTGGTGGCGACATAGGTCTGCGCGAGAATCAGCGCCAGCAGTATCAGCCTCCGCCATACCGCCACGCGGTGCCAGCGCAGCGGCGGCTCCGGCGCCGTCGGAGTGTGGCCGATGCGGCCACCAATGCGGCCGCTGCGGCCGTCATCGTCGCCGGAGGAAGGCGCCATCGATGCGCGGTGCAGCGGCGGCTGTGTCGCCAGCGCCGCCCGCCTGTGCGCGCCACGGCGCAATGCCGCGGAAAGGCTGTGCCGTGCATCGGGCACGGAGGCGGCCGGATTTCTCCCGGAAGCCTCGCGATAACGCTGCCGTATCCGCCGGAAAATGGAAACATACGCGGGATCGGGTGGATCGCCGGCACCGCTTCTGTCCCGCGTGCGACGTTCCCCTCGCGCGCCCGCACGCACGGCCTGATCCGCCTCTTCCTCCGTCGCCCGGCCCGCCAGCAGCCGGTGCAACGATGCCATCATGGCCGCGGCATCGTGCAATGAATTCTGTGTTTCCCCTTTTCTCCGCAGGCGGGTAAGGAGGTTCTCCTTTTGTTCGGAAGTCAGTGAGAGCCGATCGAGATAATCGGCACAACGTTCCAGAACATCCTGATCGGAAGGGCGGGTTTCACTCATGCGAGGAACGGGGAACTCCAGTGGAATGAGATTTATGGGATTTATGGGATTTATGGATTTTATTCACGGACGCTACGTCAGGGAACGAGAATATGGCTCCAGGTTTCCGACAGCGTCTGCCGGTTGCCGCGTAGAAACGCGCGCAGTTCGACCGGTTTCTTCTCGTCCTTGCGCTTCACTTTCAGGCTCAGGCGATACCCTCCGGCAACGTTGTTGCGCTGTACGACGCGCTCGACGATCTCACCGTTTTCGTCCGTCGTGACGATGCCTTCGACAACCGTGTCGGGTTTCAGCGCGCGCAGCGCCGGCCCGTCGAAGTCGACGATGAATCCGATGCTGTTGTCCGGCTCGTTCACATAGGCGCGCCCGCGCCGCGTCTGCGTGACCCAGGAAAGCGGAGGCCGGGTTTCGCTGTCTTTCTGCCAGCGGATGCGGTATTCGATGTCGAACGGTTTCAGTGGCGAGCCGCCGTTGTCGGCAACCCAATAGGCGACGATGTTGTCGTTGGTTTCGTCCGGCGTCGGAATCTGTACCAGCTCGACTCTTCCCGCGCCCCAGGGTTTGATCGGCTCCACCCAGGCGCTGGGGCGATTCTCATAGCGCGCCTCCAGGTCCTGGTAATCGTCGAATTTCCGGTAACGCTGCATCAGGCCGAATCCCTGCGGATTGTTGAGCGCGAACGAAGTCACCAGAAGGCGCGAGGGATTCTGCAACGGGCGCCAGATCCACTCCCCGGTGCCCGACTGGATCGACAGTCCGTCGGAATCGTGCACCTGCGTCCGATAATCCTCGTATCCCGGCCGCTGGCCGGTACCGAAGAAATACATGCTCGTCAGCGGCGCCACCGCGAGCTTGCTGACGTTCTTGCGCAGGAAAACGCGCGCTTTCACCTCGGTGACCGTTTCGACGCCGGGTTTGATCACGAACTGGTAGGCGCCGGTAACACGCCTGGAATCGAGCAGGGCGTAAACGGTCAATTCCTTGGCCTTGGCGGTGGGGCGCACGAGCCAGAAACGCACGAAACGCGGAAATTCCTCCCCCGAAGCGAGCGCGGTATCCACCGCCAGCCCGCGCGCCGACAATCCGTAGTGCTGATCCTTGCCGATCGCGCGGAAATAACTGGCGCCGAGAAACACGGCAACCTCGTCCTTGTATTTGGGCGTATTGATCGGGTAATGAATGCGAAAGCCGGCAAAACCGAGGCCGTCGGTTTTCCGCGGCGCGGCATTGGCGCCGTAATCGAACAGATCGGGAGAAAAGTGGACGTCGTTCACTCCGTTGGGCCGGATCTCGCTGATGCGCACCGGATAGTTGAAATACGACCCCTGATGAAAAAACATCACTTCGAAAGGCAATTTGGCATCGCGCCATAATGCTTTCTCGGACTTGTAACGAATGTCGCGGTAATGGTCGTAGGTGAGCGCCTGGATTTCCTTCGGAAGATCGCCGGACGGTTCGCGGTAGGGCTGCTCCGCGAGCTTTTGTGCCTGTTGTTCGACATCCTTGAGACTGAACGAGGGAGCGGCGGCGGCTGTGGTGGCCGTGGTGGCGATGGCGGCGCAAACCAATGCGAAGAATCCGCGAATAAAATGATTGAGCATGATTCATTCCTCATGTCGTTGGCGATGCCGGTCGACGACAACGCGGAAAGGAACGGCGGTACCGGATTTCGGACCGAAGAATGCCTGACGGCGCGGGAACTCCGCCCGGCCTCGATAATGAGGATTTCCGCAGGGAGCGCAAAGAGGCGGCTTTATCCGCCCTGCCGTCATCAATGACCGAAAATGACCGTTTCGGATCACTCCCGGTCGTGCGGCCTTCATTGGGCCATGGCCGGGTGCCAACCATCGATGGCAGGCCCTCTGCAATGGAGGCTCTTCCACCATCGGTCAAACTCCGGGGACGCTTGCCGGTTCGCGGCACCCGCCGCAACCAGCCCAAACCCCGGCGGGAAGCGCACAGGTGAAAACGCCGAATCCCGTAAATGTTGCAATCACACCCCGCCAATATAACGAGCGGGACTGCCTTGGGGAGCCGAATGATACCAAAAAACCGGGAGGATACTACCCAGGTGGCGCATGAACCGGTTGCAACGCCCCGGCATTAATTTCCAATTTTGAAAAACATATAACGACAAAACCAGCTACAAATATGATTGTATATTTAATTTAAATTTGGAAAAACAAAAAGAATTCCCACCTTCCATCTTTTTCTTGCAAACAAAACAAAAAATAACTAACATTGTGTTAACGTTTGTTATCGAAATGTCTCGATCTACTCTCGACCCACTCGACAAGGCTAACGCAATGAATCCAAGTAAAGAACGCATGGAAACCGTCGGCGTGCGCTTTCCGCTGTCGGACATCGAATGGCTCGCCTCATTGCAACTCAAGGACGCGGTCACGCCATCGGATAAAATCCGTACCATCGTCGCCACGGCGCGGCGGCAACACGAAGGATACGGCGACTATGAAGCATCGCTCTCCTGGCTGCATGATCTCCTGGCACCGGCGGTCGCCGCCGTCCGCGCCGGAGAATTCCGTCCCGGGCAGCCGGGACTGCACTCCGATCTGGTGGCGCTGGTCCTGGAATGGCTGCCGCAGACACTGGCGCTGGTCCTGGCGCGGTGCCAGGGAATGAAGGAAAGCGATGGCAACGAAGGCGAAAACCGCGAATCGTTGCTGGAACTGGAAGCACAACTGGCGCAGCGCTGTTTCCAGATGTGCGAATCCCTGTTGCGCCTGGGCGTCGGCAGCACGGCGCCATGTTATAACCCTGAAATCGTCAATACGTATTTACCGCGAATCACCGAACTGGTGCGGGTCATTTCCAGCACCCGCGATCTGAAGTAACGCAAGAGGAAAGGAGCCTATCGTGGCAGACACCATCAGCACCCGCGTAGCACGCATCATTGCCGGCAACGTCCATTCCCTGATCGACGCGCTGGAAAACGCCAATCCGGAAGCCGCCATGGCACAGGCGATCCGCGAAGTCGACAGCGTCATCGACGAAGTCGGCGCCGGGCTTGGCCGCGCCGCCGCATCAAAACATCTGGCGCTCTCCAATCTGGCCGAACAGAACCGCCGCCACGAGCAGTTCGCCGGAGAAATCGACGTCGCCGTCAAGGAAGGGCGCGACGATCTGGCCAAGGCCGCGATCGCGCGGCAACTCGACATCGAAGCGCAGATTCCGGTGCTCGAACAGGCCATCGCCAACACCGCGAGCGAGGAAAAAGAGATGGAAGGCTATCTCACCGCGTTGCGCGCGAAAAAGCGCGAAATGGAAGAAACACTGCGCCAGTTCATCAGCGCGCGCGCCGCGCAGAACGTGCCGGGCGGCTCCAGTTCCGGCGGCGGCAAGAAATCGGCGCCCGACAAAATGGCCCAGGCCGAATCGGCGTTCGACCGCATCCTTTCGCGTCAGACCGGGCTGCCGGGCCTGATGCCGGCGGCGGATGCGGAAAGCGCGGCAAAGCTGCGCGAACTGTCGGATCTGGCGCGCAACAACCGCGTCGAGGAACGCCTGGCGGTACTGAAAGCAAAAGGAAGCGGTGGGAGCGGTTCCGGGGGCAATTCCTGAACTCCCGGGGCGCGCCCACTCACATCACTGAAAGGACATATGGCGGGTACGCAATGAAACGGAGGCGCGAAGACGAGCCGCAGACAGTACAAGCGGCACGGCAAGGCGAAGTCGACAAAGCATCCGTTTCATTGCGTACCCGCTAAAAGGAAAGAGGAAAGGAAAAGCCCATGTCGCTGTTTCTGGCCGAACAATCGCTGCCTTTCACCGTCGCGCTGATCGTCATGGTTGCGCTCGCCGTGCTCGAGGGCGCGAGTCTGCTGATTGGAGGTTCCGGCCTGTCGGAACTGCTCGACAGTGCCTTCGACTTCGATGCCGACGCCGATATCGATGCCGGCATCCACGGCCACGGCGGTCTGCTCGGCTGGCTGCATCTGGGGCGGGTGCCGCTCCTGATGCTGCTGATTCTCTTCCTGACCGCATTCGGCATCGCCGGCCTGCTGATCCAGATGCTTGCCCGCGGAGTCGTCGGCGGCTTTCTGCCGGCCTGGCTCGCCTCTGTTGGCGCCTTTCTCGCGGCGGTCCCGGCGGTACGCATCGGCGGCTTCGTACTGGAAAAAATCCTGCCCAGGGATGAATCGTCGGCGATCTCGCTCGATGCACTGATCGGGCGCGCCGGCGTCATCGTCATCGGCACGGCGCGGATCGGCGTCGCCGCGCAGGCGCGTGTGCGCGACGAACATGGGCGCTCGCATTACGTGATGGTCGAACCGGACCAGGAAGACAGCACCTTCGAAGCCGGAACCGAAATCCTGCTGATCAAGCGCCTCGGCGCTAAATACCAGGCGATCCGGAACCCGCACGCGGGGTTGATGCAGCCCTAGCCCTAGCCACGAGCGACGAGCGACGAATGACTGGAACCCGGCCCGAAACGCGCCATGAACGACCGATCCCTGTTTTTCATCTTGCCGCTGGGAATGCTGCTGGCGCTGCTGTTTCTGGCCGGAGCGCTCATCCATAAGCATAAGCGGCTTGCCCGGAAAGTCGATCCATTGTTCAAGGCGCGGATTTATCTCGCCCTGGGCCGCAAAAAAGCCGCTATCCGCGTTCTCGAAACGGCACTCGAAGCGGCCCCCGAAACACGCGCAAAATGCCATCCGCGAACGGGTGCCACGGCGGAAATTGTGGAAGAATTGCGGATGCTGAAAGAAAAATGAACACACGATAAACCGGTCTGTCGAGGGAACGTTCCATCATGAAAGAAACAATGATATTGGCCATCATGGCGCTTTTTGCCGGCGTGTCCATCCTTGTCGGCATCGTGCTCTTCCTGCGCCGCTGGCGCGGCAGCGGCAATCTCTCGATGCCCACCGGCGCCATCGCCGAGGCCGAAGTGCTGGTCGCCTGCGGACGCAAGGCGGAAGCGATCGCCCTGCTCGAAGGCGCTCTGCGCGCCAACCCCGCGCGCCGGGACATCGCGCACAAGCTGCGCGAACTGAAACGCGACTGAATCCGAAACCGTGTCCGGCGGGCCGGAATACCGGGCCGCGTTTTTCACCCGCACCGTATTGCCACAACACCGCACCATCATAAGGGAGTCAATTCATGGTCAATCTGTTCGAACTGTCGATCCTCGCCGGAGTGCTGCTGGTCGCGATCCTCGCCCTCGGTTTCGTTCTGTCGCGCCTCTATACCCGGTCAACCAAGGAAATGGCCTTCGTCCGTACCGGCATGGGCGGCCAGAAGGTCGTCATGGACGGCGGCGCGTTCGTGATGCCGGTATTGCATGACATCTGCCGCGTCAACATGAACACGCTGCGGCTGGAAGTCAGCCGCGCCAAGAACGAAAGCCTGATCGCCAAGGACCGGATGCGCGTCGATGTCATCGCCGCTTTCTACGTACGCGTGCAGCCGACGGTGGAAGCCATCGCCGCCGCCGCGCAGACGCTGGGCAACCGCACGCTGGAACCGGCGCTCCTGAAGGAACTGGTCGAGGATAAATTCGTCGACGCCCTGCGCGCCACCGCCGCGACGATGACGATGCAGCAATTGCAGGACGCGCGGCAGGACTTCGTGCAGGGCGTGCAGAACGCCGTCTCCGAAGACCTCCTGAAAAACGGCCTCGAACTCGAATCGGTCTCGCTCACCAGCCTCGACCAGACCGCGAAGGACTATTTCAACCCGAACAACGCCTTCGACGCCGAGGGCCTGACCAAGCTGACCGAGGAAACCGAGCGCCGCCGCAAGGAGCGCAACGCGATCGAGCAGGACACCGAAGTCGAAGTACGGCAGAAGAATCTCGGCGCCGAACAGGAAAAACTCGAAATCGAGCGCAAGCAGGAATTCCTGCGCCTGGATCAACAGCGCCAGATCGAAACCCAGCGCGCCGAGCAGACGGCGCAGATCGCGCAGCAACAGGCCGAACGGCAGCGCGAGGCCGAGCAGGCGAAAATCGTCGCGCAGCAGGAAATCGATCAGTCGCGGCTTGCCGCCGAACGGCAGGTGAAAGCCGCCGAGGCTGAAAAGGAACAGGCCGTGCGCCAGCGCCAGATCGCCGCCGAACGCGAAATCAAGGTCACCCAGATCGATCAGGAAAAGGTTTCCATGCTCGCCGCGCAGGACAAGGAAATCTCGATCTCGGTCAAATCGCGTGAGCAGTCCGAAGCCGAGCGCCTGGCCAACGAAGCGCGCGCCGAAGCGGCGCGGGCGGAGGAATCGGTGAAGACGGCGCGCGAAGTCGCCGTCGCCGAACGGGAAAAAGCCGTGGCGCTGGTGGAAGCGCAGCAACAGGCGCAGAAGCAGGCGATCAGCGTCACCGTCGCCGCCCAGGCGGAAAAGAACGCCGCCACCGACCAGTCCGAAGCCGTGCGCATCAAGGCCGAAGCGCAGCGCATCGCCTACCAGGTCGAAGCCGAGGGCAAGCGCCTGGTCAACGACGCCATCAACACCCTGCGCGACGCGCAGATCGCGCTGCAAGTCAAACTGGCACTGATCGAACGCCTGCCGGAAATCATCGCGCAGACCGTGAAGCCGATGGAAGCCATCGAAGGCATCAAGATCATCCAGGTCGAAGGACTGGGCGGCGCCTCGCGTTCCGGCGGCACCAGTGGCACCAGCGGCAACGGAGAAGGCGCGGCAGCCGGCGGCAACCTTGCCGACCAGGCGGCCAACGCAATGTTGCGCTACCGCGCGCAGCAGCCGGTGATCGATGCGCTGCTCTCCGAGATCGGTATCCGCGGCGGCGACATCAACGGCCTGATCGGCGGCGCCCTGCCGGATTCCGGACATTCCGGGCTGCCGCCGCTTTCGGGCGCCGCTCCATCCACATCATCCACACCGCCCGCCGCGCCGACGCAAACGGCGGCGGCATTGGATTCCCCTACTCTTCCCGTCATGCCGCCCGCCATACCGGCGTCGGGTGGCGCATCGAAACCGAAAGCAACGCCGCCAAAATATTGAAGGAGCGTCTTACCGCGTTACATGAAAAACGGGGTGTGAAGCCCCGTTTTTCATGTAACGATTCCCAAAAACAGCGAGAACGAGTTCTATGGTTTTTAAATTTCAGTGAAATTTACTCACATGTATGTAGTGGCAATATGATGTAAATTATTTTTATTTAGAACAACCTGTCTCTCTTAACCCTATCTCCCGCTCCTTTTAAAGACTCCAAACGAAAACCCCGGCATTGCCGGGGTTCTCCGTCAAAAACCGTTGCGAAACATCAACCGCCCCGCAACCGGCGCATATCGCGATCAGTAGCCCGCCTGAATCACCAGGGGCATCCAGTAATCGAACGAGCCCACATCCATGATCTGGTTCTGTCCCGCGCCGAGGAACATCACTTCGCTGTTCTGCGTTCCCAGGTAGTTCCCCGTTCCGGAATAGTAACGGTAGAAAATATTTCCACTGTTTTGTGTCGGCGCTCCGGAAGGCGCGAACAACTGCGGATAAGTCGCCTCCGCCCATTTGAAAATCCGGTTCGCCGTCGCCGCTCCGCCCGCCAGCAATGTGACACGCGTCTTGCTGTCAACGCCGTCTATCGTCGCGCCCGACGGATCGGAAAGCACGAAGTCGAAGTACTTGTCGCTACCGGCACGGGTCGCGGAGGAAAGCTGCACCGTCACCGTCTTCTCCGATTGCCCGGCGCTCCAGGTCAGGGTGCCCGAGGCCGCCGTAAAATCGACGCCCGGCAGCGCGGTGCCCGCGCTGGTTGCGTACTGCACGCTGGAGGTGCCCGACGTATCCTGCGTGCGCCGGACGGAAATCTGGACACTGGAAATACCGTCGCCGATATAAGTATCCGTCTTCGCCGTCTGCACCACCGCGCCGGAAACCGGCACCGAACTGCCGAGCCATTGGCGCAGCGCCGGATAGGCGACGGAGAATTTCGAATACCAGTTGAAATCCGGTCCATAACAGCCGATACCGGTTATTCCGGCAAACAGACCGCCGAACAGCTTGCACTCGCCGTCGTCGCAACGCAGCAGCGGCGAACCGCTGGAACCGCCCTGGGTAATACCGTCGGTATAGGTAACGGCCCAGAGATTGGTATGCAACGCGCCCTCGACGTTGACGGAATCCGTGGGCGGTTCGTCAGCATACCCCCAGGAGATTTTCTTGACGTCTCCGGCGGGATGGTGGATGGCGACCATCGTGTCGTACGCCTTCAGCGGCTCGGTACTCCATCCGAGGAACGTGGCGCCCGCCGGAGCCGCGTCGCGCAGACGCAGCAGCGAGTGATCGTTGTTGAAATTGCTCTGCAGGTAATCGGCGCCGCTATAAAGCCAGACGCTGCCGGTCGGTTCTCCGGTGCTGCCGACGCAGAACTCGTACTGGAAATTCCAGCGCGTTACCAGCGTTCTCGCCACCGCCGCATTCGAAATGCAGTGATTCGCCGTAAAGAAATACGGCGTGCCGGACTTGCCGGTATCCGCGATCAACGCCCCGGAACAGACGTAAGCGCCGTCTTCTTCCTGAAACAACATCCGCGCCACGGCTTTCACCGCCCGCCGCTCGGCATCGGTTTTCGCGCAGGCCGCCTCGTTGTAGCAGGGATAGGTGCCGGGATAGACGTTGCTGAAAGAATTTCCCGCACCGTTATCGGCGGCTCCGCCGGGAAGTTCATAAAAATGCGTGACGCCGGAAAATCCGATCGCGCCTTCCGACAGTTTGCTTCCCTCGGGCACCCGGATTTCGATCAGCATATCGTCGCCCACGACCGGCGGCGACCAGAAAACCGCCATCCCCTCCCAATCGCGGCGGGTAAACGGGCCGATCGCGGCGGAAGGATTGTCCGCCGGCGCGAAGCGCAATTCACCATCGAATTCCGGTGCGATTTTCAGCCCCAGACGCAAGGCCAGCGCACCTTCGGAACGGACCCGCCGCAATGCCGTCGCGCCGCCGTCCGCCTGTTTCTGCCAGAAAAGCCCCGCCAGCGCGTCGAACTTCGCCGCTTCCGGCAATGCGCGCCCGTAACCGATCTGATGCGGCTTCCCGGGCGAATTTTTTTTCCCCTGCAACTGAAAATATCCGGGAGGCGTTCCCGCGGCTTCCAGCGCCGGGACGTTCTGCCCCCCGCTGCCGACGAACCGCGTGGCGCGGTCGCCGCGGAAATCGCTCTTTACCGCCGACTGACCCTTTAACGTATAGGAAGACGCCTCATCGGCCTGCACCGCTCCCGCCGCGCCAAACACAAAGCAGGCACACAAAAGAGCGCGCCATCCCTTTTCCCCACTTCTTTTCTTTGCCACAGCGAACCTCCGAATAAAAAATCGCCAAGACCTGTCTGAAAGGGATCGTAATGCATCGAGTCTAAAGCGACAAGCATAAAGCCCCCGTTATCCGGGGCCCTTGCGGTCAGTAGCCTGCCTGGATCACCTGGGGCATCCAGTTGTCGAGTGGGCCAAGATCCATGATCTCACCCTGCCCCGCACCGAGGAAAAGCACTTCGCTCTTCTGTATTCCCAGATAATTTTTCGTTCCGGAATAGTAGCGATAGAAGATATCCCCCGCCGTCTGCGTCTGCGCGGTGGGCGCGAGCAACTGCGGAAAGGTCGCTTCCGCCCATTTGAAGATCCGGTTCGCCGTCGTCGCCCCGGCCGCCAGCAGAGTGATCCGCGTCTTGCCGTTGGCCACATCCACCGTGGCTCCCGAGGGATTGGTCAGAACGAAATCGAAATACTTGTCGGCGTTGGCGCGAGTCGCCGACAAGAGCGGCACCGTGATCGTCTTTTCCGTCTGTCCCGCGCTCCAGTTCAATACCCCCGAAGTCACCGTGAAATCGATCCCCGGCTGCGCGGTACCGGCATTGGTTGCATACTGCACCGTGGAACCGCTCGAAGTACCGTTGGTGCGCTGAATCGAAATCTGTACGCTGGACATGCCGTCACCGGCATAGGTTGCCGTTTTCGCCACCTTCAGCACCGGAGAAACGGAGCCGCCCGACTCACCGAGCCAGGGACTCAGCGCCGGATAGGCGACCGAAAATTTCGAATACACCCCAACCATGTTTCCCGAACAACCGGAACTGTCCCCGCCGAACAAACCGCCGATCAGCTTGCAATCGGTGCTGGAACAACTCAGCAATCCCGAACCGCTGGACCCTCCCTGAATCACGCCATCGGTGAGGATCACTTTCCACAGGTTGGTGTGATACTCGCCGCTGACATTAGTGGAAATCGTCGGCGGATTGGCGGCGGCGCCCCACGATATTTTTTTCACATCGCCTTGCGGATGATGGACCTCGACCACGGGGTCGTAACTGTCGAGCGGATTCGTGCTCCAGCCGAGGAATACCGCATCCGCCGGCGGCGTACCGCGCAGGCGCAAGAGCGAGTGATCGTTGTTGTAATCCCCCTGCAGATAATCGGCTCCGCCGCTGAGCACGATCGTGCCGGAAGGTTTGCCGCTGCCGCCGGCACAACTGGGATACTGGTAATTCCACCGCGTTTCCAGCGTTCTCGCCATCGTCGCATCCGAAATACAGTGGTACGCCGTATAAAAATACGGCGTACCGGACTGCTTCTGGTCGGCAATCAGCGTCCCCGTGCAAACATAGGAACCACTGCTGTCCGAGAAAGTCATCTGCGCCGTGGCTTTGACCGCTTTCTTTTCGGCTTCGGTTTTTGCGCAGGCCGCTTCGTTATTGCACGATAAGGTACTGGGATAAACGTTGCTGAAGGAATTTCCCGAGCCATTGCTCCACGCCGCACCGGGAAGTTCATAAATATGCGAGACATCGGAGAATCCGATGCTCCCTTCCGGCGGCATCTTCCCGTCCGACATCCGGATTTCGATCAGCATGTCGTCGCTTTCCACCAGCGGCGACCAGTAAACCGCCATTCCTTCCCAGTCGCGGCGCGTGAAGGGACCGATCGCATCCGCCGGATTGCCGGCCGGCGCGAAACGCAATTCACCATTGAACTCAGGCGCGATTCTCATCCCCAGCCGCAAGCCCACCGCTCCCTCGGAGCGTACCCGCTGCAACGCCGTTATGCTGCCGTCGGTCTGTTTCTGCCAGGAAAGCCCGGCCAATGCATCCACCTTCATCGCCGCCGGAAGCTCGCGTCCATAACCGATCTGATGCGGGGGCGACGACAATCCGTCGCTGTTTCCGCGCAATGCCGAAATGCCGGGCCGAACTCCGCCGCTCGCCTCCAGCGCCGGAATATTCTGCGCATGGCTGCCGACCAGACGCGTGCTGCGATCGCCGTACCTGCCGCCCGTAGCGGCTTGATCGGACTGGGTCGTCACCGCCCGCTGCTTGACCGTATAGGAGGAAGCCTCCTCCGCTATCGCCGCTTCCGCCGCGTACAACGCGGTACCCATGAAAAAAGCGCCGAAAACCGTCTGCCACCGTTTCATTTTCAACACGAAAACTCTCCTTACCAAAAACCGAACCGAAACCGGAAACCAGGCCGAAGCCATTAATTTCTATTGTGTTTTTATATATTGACGCTCGGTATCATAACGTAACCACCGGGCGCGGTGTAGTAGAATAGCCGGCTTTCATCCAACTCATATCGGATTCCCTCTCGTCCCTTTTCATCCGGCCGGCCCCTTCCGTTTCTCATTCCACGCTTCGCGACATTCCGGAACGGTTTTCGGGACATCATCTTCATGGCGAAATTCACGCGTTCACGATCCTGCCGCCTCGGACTCATCGTAGAGTCCGGATATCTTCTCGTCGCCCGCTGGGAAGCGGGACTGCGCGGCTGGCAGGTCGCCACGCTCGAAACGCTGCCGCTGATGATCAATGAGGCCGATGCACTCGGCAAGGGCGACAAAAACGACAAGTCTGCCGGCATCACCCCGGAAGTCATTGCGCTGACCCTCAAGTCCTGCCTCGAACACTGGAAACTGCCGCCGCAAACGCCGGCTGTCGTCGTGCCACCGCTCTCGGTGGGCGGCATATTCCTCGATCCGGTCGGCGGCGAAGTGGGAAAAACGCCGCCGACCGAAGTACTGGCGCAGAACGTTCCCTTCGCTCCCGAAGAAATTATCGCAACCTGGTGCTCCGGAACCGTTGCCCGGAAAAAATTCGCCGTCCGTTCCGCGTCTGGTTCACATGAAGGACCGGGCTCCAACCTGCGTGAAACGGCGCGCGGTCTTCTCGACCGCCTGCCGTGGCGGAAAACGGACAATACCGCCGCCGCAGCGCCGGAAAACATCGCAAGCGCCGTATCCCACTCCGCACCTCATTGTCCGACGCCGATTTTCTGGCTGCCGCGCGCCTGGGTCGAACGCCTCTGCGCCGCGCTCGGCCGCCTTGGGCTGCGGGTCGAAGATTTCTATCACCGCGGGCAACTGACCGCTCCCGCCCTCCTCGCCGACGCGGCAACCGGCCAATCCACCCAATCCATTCAATCCGGCCAGTGGGACGGGCTGCGGGCGCTGGTGGAAACCTTCGATAACGGCGCCGCCGCTTTTTATGCCTGGAACGACGGGCTCCTCTGCCGCGCCGGCCGCCTGCACGATTCCTCCGCAGCGCTGGCGGCGGAAATCTTCAACCTCAAGGCGGGCGCGGCAACCGACGCGCAGCGCCCGCCGGGATTGCGTCAGCTCGTCATCGCCGGCGACAATGCCGAAAAATTCTCCGCGCCGCCGGGCGTCATGCTGCGCCGCATCCCGCGGCCGCTCGATCTTTCGGCGCAACTGTTCGGCCTTTACTGCCGCAGCGACGCCGAAGGCATCTGGCTGCCGCCGCCGCAAAAAGAACTTCTGGCGCCACTGACGCGCAATACGATCGTCGGCGGCGTGGCCGGTGCTGCCATCGTCGCGACGTTCGCATGGCTGGCCTCGGATGCGCGGGAAGAATCACAAGCCCTGGAAACATCGATCAAAAAAATCAAGCCGCGTTTCGACAAGACCGTCGCGCAGGAAAAACGCGCCGCCGTTGCCGCCGCCGCGCTGCGTTTCCAGGAAGATGTCGCGCACAATCCCGGATCGCTCGACCCGCTGCTCTCCGCGACACAGGCGCTGCCGGAGAAAATCTGGCTGCATGGCTACCGCTGGAATCCGGGCGGAAAAGTCGAACTATCCGGCGATGGCGCCTCCGGCGCCGATGTCGTCGCGCTGCTGTCGAAACAGGCCGGATGGAGCCAGGTCAGGCTCGTGAAAAAGACGGAAGGCACGGCAAAAACCGATACGGCGGGTAAACCGTCCAGTGCGCAATCCGGTGCAGCCTCCGGAACGGGTACGGGTACCCAACCAGCCATTCCTTCTCAAACCGCCCAAACCACCACTTCGACGGCAGCCCCCGCCACTGGATCCGGCGCGGCAACCACGACGAATACGACGAACCAAAAAAGCGCGGCCGGTCCCGCGCCCGCCGTTGCTCCCCCCGCCGTTGCCCCCCCATCCCCGGCCGGCACGATGCCGCCCGCCGCAAACCCGTCCGCGCCGCCGGTTGCCGGCAATCCTTTCGCGTCGGCAATGCCCACGGGCGCGGCCCCCGCTGCCCAACCTCCCGTGGCGGGAAACATGCCGCCGCGCCTCCCCAAATTCACCGTCGAAGCCCAATGGCGTCCAGCCGCCGGGGCAAAATCCACGGCTCCCGTCCCGCCCGCCACGGCCGGCAGCCCACCGACCCCGGCCACGGAAACAAAATCGCCGGCCAATAGTCCCGCACCGGTATCGGCGGAACATGCGGTGAAAAACGGCGCTGCCCCGGTTCCGACCGCACCGCCCGCTCCAGCAACGCCCGCGCCCGCCGCGGCCGCGAGCGCACACCCGCCATTCCCGGCGGCAGGAACCCCGCCGGCCGGCCTGGCCGCGCCAGGAACACCGGGCGTTCCGACCACCACCCCTCCCGCCGTGGCACCGGGAAGCGTTCCGTTTCCGGCAGCGGTTCCGCCGGTCACCCCTCAGCCGCCACCGACGCCACCCGCTGGCCCCGTCGGGATGCCGAAGGGAATGCACCCATGATCCTTCGCTACTTCCGTCGCGTTTACCGCCTCCACGGTATCCGCCCGTTCGGTTTTTCGCTCATCGTCGCCCTGGTCATCATCCTGGGACTGGATCAATACGGTACGGAATACTCCGAGGCCGACGACGAACGCGACAGCCTCACGCGGCAGGAACAGAATATGCGCAACAAGATTGCCCAGCAGCCGCGCATCGAACGCAGCCTGCAGGACAGCCATGCCGCTCTGAGCGCCAATGCCCGCGTGATCCAGGGCGTCACTGTGGAACAGTCGGCCACCGAATTCGTCGCCACGGTGACGAAAAAGCTCGCCGACGCCAATGTCGCGCATCCGCGGGTAACGGCGCTGCCGCCTAAAATATGGGGCGAAAAAGGAGACCAGGAAAAAAAGGACGAAAAAACCGAACGGGACGGAAAAAGCGACAAGGACGACAAGGGCAATAAGGCCGATAAGGGCAACAGAGGCGAAGCAGGCGCGGAACTCGGCGCCGAAATCGAATTCACCGCGACCACACGCCAACTCGTCACCCTGATGCAGTCATCCCGCAACGGAACTCCGGCCATTCGGGTCAGCGCCCTGGAAGTACGCGTCGCCAACGCGGAAACGCCCAAGGAAGTGGAAGTCAAGGCGCGCGTCGAAGCCGCTTACGTCCCCGCCGGCATCGCCGCGCCGGATCCTCTCGGAAAATCCACGCGCGGCACGCGGCGCGGGGCCGGGACATCGGCCCGCTGAAATGAAAAAAAGAGACGGATTCATGAAAAAAACGACGCCAGAAACAATGGTCGGCACCCGCTGCCGTCCGCATGATTGCCGCGCCGGACTGAAAACGGTGCGTCATTCGGGCTTGCTCAACGATCTATAGGATATTCACGGTATGCAGCACCACCCTGTTCCATCGTCCGCCCCGCGCGCTTCCGCGAGCGTACGCCATCGCACCCGCCGTTGCGTTTCCATCCGCCACATCTCATTGCTGGCGCTGCTGACCGCGTTGAGCGCTCCCGCGCCGGTCCTGGCCGCGGATCCAGATCCGGCTGTCGCCCCGGTCACAACTCCGGCCACGGCACCCGCCACTGCCAAGCAGCCTCCCGCAGCCACTGCTCCACCGCCGTTGCCAGCGAATTCACCGTTCGCATTCCCCGGTTCACCGTCCGCGCAGACTACGCCCGGTACCGCGAAACCGGCGAATCCGGCCCAGCCTCCGGCAACTGCGGCTCCAGCGGCGACTCCCGCCCCCTCCATCGCGCCGAAGGCGGCGGCAGGCACTCCCGCGCCTGGAACTTCCGCGGCTCCACCTGCAGCCCCCGCCACTGTCCCGGTATTTCCATTGCCGGGAACGAAACCGGCGGCAGTGGCAACAGCGCCTGCCCCCAATCCTCCCGCCAACGCGGTGCCGACTTCCACTGTCGCGCCGAATCCGCTCGCAGCGCCCGCTTCGCAGCCTGCCGCTCAACCCGCATCTCAACCTGCACCTCAGCCCACGCCTTCCGCCGCCTCCGTGCCGACAACCTCCTCTTCCGGCAGCATCGTCATGCCCACCGGCGGCGGCCCGGCCTCCACGCGCGGCGTTCCGGTCAAACCGCCCAATGTCTCCACCGCACCGGTACAAGGCGTTGCCCTCAGGTTCGACAACGCCGACATCTACGAAGTCGTACAGACCGTGATGGGCGACATCCTCAAGCTCAACTACATCATCGACCCGTCGATCCAGGGCAAGATCACCCTCAATACCGATGGACAGATCAGCTACGCCGACGTCTATAACATCCTCGAGAGCATCCTGGCGCTCAACAACCTCTCGATCATCCGCGACGGACAGATCTACAAGGTCGTGCGCGACGCCAACGCCGTGCGCGATTCGATCTCGTTCCAGGCCGCCGGCGAATCCTCGCCGCTGATCCAGATCATCCCGGTACGCTTCGTGCAGGCCTCGCAACTGGTCGGCACGCTGAAGAACTTCATCAGCCCGCAGGGAAGCATCACCAACGATCCGACCAACCATTACCTGATCATCGCCGACCGCGCCTCCAACGTCGCCAAGGTGCTCGACATGGCACGCGTGCTCGACGTCGACTACCTGAAACACGTGCGCATCCGCATGGTGCAGGTGACCAAGAGCGACGCCACCGACATGGCGCGCGAAATGGAAACGCTGTTCAAGACCTCCGGCATGTTCAACTGGTCCGGCACCGAGGGGAACAAAGTGTTCTTCATGCCCATCGTGCGCATGAACGCGATTCTCGTCGTCGCCGCCAATGATTCGCTGCTCGAATCCGCCGAACAATGGATCCGGACGCTCGACGACGAACCGAAGGCCGGTTCCAACCTCCATAGTTCTTCCGTCGTCAACAGCACCGCCGCGCACCTGGCGGCTGTCGTCTGCCGTATCTACGGTTGTACCGCCGCCGTCAGCGCAGCGGACCGGGGCACCAAGAGTACAAGTGCCGACGGCGAATCGAAAACCGTGAGCAAAGGCACAACGCAGACGGTCGCCCGTAGCACCAGCGGAACCTCCAGTGCGACCGCGTCGACTCAGGCACAGGAAGCCGGGCTTTCCGGGTCGGTACAAGTGATCGCCGACGAGCGCACGAATACGCTGATCGTCAAGGCCAGCCTTCAGGATTATTTGCAAATCAAGAAGGTAATCGAAAAAATTGATATGGTATCGCGACAGGTATTGATTCAGGTCACTGTCGCAGAGGTAACCCTAACCGATAAGCTGGCTTATGGTGTCGAATGGTGGATCCGAAGTAATTTCGGTGCAGGAAAATTCGATGAAAATTTTAGACTCAACACGGGGATCGGCGCTGCTGCAGGAACTGCAAGCGGCCTTAACTATATAGCCAAGGCTGGAGAACGAGTTGTTGGATTACTTAATCTTATGTCCGAAGACACTACCGTTAATCTTCTATCTGCACCGCATTTGATGGTTAGCGACGGTAAAACTGCGAAGATTGAAGTTGGGCAGGAACAACCAGTTCCCAAAAGCACCGTTTCCACTCCATCATCCAGCACTTCTGGTACGTACGATACTAGACAAGAGATAGAATACAAACAAATTGGAATTCTTCTGGAGGTCACACCGACGATCAATGAATCGGGATTAGTTACACTTGAGCTTACGCAGGAAGTCAGCAACATTCTTGATCAACAAGCTACTATTGGAAACGAAAAATACCCTGCATTTAACACGCGTAAAGTTAACACCAGTGTTACCTTGGATGAAGGAAGAACCTTAATTCTTGCCGGAATGATCCAAGGGGATAGGCAAGGAGGCGTAGTAGGTGTTCCTCTCCTCAAAGATATTCCGCTTCTTGGTTCACTTTTCAGCTCAACGAATGACAATGGTACTAGGAGTGAATTAATGGTAACGGTTACACCCTATGTTGTTCGCAACCGCAGCGAAGGCGAGAGGATTACCATGGCATTTGAAAATGCTTTAAATGGAATCCAAGGTGCCTTAAAGCAATCTCCTGGCAATTTGCTGCAATCAAAACCGCTACCTGCTCCACCGCCAAAGCCTGAAAAAACTGAATCAAAGTCTGAAAAAACCGAACCGAAATATGATACCAACGACGTAGTCACGCCCTTGGATATCGCACCGATGGCAGGATGACGAACTGCAGGCTGCCACATTTTTTGCCTCCCTTTTTCCCGAAAGTAAACAAGGGCTTTCGAGAAAATTTATTGGAAATATGGAGGCAGTGCATATATTTCGTGTGGAGATATTGCGTTTGGCTTGCCCTGCATACATTGTTCTTTTCCTCTCCATTCATATCTATCGCGGCACACGCTGACATTACAGTCACCGACGATACTAGTGCCACTATTCGGCTTCAAGTACCGGCAAAACGTATCGTCAGTCTCGCACCACATGTGACCGAACTTCTGTTTGCTGCCGGTGCCGGTGACCGCATCGTCGGTGCCGTCGATTTCAGTAATTACCCGGAAGCCGCAAAAAAATTACCACGTGTCGGCAGCAGCGAGCGCTTCGACGTCGAAGCCGTCATCGCGTTGAAACCTGACCTGATTGTCGGCTGGAAAAGCAGCAATAACCCGGCGTATCTGGCACAACTGACCGCGCTCGGCATCCCGCTTTATCTCTCGCAGCCACGCAGGCTCCCCGATATTTCCGCCAGCATCCGCGCCCTCGGACGGCTTGCCGGCAGCGATGCCCAAGCTGCGGCGACAGCGAATGCCTTCGATCACCGTTTGGCGTATCTGCGCACCGCTTATTCCGCACGCCCCAAGGTGCGCGTATTTTATGAGGTCTGGAACCAGCCGCTGACCACCATTGGCGGCCAGCAGATCATTTCCGAGGCGTTGGCTTTATGCGGCGGCGAGAATATTTTTTCCGGTTTGATGCTGGAAGCGCCAATCGTCGCGCTCGAAGCCATACTCGTCGCCAATCCGGAAGCCATCGTCGCCAGCGGCATGGATGAGGAACGCCCGGAGTGGCTTTCCGACTGGAAACAATGGCCAACACTAACGGCAGTAAAGCGTAGCAACCTTTTTTTCGTCCCCCCCGACTTGCTACAACGCCCCACCCCACGCCTGCTTGACGGCGCGGAACAGCTTTGCAAATACCTGGAAACGACACGTTCGCGCCGCAATAGCAATTCTTAATTTTGATCGCAGCCTAGTTGCAACTCCCCTATGAATGCAGAGTTTGACACATTTGGTTATACGACGATAGGCTATGCCTGCGCATTTATATAAATAGGAGTTGCGCTGATCCAATCAAGACACAACCTAACAATTATCAATTAAGAAGGAGACAACAATGAAGCTACTCAAAGCACTATCATTCCTATTCGCATCATTTTTTGTGTGTACTGCGCATGCAGGAAGTTGCTGGCAAACAGGAGCGCAATCAACTAAATGCCATTGCACTAAAGGAGATTTTCTTGCCGCATGCCCTATATATAAATATGATTTTTGGATTTGGAAACCCCAAACATCGAATGATATATTTCGGCTTAATTTCATTT
>JAVBTC010000123.1:0-3905 GCA_031556405.1 Rhodocyclaceae bacterium
CAGCTCGCCGAGTTACCAGATCCGGGCCGCACTGCTCAATCGTTTCACCCGGTTGGGAACCCCGCAGACCGTCCGCGTGCCATAAATCCCTCCTCCGCTGAGGGAGGCTGCCTCCTCTCTGGGATTTGTGCAACAAAGCCACTTTCATGGACCAACGGCCAGATTGAAAGAATGAATCGCACCATTAAAGACGCTACCGTCAAACACCATTATTATGACAATGATGTTCAATTACACATCCATCTGCCGGACCTCATTTATACCTACAACTTTGCCAGACGCTTTCAAACGCTCAAAGGATTCATTTCTTATGTTATGAATACCTCTGCAAAGCATGGACAACCGAGCACGAACGATTCATCCTTGATCCATTCCCATTAAATGCCAAGACTGAACATCTAGCTCATACAGAAATGCCTTGATAGTATCGAGAATCGAAAAGGACAAAGAAAAATGAATCTCGTTTCCGGTAGGGACGAACCCCGTTAAAACATCTGCCATGCCATATAAAACGATACTCACGAACCTCTTTTTGCTCTTCCCGATGCTATCGCTTGCCGCGAACCCGATTGAATCGTTTCCACCGGAATCGCAAGGCATCATCTGCTGGCCGCTCAATTTCGCCGGAATCACTCTCGGAGTAACGACCGACGCCCAAGTGCGCCGGCTGCTCGGCGATGGGGTGCGTCGTTCCTCGGAAGGAGATACGGGCGGGCGTTATTTCGTCGACAAGGAAAGGCGTGCGACCCTGCATGTCGTCACGTATACCGACACAGTGGTTGGAGAATTATCCGTCACTGATGGACTCGATCCCGCACTACGAAAAGCGGAGCACAGCAAGGCCGAAAGCGCCTTCTTCGACCCCAAGGAAGGCTTCGGCAATTGGCACGCGCTTCGTTTGGGTTCGTCGAAAGCGGATGTCCTGAAAAATCTCGGCAATCCCGCGCATAAGGAAAATGACGATGCGTGGGAATATTCGGCTTCCTGCGCCTGTGAAATCCCGCAATCCTTCATCGTCCGTTTCAGGAAGGGCCACCTGTTTCAAATTGTGTTTTCGGCACCGGCAGGATAAGCCCACCGCCATTTCACTCGCCCGGTAACGGTGCGGAGCAAGATGGGAGGAAGGACTGCAACATACGCAAAAAATAAATTCCAATTTTAATGAATTTTATTTATAGTTATATATGGGTATTTACCTTAAAATAAAAAATCAAAAATAGAATTTTTTTGGGGTGGCGAAATACATTTCTTATCGACGCTTTTTCCCCGCACGCGAAGACCTGTCGCGCACGCCTCATCCGCGCGGACAATTCCGCCTGCGCTTCACTTTTCCGCTTTTCGCGCATATTCCAGCACGTTCCGCCGCTGCGCTTCCGGCATCCGGTGCAGCGTCATCAGCAGCCAGGCGGTTTCGTCGTCCTCGGCGTAGAAATAGGCTGCGGGGAGATTCAACACCTGGCCCAGGCGCTGCACCAGTTCGAAATTGGGTGCGCGGGCGCCCTTTTCGTATCTGTTTATTCTCACACCGGCCGAAGCCTCTTCCAGCCCGGCATCGATCCCCAATTTTTCCTGCGACAACCCGGCACTAAGACGGGCTTCCTTCAGGCGTTTTTCCAGAACAGACATTTTCGGCCTTCCAAACGGGCAAGACTAAAAATGCTGCTTATTTAAGTTTACTTTGATCCTACCTTTTTGGTAATATCAATACATCGATAGTCGACTGATTGCGCTATGGAGAAAACGTATCCAATCTTTTTCACGGCACGTTTCCGGAAATACCGTTTTCAGTGTGGCATCCCAGCTACAACAGCACCGGCACAAACCGAACGGCGCTTGTGCCGCCGCCGTCCATCAGTCATACTCTCGCCACTGATACCAAAAGCATTGAACATCAACGATAGGGGAGGTAAAAATGAACCATTGCCACCGCATTCCCTGCGGTCGTGGCAGTCTTTGTGACTGCAATTCCACGCATCTACCGGCGCCCGGCGCCGCCTTCCCGAAGAACGGAGCGCGGTCATGACGCTTTCCACCACCGCCCGCACCCTCACCGCCGCCAGCCCGGCGATTCCCGAACTTGCCGGCGGCCCGGCACTCGTCCCGACACGTCTCAGCGGAACCGAGTCCATCAATAAATTGTTCGAATACACCCTCGACCTCAAGACCCCCGACAGCCTCAATTTCCAGCTCAGCCAGGCCGCCAACTTCGACCTCGACGGCTTCATCGGCCACGAAATCAGCGTCCGCATCCAGCTCCAGGAACACCACGGCGCCGCCCCCAACGAACGCCAGATCAACGCCCTCATCACCGACGCCCAGTTCCTCCACGGCGAAGGCCGCCACATCCGCTACCGCCTCACCCTGCGCCCCTGGCTCCACCTGCTGACCAAGACCCGGGATCACCGTATTTTCCAGGACCTCACCGCCGTTTCCCTGCTCGACAAGCTCTTCGAGGAATACCCCTTTCCCGTCGAAAAACGTCTCGTCGAGGACTATCCCGTGCGCGACTACCAGGTGCAATATGGAGAAAGTGATTTCTCATTTTTTTCCAGGATTTGCCAGGAGTGGGGAGTACATTGGCATTTCGAGCACAGTGACGGCGCCCACCGGCTGATTCTTTCCGACCACATGAACGTCTTCCGCAAGATGCCGGAAGAATCGTACCGCCAGATCGAATTCCACCCGGTCGGGGACAAGAAGGACGAAGAGAACATTTATTCGCTCAGCCCGCTCCACCAGCTCGTCAGCGGCCGCTACGCGACCAGGGATTACGATTACATCCGGCCCAAGTCGACGCTGGACGCCGCGCGCGAGGACGCGCGCGACACTCTGCACAATCGGGGCGAGGTCTTCGAATGGCACGCCTCGAAGAGTGGGGGCTGTCACTACGCTCAACCGAAGGCTGGACCGAGCCAAAAAGGCAACGACCCCTTCGCAGAGGGGGGCCAGGTCGCACTCCTGCGCATGGAGGCGCTGCGCAGTCCCGGCGCGCGGGCGATCGGCAGCGGACGGCTGCGCGGGCTGGTGCCCGGTCACACTTTCGCCCTGAGCCGACACCCGAACGAGGCGACGAACCAGGAATTCCTGGTCCTCTGGGCCAAGCTGACCCTCGAAGAGACCGGCGAGGAAAGCCAGGCCGGCGACGGCGGCTCCGCGCTCTTGCGCGAGCAGGCTTGGAACGTGCAGACCGATTTCGAACTGCATCCGGCGCGCGGCGCGGTCTACCGCGAAGAAGCAAAGCAATCCAAGCCCCGCACCTACGGCCCGCAGACGGCGCTGGTCGTCGGCCCTTCGGGGGCCAATATTCATACGGACTGGCTGGGAAGGATCAAGGTCTGCTTCCAGTGGGACCGCTACGCCGGACGCAACCAGAACGATACCTGCTGGATTCGCTCGGCCCAGGCATGGGCCGGGAACGAATTGGGCGCAATGCACCTGCCGCGGATCGGGGAAGAGGTCATCATCGATTTCATCGGGGGCGACCCGGACCTCCCGATTTGTACGGGACGGGTGTTCAACCAGATGAACCTTCCTCCGTGGGAGCTGCCGAGCCAGCAGGCGCTCTCGGGCTTCCGCAGCCGCGAGCTGGTGCCCGGCGGCGGCAATGCCGCTTCCGGGCGCAGCAATCATCTGGTGATGGATGATACGGAGAAGGAGATTCAGCTCAAGCTGCGCAGCGATCATCAGGCCAGCGAACTCACGCTCGGCTACAACACCCGCGTCGAGACCAACGCCGGACGCGAGGAAAAGCGCGGCGAAGGCTTCGAGCTCCGCACCGACGGCCACGGCGCCCAGCGCGCCGCCGCCGGGATGTTCGTCACCACCCACGCGCGCAACGGCGCCGAGCGCCACGCGCTCGACTGCGACGAAACGCGCGAGCGGCTGGAGAAGGCCGAGCGCCAGCA
>JAVBTC010000181.1:0-18250 GCA_031556405.1 Rhodocyclaceae bacterium
GCTTTTCGCCCTTCCCGCCGGACGAGAGCGCGAAAAACAGACAGCGTCATTCCCTGACCTGATCGATTGCGCTTCGTTCAGCGAGTCAACCGCTTGCGCAAGAGTTCCAGCCCCCAGGCAACACCAAACCCGGTGACGTCGGAAGCGACCGCGCCGAGGCCGCCCTTGCAGTTGGCTGCCGCCAGATCGACGTGCAGCCAGAGATGCCCGCCGGTAAAGCGGCGCAGGAAACGTGCTGCGAGAATATGGTCGGCCTCGCCTTCCATCGTGCATTGCTTGATGTCGGCAACCTTGCTTTCCAACGCCTCTTCATAATCCTCGTCGAGCGGAAAAAGCGACATCCGTTCGCCGCTCGCCGCCCCGGCCGCCACCGCTTCCGCTCCAAGCGCCGCATCGCTGGCGAAGACACCGGAATAACGGGTGCCCAGCGCGGTGATCATGCTGCCGGTCAGCGTCGCGAAATCGACCATCAGGTCCGGCTTCTGCCGCGCCGCCAGACACAGCGTATCGGCCAGCGCCATCCGCCCCTCGGCGTCGGTGTGAACAACCTCGATCGTCGTGCCGTCGATGGCGGCGACGATGTCGCCCTGGGCATACGCCTGCGGGCTCAGGTGATTGCGCGCGAGTGCGAACCAGGCGTCGATCTCCAGCGGCAGCCGCAGCCGGCTCGCCGCCAGCAGCAATCCCAGCGCGACCGCCGAGCCGGCCATATCCTCATGCATGCCGAGCATCCAGCGTGCCGCTTTCAGATTGAGCCCGCCGGTATCGAAGCAGATTCCCTTGCCGACGAGGGCAATGCGTTCACAAGAGGTGTTTTTGCCGCTTTTTTTCGGCTTGTAGGAAAGATGAACGATCGCCGCTTCGCCGTTCTGGCTCCCGCGTGCAACCGCAGTGAACGCACCGGCGCCCATTTTTTCGAGACGGGCGAAATCGTACTCTTCGTGCGACCATCCTTCCTGCCGCGCCAGTTTCTTGATCCGTTTGCGATAGGACTCCGGCGTCAGAATGTTCTGCGGCAGTTGCGTCAGTTCGCGCGCCAGCGTATTGGCCAGCGCCAGCGCCTCGCTTGCGGCCAGATCGCCGCGCCAGCCGCACAATGCCAGCTCGCGCAGCGGCCCCGGTGTTTTGTCTTTCGTTTCACGCCCCGCCCGCGCCTTGCCCGCTTTGTCCTCCGCGCCGCCCTTCATCCGCGGCAGCGGATGGCCGTTGATCCAGGCGATTTCAGCGGCAAGAGACGCCGCCGCCGCGCGCTCCTCCGGAGTTCCGAGCACGGCAATGCACAGCCGTTCCGGCCCTTCGTCGAGCAAAGGCTGCATCGCCTTGCGCAGATGGCTCGCGCGGGCGAAACGCGGCGCCTCCGGATCGTCCATCGCCCAGACGTACAATGCGCCGTCGACCGCCGCGCAGAGCGGCGTCCGCGCCAGCGACGCGGCTTTTTCCTTCCGGCGCGCCAGCGTCCGCTGCAGCGTCTCCCTTCCTGGCAAATTTCCGGGAAGATCCTCCGGCAGCGATTCGGCGCGCGGCATGACGACAAGAACGTGGTTATGCTGTTTACCGATTTTCTGAACGAACGACAGGGAAGCAAGTTGTGCGAGCATGAGCATCGAATTCCATTAAAATACCGCGGACCGTTTTTCGTTTCCGGCAACTTTCCGGCAATTTTCCGGCCATTGCCGCCGCAAAGACATGCGACGCGGGCGGACGAACGGAAAAACCATCTGAAGCGACGATCCGAAGCGGGTTGCAATAAATGACCGTACGCAAAATCTCACAGAACCGTCCATGCGGCAATACCTCGACCTGATGCGGCACGTGCTCGAGCACGGCCATGAAAAAACCGACCGTACCGGCACCGGTACCCGTTCCGTCTTCGGCTGGCAGATGCGGTTCGACCTCGCTGCCGGCTTCCCGCTGTTGACGACGAAGAAGTTGCACCTGAAATCGATCGTCTACGAACTGCTCTGGTTCCTCAAAGGCGACACCAACATCCGCTACCTGAAGGAACACGGCGTCAGCATCTGGGACGAATGGGCCGACGAAAACGGCGAACTGGGGCCGGTCTACGGCCACCAGTGGCGCCACTGGCAACGCCCGGAGGGCGGCGAAGTCGACCAGATCGCGCGCCTCGTCGAGGGCCTGCGCAACAATCCCGACTCGCGCCGGCACCTTGTCACCGCATGGAATCCCGCCGAAGTCGAAGCCATGGCGCTGCCGCCGTGCCACGCGCTGTTCCAGTTCTACGTCGCCGGCGGCAGGCTCTCCTGCCAGCTTTACCAGCGCAGCGCCGACATTTTCCTCGGCGTCCCGTTCAATATCGCCTCCTACGCGCTGTTCACGTTGATGCTGGCGCAAGTCTGCGATCTCGAACCGGGGGAATTCGTCCACACGCTGGGCGACGCCCACCTCTACAGCAATCACCTCGACCAGGCGCGCCTGCAGCTTTCCCGCAAGCCGAGATCGCTGCCGAAGATGGAACTCAATCCCACGGTGGGCGATCTGTTCGCATTCGATTACGACGATTTCACTCTCACCGGCTACGATCCGTATCCGCATATCGCGGCGCGGGTCGCCGTCTAACTCCGGCCGCCGGTCCGGACCACGATCCCCATAGCGATGAAAATTACCGAGACCGCCTCCTGGCAAGCCCTGGCCGGACATGCCGACACAATGAAGCCGCGCCATCTGCGCGAACTGTTCTCCGACGACGGCGAGCGGTTCTCGCGGTTCTCGCTCGGCCTCGAGGGCATGCTTTTCGATTACTCGAAACAACGCGTCACCAGGGAAACGCTCGACTTGCTGATCGCGCTGGCCAATGAAGCGAAGCTCGGCGAACGGATCGGAGACCTTTTTTCCGGCGCCCCGGTCAACCGCGGCGAAAACCGCGCCGCCTTGCACATGGCCGCGCGCCATCTCGAACAGACACCCTTTCCTTCCTCATCCTCCACCTCCTCCGCTTCCTCTGCCTCCTCCACACATTGCGAAGACGTCATGCCGCAGGTGCGTTCCGCGCGCGAGCGCATGCGCCAACTGGTCCGCGCCGTCTGGAATGACGAATTGCGCGGATACAGCGGCGAACCGGTGCGCAACATCGTCAACCTCGGCATCGGCGGCTCCGACCTCGGGCCGAAAATGGCGACCCTGGCGCTGAAACCCTTCTCGCATCCGGGACTGCGCGTCTTCCATGTTTCAAACCTCGACGCCGCCGACATCTGGCCGGTATTGAACGGCCTCGACCCGCGCGCGACCCTCTTCATCGTCACCAGCAAGACGTTTACCACCCAGGAAACGCTGACCAACGCCCATACCGCGCGCGACTGGCTGCTGGCCACGGCCGGCGACGATCCGGATGACGTTTCCCGGGCAATGGAACAGTTCATCGCCGTCACCGGAAATACCGAGGCCGCGTTCAACTTCGGCATCCGTCCGCACAACATTTACCCCTTCTGGGAATGGATCGGCGGACGTTTCTCCCTCTGGTCGGCAGCAGGGCTTTCCTTCGCCATTTCCGTCGGCATGGAAGAATTCGAACGCTTCCTGGCCGGCGGCGCGGCGATGGACCGGCATTTCCGCGAAGCGCCGTTCGCCGCCAACCTGCCGGTGCTGATGGCGCTCCTCGGCATCTGGAACACCGATTTCCTCGGCGCCGCCACGCATCTGGTCAATCCCTATTGCCAGCCCCTCTACTGGCTGCCGGACTACCTGCAGCAACTGGAGATGGAATCGAACGGCAAGGCGCTCGGCGCCGACGCCGCTCCCGTCGGCGCCGAAACCGCGCCGGTGCTCTGGGGCGGGATCGGCAGCAACGCCCAGCACGCCTATTTCCAGCTTCTGCATCAGGGCGGCCGCCTGATCCCGAGCGACTTCATCGCCTGCGCCGAAAGCAATTACGCCCTGCCCGGCCACCACGACAAACTGCTCGCCAACTGCCTCGCACAAGCCGAGGCGCTCGCGTTCGGCAGTTCCGTGCTGGGCGAGGAAGCCGACCCGCTCAAGCGCTGCCCCGGCAACCAGCCCTCGTCGATCTTCCTGCTGCCACGGCTCACTTCCTTCCATCTCGGATTGCTGATTGCCGCCTACGAACACAAGGTATTCGTACAGGGAGCGATCTGGGGCATCAATTCGTTCGACCAGTGGGGCGTCGAGCTGGGCAAGAAACTCGCGCGGCGGCTCCTGCCCGCGATTGCCGGCAAGGAATCGCTCACCGGCAGCGACGCCTCCACCGCCGGCCTGATCGGCTGGCTGCACGCCACGACCGCGAAACGCTGAATCTTGCCGCCGGTCCTTTCATTTGCTCCAACGCCGCCAATGAACGCTTCTTCTCCCACTGCTCCCCGGCCCGTCGTGGCACTGATCGCCGCGCTGGCGAAAAACCGCGCAATCGGGCTTGAAAACCGCATGCCCTGGCATCTGCCCGAGGATCTGCGCCACTTCAAGGCGACGACGCTCGGCAGGCCGGTCATCATGGGACGCAAGACCTGGGAATCGCTCGGACGTCCGTTGCCGGGGCGCGAAAACATCGTCGTCAGCCGCAATCCCGCCTACCAAGCGCCGGGCGCTATCGTCGTCGCCTCGCTTGCCGAAGCGCTGGCCGTTGCCGTGCGAAAGAGAGAAGAAAAAACCGGAGAAGCGGAAATAAAAATGGGAGAGGAAATTTTCGTCATCGGTGGCGGAGCGCTGTACCGCGAGGCGCTGCCGCTGGCCGAGCGGATGTACCTGACCGAAATCGACGCGGAATTCGAAGGCGACACGTTCTTTCCTGAATTTCCCCCGCAGGAATGGCGCGAGGTTTCGCGTACCGGACATGAAAGCGCCACCGGACTACGTTTTGCATTCGTCCTCTACCAACGCACCAACGCACATCGCCGCTCCACGGATAATTTCGCGGCATCCACGATCTTTACAACGGTTCCCATATAAAGAAAAAGCCTGATTCCTCATGGAATGCACCATTCCCTTGAAAGCACAGTGAAATAATTTTCAACTTAAACAAGCTACATTAATGAAATACAAATTCACTTTACAATAAAAACAAATCTTTCCGGACGATAGCAACAACATCGTTTCCCCATTTTCGTCCGCGTTTCCCCCCGTCGCGCACTCCATACCGCCGCCGCTCCGCAATCGGGTAGACTTGCCGCTCTCCGTCATTTTCTTTTTTACCCGTCCCGATGCCGCCGTTCTCCACGCCGTTCTCCACCTTCCCGCGACCCCGTGCCCGTTGCATTCCTGCCGCCGCTTCCGTCGCCGTATTTGCCGCCGCCGTATTTCTTTCCTTATGCGGCAGCGCCTCTTCCGCCAACAACACCGCGCCGGTCCCGGCTGCACCCACGGCGGCGCCGGCATCCACAGCGACGCCGGCAGTGGCGCCATCCGCCGGGCAAATCCAGATGCACATCCGGCAGCAACTCGCCGAACTGCTCGCCGACTACCGGCGCGTGATCGTGCTGCTGGCCGACGAGAAAACGCTTTCCGCCGCCGAACTGCAGGTCGCCAACTCGGTCGGCCAGATGCTGTTCCATGGCAACCAGTTGCGCACCGAAGCGGTGGCGCGGGATTTCGACACGCTGCTCGCCTCGGCCGGCAGCGAACGTTTCACGCGGGTTTCCGATCTCCTCGACTACATCGAATCCGGTCCGGACATGTTCGATGCCGACCGGCTCGCATTCCGCGAAGTGCTGCGCAACCTGCAGCAAAGCGTGGCGAAGGATTCGGCGCTGCCGGCGATCAAGCTGCACAAGCGCATCGGCGAGGATCTCGATGCGATCAACGAAATCGAGCGCAACTACAACAACGAAATCACGCAGATCTTCAGCCGCTTCGCACCGCGCGCGATTCCCCTGAAGCGCGAGCGCTGGGACGAATACGTTGCCTTCCTGCGCAAGCACTACCGCCGCGAACAGATCCTCAAGGAATATGGCGTCATCGTTCCCTATGCGCAGCCGCCCTCCGGAAGCGACGAGGAACGCGAGATTTTCGGGCGCAAGCTGCCGCCGAAAACGCTGGTCCTGACTTTCGACGACGGCCCGCACCGGGCCTACACCGAGGAAATCACCGCGATCCTGAAACAATACGACGTTCCGGCGGTATTTTTCGAAGTCGGGCGCAACCTCGGCTCGGTTCAGCAGGACGGCCGCACGCAACTGGCGCCGACCGCGAAAATCAGCCGCCGCCTGATCGACGAAGGCTACGCCGTCGGCAATCACAGCATGACCCACGCGCAGCTTTCAAAACAGCGCGGCGCGGCGTTGAAGACGGAAATCCTCGACACCGACAAACTGCTCCAGGCGGTCGACAAGAAACGCGCGCCGCTTTTCCGCTTTCCCTACGGCGCGCGCAATGCCGAAGGCTTGCAAATGCTTACCGTGGCGCAGTTGAAATCGGTGATGTGGAACATCGATTCGCTCGACTGGGCCGACCCGGTGCCCTCCTCCATCGCCGACCGCGTCGTGCGCACGGTGGATAAGGAAGGACGCGGCATCATTCTCTTCCACGACATCCACGAACGCACGGTCAAGGCGCTGCCGCTGGTGCTCGACCGCCTGATCGCCGAGGGCTACCAGTTCGCCGCCTGGGACGGCAGGGAATTCTCGCTGCCGAAGGCGAAACCGGGCCAGGCGATGGACAAAACCGCCCGCGCGGACGCGGCCGCCGGCACGTACCGGGACTCCTGGGCGATCGTCATCGGCATCGACGACTACCGCAAGTGGCCCAAGCTGCAATACGCGGCCAGCGATGCCAACGCGGTCGGGCGGATGCTGACCGAAAAACTCGGCTTTCCCTCCGCGAACGTGATCGTGCTCAAGAACGGCGAAGCGACGCGCAACAATATCCTCGCCGCCTTTCACGACCGGCTCGCGCACGGCGGCGTGAAGAAGGACGACCGCGTCTTCATCTTCTTCGCCGGCCACGGCGCCACGCGCAAGCTCGCTTCCGGACGCGACCTCGGCTACATCGTGCCGGCCGACTCCGACCCGGAACAGTTCGCCAGCGATGCGATTCCGATGACCGAAATTCAGAACATCGCCGAAAGCCTGCCGGCCAGACACGTCTTTTTCGTCATGGACGCCTGCTACAGCGGCCTCGGCCTGACGCGCGGCGGCGGCGCGCGGGAGAAGAATTTCCTGCGCGAAAACGCGAAACGGATTGGACGGCAGATGCTGACCGCCGGAGGCGCCGACCAGATGGTCGCCGACGGCGGTCCGAACGGACATTCGATCTTCACCTGGATCCTGTTGCAGGCGCTTTCCGGCAAGGCCGACCTGAACGGCGACGGCATCATCACCGCGACCGAACTGGCCGCCTACATGGCGCCCGCCGTGGCCGCCGTGGCGCCGCAAACGCCGGCATTCGGCAGCCTGCCCGGCTCGCAGGGCGGCGAATTCGTCTTCGCGCTTTCCGGCGAAACCGAATTCCTGACCGCCGAATCGGGCCAGCTTTCCACCGATGCCATCGCGCTGAACAACAAACTGGAAGCCGCCGCGCCGGCGGAAGGCGGCACCGGGAAAGCGGCCAAGGCAACGGTGACGCAGGTGATCGTCAAGGATCTGCAGGGCGAAGCGCGCAAGATCGTCGTACCGCCGCCGACGGCGGGCACCTCGGCGCGGCAGCAGGCACAGCGCGCCAACGACCGCGGATTGCAGCTCTACAAGGAAAAGGACTACGCGCAGGCCGAAGCGCAATTCACCGAGGCGTTGAAACTGCGCCCCGACTTTGCGCTGGCCGCGAACAATCTCGGTTTCGTTTACTACAAGCAGGAAAAATACCGCGAGGCGGTGCGCTGGTTCGAAAACACGCTGAAAATGGACCCCTCGCGCGCCGTCGCCTATCTCAATCTCGGCGACGCCTACGACCGCCTTGGCGAACGCCAGCAGGCGGAAAAAGCCTACCGCACCTATCTGGAGCTTTCTCCCTCCGGCAGCGCGGCGGATCAGGTGCGGCAGAAACTGGGGCAGGCCGGGACAGGCGCGCAGCAGAATGCATCCGGCACCCCCTGATCATTCACCCATTAGAGCGTTTTTGATTCAAGCATGTACGCCATTCTGGATTCCCGCCGAGTTTTACGCGAAGGGAATGACGGGAGAAATGATGGCCCGAGGTAAATGGCGGCGATCGATTTATTTGTGTAAGTGATAGTTTTTCCATAAAAAACAAAAACACCCACGTCATTCCCCTGCGCTAATCTCGGCGGGAATCCAGTGGTATGCACCTGAATCAAAAATGCTCTAGTTCCTCCGGGAACCGCCATAAAAAACCCCCGGCCAAGGCCGGGGGTTTTCATTTCGTACAGCCGAATGCCGAAGGAGATCAGTCCGCCAGCTTGATCGTGCCCTTCATCATCGCGGCATGGCCGGGGAAGGAGCAGAAGAACACGTATTCACCGCTCGGGTTCAGCTTGCTCAGCGGGAAGGTAACCGACGTGGATTCGCCGCCGCCGATCATCTTGGTGTGCGCGAGGACCTTGCCTTCCTTCGGATTGATGTAGTCGTTGGCCAGGCCGGCCTTGATCGACTCACCGACGACGGTCTGCATGTCGGCCTTCGACGTCAGAACCCAGTTATGGCCCATCGACGCCTTCGGCAGTTTGCCGACGTGCTTCAGATTGACCGTGAATTCCTTACATTTCTTGCTGATCGTGATCGAATCCTTGTTGTACTTCATCGCATCGTTGCTTTCGATATCGACCGAGCATTGCTGCGCCAGTACCGGAGCGGAAAAAGCCAGAGCCAACGCGGCGATTGCAAATTTACGTACCATGGATGAATCTCCTTTCAAAAAGTGAAAACCCGGATGAATCCCGGATGAACCATCGATCTTCAACGATCGCGAGAATATGCTTTGTTGGAGGGAACACGACCTGAAATCCGTGTGTCCGCCGCAATATTACTGTAGACCGGCATCGATTGTCCGAAAACGGCGGACGAAATCGCGCCGAGGCACAAAGAGCATAACGCGCACCGCTCTTTCTGCGTTGACGGAAAAAATCCCCGGCAGGGAAAATTTCTCCGGAAGATTCAAAAATTCCAATTCAGATGAAATTTCATATCAATCCTGTAACTTCATTAAAAAATGAATTATTATTAAATCTGGAATGATTTTCATTTTTGACCGGCCATTCTTCGCACCGTTCTTCTCCCATGCCCCGGCGAAATATCCGGGTTAAACTTCAGCCTGTCGCTTCAGCCAGCCACCACCGCGGTCCGTCCGCCTTTTTCAGATACGCGCCCGTTTTGATTTCTTCCGCAAGGCCATGGATCTTCATTCGCTCGTTTTACCCGGCATCAGGAACGCCGACGCCCTGCGCAATTTCCGGGCCGCGTTGAACGACATGATGCCGAGCGTCGAGGAAGGCATCACCCGCCTGCGCTACGCGCCGGGCAACCGGGACAGCGTCACCAGCCTTGCGCGCGCCATTCACAGCATCGGCAGCGACGCCTCGCTGCACGACCTGAAATTCGCCTACTCCATCGCGCATCCGATCGAGCTGCTGCTGTCCCGCCTGCGCGCGGGCGATATCGTTTTTTCCGACCTGCTCGCCGAGGGCATCCTGCTCGCCACCGACCGCCTGGAAATGGCGACGGAAGCGATGATCGAGCGCCAGCCGGTCGAGAACCTGAAGCTGCCGCAACTGGCAAAAGGGCTGGAGGAACTTGCCGAGGCCACGCCCGAAACCATCGAATCCTCGGTCAGCGCGCTGATCGAAGCCATCACCGGATTCAAGCCGCGCCCCCGCCTGCCGCCGCCCGCGGAGCCGCAGCCTTCGCCACCGCCGCGCACCGAGGCGCACGTCGCCGAGGACCTGCGATTCTTCTATGCGCTGGCGCAGCAACTGGAAATGCATTCGCCGCTGTTCAAGGGGCGCACGCTGCGCATCCTGCGCCTCGCGCTCGAAACCAACAAGCTGATGCAGCAGCGGATCGACCCGGTGCAGCTCCAGGCCGCCATCTACATGCACGATATCGGCATGATGTTCCTGCCCGAATCGGTCTGGCTCAAGGTCGGGCACCTGACGCGCGAGGAGAAGGAAATCCTCTGTTCCCACCCCGGCTACGCCGCCGGAATCCTCTCGCGCATGCAGGGCTGGGAAGAAGCGGCGCGCATCGTCGCGCAGCATCACGAGACGGCCAACGGCAGCGGCTACCCGAACGGAGAAAAAGGCGATGCCATCTGCGACGGCGCCAAGCTGCTCGCCATCGTCGACGCGTTCGAGGCGGTGATGCTCAAACACGTGCACCGCGGCAGGAACCGCTCGGTGCTGCGCGCCATCGCCGAGGTCAATGCCTGCGACAAACAGTTCGCGCCGGAGTGGATCGCGCCGTTCAATCGCGTGATCCGGAAAACGGTGGAAGTGGGCTGAAAAGCGGGCTGAAAAAGCGGGCCGGAAAAACACCGCTTCATCGCGAATGCGGAAATCTCGGAACTGTCGGAAATAAATCGCCGCCTTGTGCAGGATCGAACGTCGGCGGAATTTCCCCTGGATTCCCGCCTGCGCGGGAATGACGGATATATTTTTCGTTTTTTACCGACAACCGCCGCTCAAACCGCCTCGGCGGTTTATTCATCACGGGCCGCCATTATTTCCGTCATTCCCGCGCAGGCGGGAATCCAGGGCATGCCTCCAGGCGCCCGTTGAATAGACCCCGCGACAAGAAGCCCTGAACAAAAGCCGCGGGCAGCGGCAATACCTTTATTTTCGAGCCAGTCCCGCAGCCGCAAACATCGGAACATAAAAATTTCCATTACGGCCGTTGACTCCGTTATTGAGAATCATTATCATTGTCAAAAAATCGATCAACATCAAGGCCAAAACCCCGGCTATCAACGGGGAGGTCAGCGGGATAGCAGAGCATAGGGAGCATTCGCAGTGAGCAGCGGGGGAACGGCAAGCAACGTCCAGGTACTGGAAAAACTCGTGGAACTCTACGGAGACGCGTTCCAGCACGACGGGTTCGCCGAGATCAGGGTCGAACTGCGCATTCTGCGGCGCGGCCAGAAGGAAGTGATTCTGCATTGCGGCAAGCAATACCGCTTCGTCGTCGATTGCGCCGCGCCTTCGGCACCTTCCTCCACGCTTTCCACGCTCGCTTCCTCTTCCGGCCTTGCGGCGCCATAGCGCGCCGGGGGCGGGCGGAAGACACCAGATACAGCAACAGCAACGTCCAGCCGGTGTGGTTCCGGTGGACCGATTCAAGGATTCATAGATTCACAGCGCTGGCGACGTGGGGTCGCAGCGAGAAGCGTCCGGGTTGCGGATAGAGCGGAAATGTTTGTTCCGGTTCCCTGGGCATTTGTCGTGAAACCTCGCGCCGGCAGTTCCTGAGGCAGGAATCCGGCGAATCATCCATCGTGCCCGGTCCTTTCGAGGACGGGCTGCACCACAGGAGTTTTACCGAAATGACGTTGACTCAATTGATGGGCCTTTCCAAGGCCGACCTGAAAAACCGCATCCAGTCGATCGACGCCGCCGGCGTCAAGGGCCGCGGGCTGCGCCGCAAGTTTGAAAAGATCCGCCGCAAGGAAGGCGGCTTCACGCTGCTCGAACTGCTGGTCGTCGTCGCCATCCTCGCCGCGATCGGCAGCCTCGGCGCGCTGATGCTCCAGGATACCGACCGCAAGGCCGCCGCCGGCGCGCACGTGGCGATGATGGGCGAACTCTCCAACGCGATCCAGGTATACGCCGTCACGCACCAGGGCAAATACCCGGACAACTGGGATTCCCTGATGCAGAACGCCGCCGGCGCGCTGACCGGCGCGGCCCCGCTCGAAGTTCTCTCCGAGGACCTCGCCGGCACCGGCGGTACCGGCGGCCCGATCATCGCCGATACCCTGCAGGGATGGGACAGCACCGGCGCCGCCGCTGCCAATGCCGAACTGGACGCGCTGAACGAAAAAGGAATCACCCAGGTCCGCGTCGTCGACACGGCCGCCGACGGCTGCGCCGACGGCGTCGCCATGAAGGGCCTGATCAACAGCAAGTCCAACAACGTGGTGGCGACGAACATCTACAAGATGCCGATCGGCACCGTGGCGGGCGGCGACCGCGCCGGCGGCTGCGGCGCAACAACCTCCGCACCGCTGGCGGCCGGCGACCCGGTCTTCGTCTGGGACACCAGCACCGCCGCGAATGCAGACCGCGTCAAGGCGAAGCAGGATGACCGCCTGGTCGCTTTCGGCATCGGCCCCAACGCCGATCTCTTCGATCCGACGCAGATCGGCGCGCTGGCCGCGGTGCCCGTCTATCGCCACGTGGCCCCGGACGAATACGCCGGCTTCGTCGCCCTGTTCCACGTCGGCAACTCCGGCGCGGCAGGCGGCGGCACGACCACCGCCCGCTTCCACGCCATCATCGACGGCGCCGGCGACACGCAGGAAGAGGAACTGGGCGAACTGGACGGCGTCCGCGCGACCTGATCGCCCAATCATCCAGCCTCGTTTGGATCCCGGGAATGTCTCGCCTGAAACGGAGCATTCCCGGCGGACGGAAGCGCAGCCCTCGAAAACTCGCCTGCCTTCCGTCCTTTTTCGGATTCACCGATTCACCTTGAACAAGTTGCTGAAATTGCAGTTAACACCGATGCGCTCTTTTGCCGTTCCTCCCGCCGTTCTTTCCCTCGCTCCGCATCCGCGATGCGCCGCGGGGTTTACGCTGATCGAACTGCTGGTCGTCGTCGCGCTGATCGCGATGATGTCCCTTCTTGCCTACGGCGCCTACGGCAGCATCCTGGAACAGTCCGAAGAGCAGCTGGCGCGGGTGCGCCTGGGCCGCCTGGCCGAAGCGATGGAACTGTACCGCGCCGACATGGGCGCCTATCCGGGCCAGGGACCGCTACGCCTGACCAGCCGGGACTGCGCTTCCGGCATCGCCTCCAATACCTTGAAAGTCCCCGAATACCTGTCCCCGCTGCTCGCCGGCGCCGGCAATTCCGACGCGGCCATCCGCGACTGGGCGGCCTCCTCGGCCAACCTGTGGATGCTGTTCGACCGCCCGCGCATCTGCGGCAGCGCGGACGGACGGCCGGAACTCGACCCGCTTGCCGCCCTGAGCGAATGGGACCCGGTCGCCAGGCGCGGCTGGCGCGGCCCCTATCTGCCGCCGGAAGAACGCGAATGGATCGATACCGGCATCGCGCTCCCGGTACCGGCCTGGGGCGCCGGAAGCCCGCATCCGGCGCAGAACGGCATCCTGCTTCCTCCCTTCCCCCCGGAAAAGGCGCGCGGCTGGTGCCGCACCCTGAGATGGGACTGGGGCCTGAAATCGCTGGGCTGCGACGAATTCGCGCGTCCGCATCCACGGCCGCTGAGCGTTGCCGGCCTTTATCCCGCCGATCCCGACAATCCCGCACCCGCCGATCCCGACAACCCGCCGCGTCTCATTTATTGGGGTGTCGACGGCAAATGCGAGCACTTCAGCAATGGACGATGCGATTCGCAGGCTTGCGACCGCAGGGTGCCTCTGTCCGACATCACGGGTGACGATTTCGTCGCCTGTCTGAAAGGAAATTGAATGAACCGCGGAATGAACGGCGAAATAGGTAACGAGATGGGCCGCGAGATAGGCAGCCATGGGAACAAGGAAGACAAAACAGGCCGGATCGATTCGCTCCTGGCCGCGTTTTTCGATTCCGAATTTTTCGTCCCTATCGCCCTGTTCCTGGCAGCAGTGCTCCTGATCGCCCTGTTTTCCACGCCCGTCATGGCGGAACAGGCGGGAAATTCCCAAACACCGGCCCAGATGGCAACCCAGACGGCAACCCGGACAGCGGCACCGTCGGAAGGCAGCGTCAGCGAGGGATTCCAGGCGGTCGACCTGAAGGAAATGGTGCCCAATTCGCGCATGCCCCAGGCCGGGCAACATGCCTATTTCACTCCGTCGCCGGTCAAGTTCCGCGCCCGGCTGGCGGCCATGCCGCGCCCGGTGAAGACCGAACTGCTGAAAAAATCGATGGCGCTGATGAACAGCGGCACGCAGCCCCGGGTCAGCCAGGCGATCGGAATCGATTACGGCGGCGACAAGGCCCTGCTCGCCTATATCGACAACGCCGCCTCCGCGCGTCTCGCCAAGGAACTGAAGATCGGCGACGAACGCACCTTTTATGCCTATCACGTGTACAACTTCCACAAAGGACCCGCCTTCATCGTGGTCTCCTATGAGTAAGCACGCGGGACGGGTGTCATGACGAGAAACCTCTCCCGGAGAAACCGGGGACTCACGCTGATCGAGCTGCTGGTCGTCGTCGCCGTCCTCACCGCGGTCACCTGGCTGGCGCTGGACGGTGCCGACGCCGACATGCGGCAGCAGCGCTTCGACGAAACGCGGCTGCGCCTCGACGTGATCCGCCGCGCCATCGTCGGCAGCGGTCCGGCGAACGACACATCCTGGGACGGCGCCTGGCGCCTGTCCGGTTTCGTCGCCGACAACGGCCGCCTGCCGGCAAACCTGCGCGAACTGGCCGAACCGGCCGGACTGCAAACACAAACGGCATCGGCGCCAAAACTCAAGTCCGTCATCGACCCGCTCACCTGCGCCGGCAGCGGCGGCGACGTGACCATTCCCGGCGGTGCGCCCGCGCTGATCAAGGGTCATCGCGGCGTCTATCTTTCCGGCGCGGCGAACGACATCCGCCGCGGCTACAAGACTTACCGCGACGGATGGAACAACATCGCGGCAACGACCGCCAATCCCAATGCCGACCGCGACAATTTCGGCTGGGCATTCAGCCTCCTGGACAGTGCCGGCGACAGCACGGAGGACGTGGCGAACGCGGCGGCGGCGTCGGTCCGCAGCCTGGGCCCGATCCGCGATCCCAGCGCACTTTCCGGCTCCACCCCCGGCGACAGCGTCTGGGAAACCGTCCAGCTCCGCGACATCGCGAAAAACGACTGGAGCGTGAATCCGGCGGGATGGACGGTGACCGCGCGCAACAGGAAGGAGACGAATACCGGCCCGTTGCAGGCGCTGCTGCTGGCATACGAAAACAGCGGCGGCGGACGCTGGCTGCACTTCGCCTCCGATCCCGCCGATTGCGCCGCCGCGCAGCCGGACGGCGCCGGAAAGATCGTTCCCGAATCCTGTGAATTCATTTTCTCCACGCCCTGCGGCGGGAAATACATTCCCCAGGGACGGCACCTGCTGCTGCTGGTGGAAGCCGCGAGCAACAACAAGCCGCTGGAAAACTCCGCCACCTCCCGCGCCATCTCCACCGAAGTCGACCTCTTCGCGGGCGCGCAGCCGCCCCGTGTCGTTCTGGAGATCCGCTGATGTCGCCCGCCGCCATTGAACGCCCTCTGGAGCGTCTGCGCGCTTCGCTCTCCGGACGCAGGAGCGCCCTGGCGCTGTGCGTCGGCTTCGACGGCGTCAGCGCCGCGGTGTACCGCAGTGAAAAAACCGGGAAAGGAAAAAACAGCCGCCGGGAAGAATGGCTGAGCGCCGTCGCGCACAGCCGCGACGACGATTTCGACGCCGCGCTGGCCGACGTTCTGCGGCAACTGGCATCCGCCGAATCCGGACCGCTGCCCGCGCGGGCGCTGCTGGCGGCGCAGACGGTACTGCCCGGCGTGATCGAACTGCCGGTCAACCCGGCCCGTCCGCGCAAGGAAAAGGAAATGCGCGCGCTGGCGCTGGCCGAGATGGAAGCGGTGCAGCTTCACTTCAACGGCCTGTGGACCATCGGCGCCCTGCTGCTCGCGCGCGGCGCCCTGACGGCGGAACAGTGCGACGAAATCGCGCTGGAACTGGAAATGCGCCGCGCCGAAGGCGGCGAGGGGAAAAAAATCGGCAATGGAAGCGGAAATGGAAGCGGAAATGGAAACGGAAGCAGAAGCGGCGGCGGAAGCACATTGTTCGGCGAACTGGCGATACAGATGGGACACGTCGGCCGCCCCGCACTGGACGCCGCGCTGCGCGTTCAGGAAAAACTGCGCAGCCTGGAAAACGCTTCGCCGGAACACGACGCGGCGCTGGCCTGCGCCTGGCGGCCGGCGCTGGACCGGGCCCCGATAGGGTCGATAGGGCCGGGGATATACCGCTGGCTGGCCTGCGTCGCTCCAAGGGAAAGCCTGGATACCTGGCGCCGCTCCTGTTCCCGTCATGGCCTGGCGCTCGAAGCGGTCTATCCGCTGGCATGGTGCGCGCTGGCGCCCGGCGATACGGAAAAAAGCGCGAACGAAAAGAAAGAATCCGCAACCCTGCAACTGCACGACGAGGAATGGGCCGCGATCCTTCATACCGACGGCAACCCGGCGGCCGCGCGCAACGAACCGCGCATGGACCGCCCGGTGGAAGCAGGGCGGCTGGCGGCGCTGCTCGACGGTTGGCTGTCGCAGAGTTCCGGCATCGCCACGGAAACCGTCGAACTGCAAGCCTGGAATCCGGCGTGGGACACGCAATTGCCGCATCTTGCCGAGCGCATCGGCGAACTGCTCGGGCGCCCGCCGCTGGTCTCCGTTCCCCATGCGGCGGTGCAGGATCGCGTGTTGCGCGCACTGTGCCGCCAGGGCGGAAACGGCATCGCGGCCCGGAATGCGGCGCGCGGCGGTATTCCGAACCACCTGCCCCACCTGCCCCACCTCCCCCACCTGCCCGGCCGCGCGCCGGTGGAATTTTCCGCGGCCACCCTGCTGCCGCTGGCGCGCTACCTGGCGCCCGCCGCCGTGCTGCTCGCGCTGGCCGGAGTGGAAGCCAGCGAGCGCCTGCGCCTGGAGGCGATCAAGAAGACCTACACCGAGAACGAACAGAAGGCCAAGGCCACCGCGACGCTGGCCTCGAACGAACGCCGTCTGCAAACCGAACTCGTCGGCAAGCGCCGCGAACTCGACCGCGACAGCGTCGAATACGCGAAGCTGGTCAACGAAAACCAGCAGTTCGCGAACGTGGCGGACATGCGCCACAACCTGCCGGACCTGATCCGCGCGCTGGCGCGCACCGCCGGCGAGGACGTGGTGATCGACCGGGTCGGCAACGACGTCGCGCGCAGCGACGCCACGCACATCCAGGTCGTCGCCTGGTCGCAGGATTACGCGCTGGCGCAGAGCTTCGTGACGCGCGTGCAGGGCGAGGTCGCCCGGCTCGGCTACAACATCGCGCTCTCGGAAATCACCGCGGCGAAGGGGCGGCACGAACAGGAAGGCTACCGCGTCAGCTTCTGGCTGGTGCCGGCGGACGATTTGAGCGGGGAAGTCCCCAACGGCGAAGTGCGCGCAAAAGAGGACACGACAGCGGACACAAGAACGAACACAACCGCGAACGAAAAAACGGACGCAGATGCACGCGAAGCGCCGGCGCAACCCGGCACCGGCGCGGGAGAAAGAACATGAACGCGAAGATCGCCGCGCTGCTGGAAGCGTGGAAAGGATTGCCGAGAAAACAGCAGAACACGGCGCTGTTCGGCATCACGATCGTTCTGGTGGCGCTGTACTTCATCCTTTTCTGGCGCGAATCGTACGGCAAGCGCAAGGACATCGAATACCAGTTGGCGAAGCAGATCCTGCGCACCCGCAAAGGCGCCGCATCGGAATCCGCACCGACGCCGAAGATCGCAGTAGGAGAATCGCCGGCCAGGCTGGAGCGCGACCTGAAGACCGTCAATGAACGCCTCGCGGCGGCAACCGCCGAGAACGAACGCTGGAAGCGCCGGTTCATCGACCTGGACGGCCCCGACATGCTGAAGGACCTGCAAACGCTGAAAGTCGGCATCACCCGGCTGGCCGAATCGGGCGACATGGAAGTGCAGCACCTCGAACACGTGCTGGCGAACGAAAGCGACCGCAACAAGCCGGCAACGGTCGTGATGCTGAAGGCGGCCGCCGCCAGGAACGCCTACCGCCGCCCGCTGCTCCGCTTCAAGGCGCGCGCCAGCTACCGCGGCCTGATGCAGTTCCTGAACGGACTCGACGGACTGCCCTACGTCGCCGCGCCGGTACGCAGCAGCATCGAGGTCAGGAACGGCGATCCCTCCGAACGCCAGAGCTGGCTCAGCGTGGAATTCGATCTGGCGGTGTGAGGAGGAACGCGATGAATTTCATACCGGAAACATGCCCGCGCGCCTTTGCGGCCGGGTTCATGAATGTCATGCCGCTGTCGAATTCGGGATATTGCTTCCGACGCAATCGAACACCGATGGAAGTTCCCTGGATTCCCGCCTGCGCGGGAATGACGTGGTTTTTTTCTGTTCCTTGCGGACAACGGGCTCCTGGGCCACCGAACCGCCGGTATCTGCCGCGAACGACCGTTTTTTCCGTCATTCCCGCGCAGGCG
>JAVBTC010000178.1:0-4016 GCA_031556405.1 Rhodocyclaceae bacterium
GGATTCCCGCCTGCGCGGGACTGACGGAAGAAAATGACGGCGCAGGGCAGGCGCGGGATAGGCATTGGCGGTTCCGCAAGGCAGGCGATGGTCACCGGCAAAGAGCGGAAAATAACTCCGTCATTCCCGCGCAGGCGGGAATCCAGGAAGCCGGGACAAGGGATCGTTTCAGGATCGTTTCCGCAAAAAACAGAAAGCACGGATATTTTCGAGAACCGCTCGCGATGAAAAACACCGCGCGTTTCATTGAGCGCGAGTGAAAGAGAGCATCGAGAGGTCCCGACAAACAACCCCAGCCCCGCATTGTTCAAGCGGGGCTTTTTCGGGACTTTCCCAGGGCTTTATTGGGGATGAAATGGGGATGAAAAAACTTTTTCGCCGAAGCGCTATTTTCCCGTCCACACCGGCGGGCGCTTCTGCATGAAGGCGTCGATGCCTTCGGCGGCATCGTGGGCCATCATGTTGCAGGCCATGACTTCGCCGGCGAACTGATAGGCGGCTTCGGTACCCATTTCCAACTGGCGGTAGAACATGCTCTTTCCGGTGGCGACGGCAACCGGGCTTTTGTTGGTGATCGACTGTACCAGGCGGTCGATTTCGGCATCGAGCGCGTCCGCCGGGACCACGCGGTTGACCAGTCCGCGCGCCTTGGCTTCCATGGCATCGATGAAGTCGCCGGTGAGCAGCATTTCCAGCGCTGCCTTGCGTCCGAGGTTGCGTGCCAGTGCGACCGCGGGCGTGGAGCAGAAAAGCCCGACGTTGATGCCGGAGACGGCGAAGCGGGCGACGTCGGCGGCGACCGCCAGGTCGCAGGTGGCGACGAGCTGGCAGCCGGCGGCGGTGGCGATGCCGTGGACGCGGGCGATGACCGGCTGCGGGATGCGCTGGATCGTCAGCATGACCTTGGCGCATTGCGCGAAGAGGGACTGCATGTAGGCCTTGTCGTGGTTGGCGCGCATTTCCTTCAGGTCGTGCCCGGTGCAGAAAACTTTTCCGGCGCCGGCCAGTACGACGGCGCGCACTTTCGCATCGGCGCCGACGGCTTCCAGCGCGCGTTGCAGTTCGGTGAGCAGATCCTGCGAAAGGCAGTTGAATTGCGCCGGGCGGTTCAGCGTCAGTGTCGCCAGGCCGTCGGCACGGTCTTCACGGAGCAGGACGGCGGTGTTTTCTGGTGCATTCATTGTGTGTCTCCTTCTGGAATGGAAAGGTTGGATATCGTTATTCCATATTTTAATGAAATTTACTTCGTTTGCTGTAGCTTATTTTATCCAATAATTAAATTTTGAAATTGGAATTTGGATGCTTCCGCAGGACCGTGGATGCAGAAGGGAAATTTTCAGAACGGAATTTTCATCGCGGCTTTCACGGCTGACAGCTTTTCAACATTTCGCCCGCCGCCAGTTCGCCGCGCCAGCGGACAAGCGTTGCCGCCAGATCGTCGGCAACGGCGGTAAGCGCGACAACTCCGCCTTGCGCATCGGCGGTTACGGCGGGATATTCTCCATGGTAGCGCGTCTGCGCCAGCGATTGGCGTTTCTTGTCGAGAAGCGAGACACGCGCGGCGATGATGCCATGGCTCGCGGCGGCGCTGTCGAAGGACTGGCCGAATTCTTCGATGTCGATGCGCAGCAGGCAGGGCGCGGAAGAGACGGGTGGCGCTTCGCCCAGCCGCGATTGCAGTCTCTGTGCCAACAATTGCGACGGTGCCGCCGCCCAGCGGCTGAAGGCGTATTCATGTACCTGGCGCTGGTCTTCGTACAACAGGCGGTAGTGCATCGCCGTCGAATCGAGCCAGGAGGGCAGACGCACTTCGAGCGCGAGAAAAACGGGGTTTCGGGAGGTGCTGCCTGCTGCCGGAGCCGTTGTTGTCACCGTGGATACCGGGCCGAGATCGTAACGTACCGGCGGCGTCTGCGCCTGGCGCGGAGCGATGTTGCATGCACAGAGCAGGGCGCAGAGAAAGAAGAGCGGGAAATGCCGCCGGCTGGAAGCCCTGCGCGGGAGCATGCGTATGAGAAAATCCTTTGTCATTGAACGGTCCTGGCATTTCCGTGAATTGGTGAATTGGTGAATTGGGTTTTTCACCGTGCCGCCGGGTCGAAGCCGGTTTCTCCCGGCCCCGGCACCGGAGCCGGCGGGCCGAGAATGAGGCTTTGCGGCGCCGCTTCGAGGCGGTCGAGCAGGCGGCGCAATTGCCGCGAGGCGGCGCCGACGTCGCGCGCGGTTTCGTTGAGCCGCGGCACGGTATCGGCGAGGCCGCTGCCGGCGGCGCCGTCGACGGCATGGTCGGCTTTTTCCATCAGCGCCGTGAGGCGCGGCGTCAGCGCGCGTACTTCCTGCAACAGCAATTCGGCCTGTTTCGTGGCGTTTTCGATGTTGGCGATCGCCGGACCGATCCGCTTCATGTTTTCGTCCTGAAGGAGCGCGTTGGCCGAGGCGAGCGAGGCGTTCAGATTCTCGCTCGCGGCGCTGATATTGACGAGGGTTTTTTCAATCTGGCGGCGGTTTTCCGGGTTCAGCAGGGCGTTGAGGTTGACGACCAGTTCGCGCACTTGCTGCAGGGTCGCCGCGGCATCCTCGGAGAGTTCCTGGAGGAAGGCGGGGCGCATGGCGATGCGCGGCAATTCTCCTTCCTGCGCCGTGAGCGGGTGGGGGTCGCGATCGTCGTCGTCGAGCAGTATGTGGGCGATTCCGGTGAGTCCCTGATAGCCGAGCTTGGCGAACGTGCTTTTGGTGATCGGGATATCGCTGCGGATGCGGATGCGGACGAGAATGTTGCGCCGGTTGGCCGGGTCCAGCGCGATGTCTTCGACGCGGCCGACGCGGACGCCGCGGTAGCGCACTTGTCCCTGTGCGCCGAGACCGGTGACGTTCTGCTGCGCCACGACCAGATAGTCGCGTGTTTCCTCGTGTTTGCCGCCGAACCACCAGAAGGCCAGCGCCACGGCGGCGGTCAGCGCGAGCGCGAAGATTCCGGCAATCAGGGCATGCGCGCGGTTTTCCATCGGTTACGGTTCCTCGGCGTGGGTTTCGTGAGCGGTTTGGAAGAATTCACGGATGAAAGGGTGGTCGAGTTTGCGTACTTCCGCAATCGGCCCGTCGGCGACGAGGCGCTGGTCGGCGAGCACGGCGCAACGTCCGGCGAGGCCGGTGAGCGTGTCGAGATCGTGTGTCACCATGATGATGGTAAATCCGAGCTGTGCCTTGAGGGCGCGGATCAATTGTACGAAACTGCGGGCGCGTCCGGGGTCCAGTCCCGAAGTCGGTTCGTCGAGCACCAGCAGTTCGGGTTCCAGCGCCAGCGCGCGCGCCAGCGCCACCCGCTTGACCATGCCGCCGGAGAGTTCGGCGGGCATCAGCGCGCCATGTTCGGGGTCGAGTTCGACCAGCGCGAGTTTCATCAGCACCAGTTCGCGGATCAACGCTTCGTCCAGCATTTTCAGTTCGCGCAGCGGGAAGGCGATGTTGTCGAATGCCGAAAGCGCCGAGAACAGCGCGCCGTGCTGGAACAACATGCCGAAACGGCGGCGGATCGCGGTATGTACTTCCGCGGCGGCGCCGCGCACCGGCTGTCCGAAAAGCCGCACGGTGCCGGCATTGGGTGCGAGCAGTCCGACGATGGCGCGCAGCAGCGTGGTTTTTCCGCTGCCGGAACCGCCGACCAGGCCGAGCACTTCGCCGGGTTCGAGTTTGAACGAGATGTCCCGGTGTACCTCGACGGTGCCGAAACGCGTGAACAAGCCGCTGACTTCGAGCGCCGGCGGTGAAGCGGTGCGCGATATTCCGTCGTTCGCGGGATGGGTCATGTCGCAGCGATCCTCTACAGCCGCATCAGCCCAATGCCGCGCGTCGCCACGGCGAATACGGCATCGGCCAGGATGACCGTCGTGATCGAGGTGACGACCGAACTGGTCGTGCGCGCCGAGAGGCTTTCGGTGTTGGGTTTGACGCGCAGGCCGAAATGACAGGCGATCAGCGCCACCAGGATGCCGAAGACGAATCCCTTGGCGAGGCCG
>JAVBTC010000146.1:0-12477 GCA_031556405.1 Rhodocyclaceae bacterium
CATCGGCGTCGAAGGCCAGCGCCTCGTCGCCAGCGCCACCCTGCTGAAGGCGCTGGGCGGAGGCTGGCATCGGGAAACGCTGGAGAGTGGGCAGAGCACGGAATCGGGCGACACCGGCACGGCAGAGGAATGAATACCATCCCGCACATCTCATTCAGGGCTGTCGTGCCGCTCCTTGCCGCACTGGGATTCTGCCTTCTGGCCAGCGCCGCGGAAACGCCGCTGCCCGATCTGCCTCAATGCCCTCCCGAACTGACCGTGCGGCAAAACGTCGAAACGGCCCCCGGGAGCTGGCAGCCCGTCAATACCCGGAAAACCCATTATTATTCCAACGTCTCGTTTTACGATGGACATCCCGATCAGATGTTTCTTCTGGCGCCGAATGATGAGAAGAAACCTAAAAAGGGCGCAAAAACGACAATCAATATCTGGAATCTGACTCCATCGGCAAAAGGCCATTGGGCCGCCTGCGAATACACGGGCACAAGCGCGACGGTAGCGATGAAATTACCTGACGCCGTTACGCGCTGCGAAGTCGAATACGGTTCAGCGCATTCCGAATCGGATATCAAACGCTGGAACTGTTTCGGCGCGGCGCCGAAAACCAGATAGACCGGGAAAAAGGCCGGCATCTCCATGCCATCGGAAAAAACCGCAAAACACGCCGGACCCATTTCGGAGCACCCACTTTATTATCGTCATCGCCTCTCTTTCATCCTCCGCTGACCATCATGCCAAATGTCGTCGATGACCGGGTATTCGTGCTCGGGTTGAACGAACTCTTCCGCGCCGAAAAACAGGAATACGAAACCGCCGTCCTGCTTCCGCACGCCGAGCGTCTGGTCGCCGCGCTGCGGCTGCCGCTGCTCGACGTTCCGGTCGAGGGCTACTACTACCAGAGCGAGGACTTGCGGCGCTATTTCCTGCTGATTCGCACCTTGCAGAATGCCGAGAAGCAACCGATGCCCGATGCAGCGGCGGAAACGGCGCTGGAACGGCTGCGCGCGGTATATTCGTCGCCCGCGATGGGCCGCCCTTGTCCCGACTTGCTTTCCCTGCTGCCGCGTACCGGCAGCCCGCTCGGCGACGCAATGGAAAGCCTGGGAGACGCGGCATCATGGAATGTCGAGCGCATCAGCCGCCGCGCCGCCGAGTGCGTCACCGAAGACGACGCTAATCTGGTCGCGGTGGCCGCCGTCACCGGCGACCCGGTTCTCCTCTGCGCCACGCGGGAAACGATGGCGCTCGAAATGGCTCTGCCCCGCTGCGCGGTCGAACGCCCCGCTTACGAATGGGCCGTTTCACCCCCGGTCGCCGCGGTTGCCCGTCGCTTCATCGCCGCATTGGAACGCGATACCGGCATCACGCTGCCCCCAGCCATGGAATCGTCGGCGGAAATCTACTGGAATTGGGCACAACACTCGCACCTCGATGGACGCTGCATCGCCATCGGCGAAATCTTCGGAGATCATTACCACTGGTACATTGCGCACGACGGTGAAAAATGGACGGTCGTCGATTTCTGGTCGAAGCACCTCTGGACCACCGAAGGGATGATCCATACACCGCACGAACACCGCCCCGCCATTGGTAGCCGTGCCGGCGCCCCCACTACACCACCGCTGCCCGACGAAACAGCGGCCCATACGCCGCAAGAAGCCGGATTGATGACAAAAATAAAACGTCTTCTGACGGGAAAGTCCGACGAATAAGCATCGAAGCGAGAGCATTCTCCCTGCACCGGGGAGGCGAAACGCGGCATCCCCATGCAACAATCCAGGTTTTGCCCGATCAAATTCTAATTATATAGAATAATATCTACTTGGAACCGGCTACGGTAATCAAATCAAATTTCACTTGATTAGAAAATAATGCTTCAAATAGGATGCCGCCGGACCGGCGGCATTCCTTCCTAAACCGTCACTTGCAGTACGCCTTGGCCGGCTGCTCCTTGAATTCGCACAGTGCTGAACCCGTCGCCCGCAAGTGGATGGTATGCGCGGTGCCTTTATAGCGGCATACCAGGACCGGCATCATTCTCTTGTCGATTTCCCATTTGCGCACACCCCCATCCGCGGAATCCGGCACCAGATCCGCCGGAACGTTATTGGAATCGTCGAAGACGGAAGCGTTCGCCAGAGGGTAAACGCTGTTGTCGTAGTTGAACGTCGCTGGACATGTGTAGATCATATTCTTTTCCTTGGCATGTGCCGTCAAGGCGAAAGCCAGCAGGAAAATACATAAAAATTTATTTCCGTTCAATGACATAGTACTGATCTCCATCGTTGGAAGCTCTACCGTATCCCCTGAAATAAATCGGACGCGAGTGAAACGGCGTCCCCTCCCACTGATCGTAAACGTAAAGGGCCGTTCGGTCCTGCGTGTCGTAAATCGCGGCATGTCCCTTATAACGGCCATTGGCATCGAACGTGGCAATTGCCGTGCCGGGCTTGATGGTCGTGCTCTCTTTCACTTTTTCGCCGGCCTTCCATAGCGATGTTTCCGGAGCTCCGGCGAAATGTTTCACTGCCGCGACGCATTGCTGCGACTCACCGAAATATTTCTTTTGGCCTTCCGCCAGCAACTTGTTGGCATCTGCCTCTTCCTTGACTACTTTGATATCCGCTAAATAAGGCATGGAACCTCCCATTGGTATGAAAATTCGATCGAAAAACACTGATACCCCTGCCATGAAACGATACGGCAATGGAATTCTATTCTTGTGCCGCTTACCCGTGTCAAATATTTTATCCGGGCGCTTCGCTTTCGTAACTCACCGCGATGATCTCCAGTTCGCGCCAGCCGGCGGGACTCTGGAAACGCACGGTATCTCCCTCGCGCGCCTTCAGGAGCGCGCGCGCCAAGGGAGAAATCCAGCTGATGTGGCCGCGCGCGGGATCGGTTTCGTCGACGCCGACGATGCGGTACGTCCGTTCCTCGCCCGAACCGTCGTCGAGCGTCACCGTGGCGCCGAAAAAAACCTGGTCGCGATTCTTCTGCAATTCCGGATCGACGACCTCGGCGTTTTCCAGGCGCTTGCCCAGAAAACGCAAACGGCGGTCGATTTCGCGCAGGCGCTTTTTGCCGTAGATGTAATCGCCGTTTTCCGAACGGTCGCCGTTGGAAGCCGCCCAGGCGACGATATCGACTATCTGCGGCCGCTCGCGGCGCAGCAGATGATCGTATTCGGCTTTCAGGCGCGCATACCCCGTGGGGGTAATGTAGTTTTTCGTTCCCTGCGGCAGGGGACTCGCCGCTTCCGCGGCTTCGTCATCTCCCTCGTCGTCGCGCTCGCGGGTAAATGCCTTGTTCATGACCGGAAATGAATTGCGCGCGGCAATGAACTCCTGTCAGGAGCATTCCCGCGCGCACGGTTCAATGGATTCAATAATTGATACTGTCGCCCGGCACATCGACGGTAATCGTGTCGCGCCCCAGCGCCAGCGCCGCATAATGGGCGAATTCACGCGCCCAGGTCTTGCCTTCGTTGAAACGCTGCTCGCCGCCCGCCTTGGCGACGTTGAGAATCTTGTCGATCACCAGCACTTTTCCCACCGGGTTGGTCGGAGCGCAATCGAGTTCGTTGAACTCCTTGTCGAACCAGCGGCGCGCTTCTTCGGCGCTGCGTCCTGCCAGTTCGCTGTCGGAGAATTTGTAGGTATATTCCCGATCTTTTCCAAATACGACATTTACGTGATAGAACATCGCGGATGCCTCCAAACCATAAAAGTAACCGTTAATCGGATTTTGCATTCCTGGAACATTTCCGCGCCGATCCGTCCGAATTGCCCGAGTTGCACGATTCGCCTGATTCAACATCCCGCCGCGCCCGGACCGCGGAAACTCGGCGGCCCGATTCGAATTCCAAAATTCCAAACATGCCCCAATCAGCATTCTGACCCTATTCTATGCACAAAAACCCTCCGATGTCGCCCCCCGGCATTGCGCGGCGCGAGTTTTTTTCCGGAATGCGCGATTTTCTACCCCTCATCATGGGACTCGTGCCTTTCGGAATGGTCTGCGGCGCGTCCGCGCGCGCCGCGGGAATCGAGCCGTGGCAGGCGTTTGCGATGAGTCTGCTGATTTTCGCCGGCTCGTCCCAGATCGTCGTCATGCAACTGCTGCTGGCCGGGGCGCCGTTTGCCGTCATCGTCGCCACCAGCCTCATGGTCAATCTCCGTTTCATGATGTACGCGGCCTCGATCGCGCCGCACCTGCGGCCGCTCTCACGCGGCTGGAAGACGCTGGTTTCGTATCTCCTGGTCGATCAGGTCTATGCGCTGACGATCGTCCGCTATCTCGAATCGCACGAACCCGGAAAAGACACGGAACGCGCCGCGATCCGCTGGTATTTCCTCGGCCTGGCGCTGTCGATCTGGCTTTCCTGGCAATTGTCGACGGCGGCCGGGATCGTGCTGGGCAATCTGATTCCGCAGTCCTGGTCGCCCGATTTCATCGTGCCGCTTTCTTTCATCGCCATGGTCGTTCCGCTTCTGAGCGACCGCGCGATGGCCTGCGCCGCGTTGACCGGCGGCATTGCCGCGGCGGCGCTCACGCTGCCGCTGAAACTCAACCTGATCGTCGCCGCCGCGCTCGGCATCGTCGCCGGGCGGATCGTCGGCGTACTGGATAAAAAACGGGGCAGCGCACGGGACAGCGCCGAGCGAAGGGCGAACAAAACATGAACGAATCGTTTCTCTGGCTGGTCATCGCCGCCGTCGCGCTCGGTACCTTTTTACTGCGTGCGATACCCATCGCGCTCATTTCGCGCATCGACATCCCTCATTGGGTACAGCAAACCCTGCGTTACGTTCCGCCGGCGGTAATGACGGCGATCATCACGCCCGCTCTGTTCATCGAGACGGCGGGCGCCACCGGGTCCCTGCTTCCCTCTCCCGACACACCGCGCTGCATCGCCGCCTTCTGCGCCGCGCTGGTGGCCTGGCGCACGCGCAGCACCTTGTTGACCCTGGTGGTTGGCATGAACACGCTCTGGGGAGCACAATACCTGCTTCAGCGTTTTCTTTGACGTTGATTTCCGCCCTTATGCCGGCTTCACCGCCACGTCGATTCACCGATGGAGACTTCATCATGCCCAACCCCACGGATCCCGAAGAAATTCGTCATATGTTGCAGGAACTGGAAGCGCAGCACCGCGATATCGGCCTCGTCCTCGATCATTTCGAATCAGGCACGCGGCCCGACGAGCTGCTGTTCCGGCGCCTGAAAAAACGCAAGCTCTATATCAAAGACCGCATCGTCTATCTGGAAAATCTGCTCACCCCCAACGTCCCTGCCTGATCGACGGCAACGCCAAAGGACCGGGAAACGTGTTTCTCACCGTACAGAATCAGCGTTGCCATGTAGCAGGCGAAGTAGTGAACAAAGCGGCGGGCGAATCGTTCGTGCCCGCCGCAGATACATCGCCCTCTTCCTCTTTTTCTTCCCCGACACCGTCCATTCTGCTCATCCACGGCGCCGCCAACGATTGCGACGCATGGGATGGCGTGCGCCAGGGACTCGCGGCACTCGGCCACACGGCACTGGCCCCCGATCTGCCTGGACATGGACAATCCGCTGGTTCGCCACCCACCAGCATCGCCGCATACGCCGACTGGCTGCTGGCGCTGATCGATGCGCTGGAATTGCCCCGCGTCGTGCTTGCCGGGCACTCGATGGGTTCGCTGATCGCGCTTTCCGCGGCGGCCCGGGAAAAACAGCCGCCAGGACAACCTCCACGGCATCAACCGCGCATCGCCGGCCTGGCGCTGATCGGCAGCAGCCTGCCGATGCCCGTTTCCGGCGCCTTGCTGGAAATGACGGAAAAAGACCCGGACAGGGCATTCCGCCTGATGACCTTGTGGTCGCATACCCCCTCTTTCTACCTCTCCGGCGGCAATGTCGGACATGGCGTCTGGGGACCGGGAAAATCCCTCGCCATCCTGCGCCGCAGTCGTCCGGGTGTGGTAGCGACGGACATGCGCTGCTGTAACGATTACCAGGACGGTTTTGCCGACGCCGAAACGGTGCGCTGCCCGGCGCTCCTGATCGTGGGCCGGCGCGACCGCATGACGCCGCCGCGCAATGCCGTGCCGCTTGCCGGGGCGCTGAAGAATGCGGCGCAAGTGGAGACGGAAACGATCGACGGCTGCGGCCATGCGATCATGGTCGAAAGCGCGCCCGCCACCGTTGCCGCGCTGCACCGCTTCGTTACGCAAATCTCCTGATTTCTCCCGCCCTCCCCCACATATCCTCCGATACTCCGATCCATGAAGGCCAATGGTGTTTATACCCGCAGCATCTGGCGCTGCGGACAATCTTCTTTATCGCCCGAAATGCCCGGAACGCCTGGAGCAGCGGACCGGGGCGACGCCGTCGCCGTCATCGACCAGACCGCGCTGCCTCATGCCTGGCGCACGCTGACGCTGCAAACGCTGGAAGACGCGGCGCGGGCGATCCGGACGATGCAGGTGCGCGGCGCGCCGCTGATCGGCGCCACCGCCGCTTACGGTGTCGCGCTCGCATTGCGGAATGCCGGGATTCAAAATGAAACGGAAAGCGACGCCACGCTCGCGAATGCCCTCGCCGTGCTCAACGCCACCCGCCCGACTGCGGTCAATCTCGCCTGGGCGCTGGCGCGAATGCGTACGGTGCTGTCGCCGCTGCCTGCATCCGCGCGCGCCGACGCGGCGTGGCGTGAAGCGGATGCCATCGCCGACGAGGACGTGGCGCAGAACCGCGCCATCGGCGAGCATGGACTGGCATTGCTGCGCAATCTCGACGCCTGCTCTTCCCGTTCTTCCCCTTTTTCCCCTTTTTCCCGCCTTTGCCTGATGACGCATTGCAACGCCGGCTGGCTGGCGACCGTCGACCGCGGCACGGCGCTGGCGCCGATCTATGCCGCCGCCGAAGCCGGTATCGACGTGCATGTCCTCGTTTCCGAAACGCGGCCGCGCAATCAGGGCCTGTTGACCGCGTGGGAGCTGTCGCAGCAGGGAATTTCGCATGAGCTGATCGCCGACAATGCCGCCGGATACTTGCTGGCGCGCGGCGAAGTCGACGCCGTCATCGTCGGCGCCGACCGCATCGCCGCCAACGGAGACGTCGCGAACAAGATCGGCACGCTGATGAAGGCACTCGCGGCGAAAATGGCCGGAGTGCCGTTCTACGTTGCCGCGCCGCGTTCGACTTTCGATTTTTCCTGCCCCGACGGCGCCGCGATACCGATCGAGGAACGTGCCGGCGATGAACTGCGGCTAGTGGTGGGAATGACGGGAACGATGGAAAACGCCGAGAACAAAGGCAATGCCGCCGAAGGCCGGATCGCCCAGGTACGCATCTGCCCGTTGCACACGCCGGTGCGCAACCCCGCTTTCGACATCACGCCCGCCGACTGCGTCACCGCGCTGATCTGCGAACGTGGCACGGCGCCCGCCTCGCACGCCGGCATCGCCCGACTCTACCCAGAATACGCCCATGTCCCCGCATCCCCCTCCGGCACCGCTCCCCGTTGATTCCCGCACCGCGCTGATCGCCGCCGCGCGGCAGATGTCCGCGACCGGACTGACGCCGGGCACCGCCGGCAATCTCAGTTGCCGCCATCGCATCGAATCGGAAGGGAAAGCATGCGACGGGTTCCTGATCACACCCACCGGCATGCCCTACGCGACACTGGAACCCGCCGATATCGTCTTCCTGCCGCTCGATACGGAAGGGGAGGAAAACGGAAGATACGGCAACAGGCGCAAACCCTCTTCCGAATGGCGCATCCACCGCGACCTCTACCGCGCGCGGCCGGAAGCCGACGCGGTGCTGCACGCCCATTCGCCGTTCGCCACCGCGCTCGCCTGCCTCCGCTGCGACATACCGCCGTTCCATTACATGATCGCCCGTTTCGGCGGCGCCACGGTGCGCTGCGCCCGGTACGCCACTTTCGGGACCCAGGCGCTTTCGGAAGCCGCGCTGGAAGCGCTGCACGAACGTTGCGCCTGCCTGCTCGCCAATCACGGAATGCTCGTCTACGGTCGCGACTGCGCCCATGCGCTTGACCTCGGCCTCGAACTGGAAACGCTATGTGCCCAGTACTGGCGTGCCTGCCAGCTCGGCGACCCGGTACTGCTCGACGCAGGGGAAATGGCGCGGATACTGGAGAAATTCAGCGGTTACGGTCAGCAGGACGCTTGACCGGGAAAGACCGGGAATATTTTCGGCATAATGATGCGGCGAGAATTTCCTCGCGGGCAAAGGGCAGCATATACATACCTCCTCAAAACCCGAATAATTCCAGTTATTAATTAAATATTGTTCTTTGCATGTAGCTTGTTACAATCAAAAATTAAATTACATAAATAGAATTTATTCTTTTGCTGTCCGCTCCCTCTCCAATCCTCAACCCGATTTCTATTCGTTTTCAAAAATTATCGACAGGAAAGCATCATGCCCCGCAACGACCCCTTCATTCCATCATTCCTTTTCGGCCTCGGATCGACGTTCACCGCCGCATTTGCCCTTCTGGTGCTGGCGCTTTTCCTGGCAAGCCCCGCTGCCCGCGCCGAGACTTTCGAGCCGATCAAACCCGGAAAACACATGCTTTCGCTGCAATGGCTGGATGGAAAATACGGCACCGCCGAAGTCTCCGCGCCCGATGCGCAGGGCGTTTACCGGATCAAGGGCGAGATGCGCGGCAAGGAAGGTTTCGTCACGATCGACGGCACGTTGACTCAGCCGACGCGAAACGAACTCGTATTTACCGGTCTTATCCGCAGCCAAGTCAGCCATCTGTTCGAAGGAAAGATTTGCGAACGCGAGGGCACTTATCACTTCCGCGCCAGCGGCAAACGCAAATTCTGGCGCTTACAGGAAATGGACAACTGCGAAGGCAGCGGTGTCGTCGACTATATCGATATCCATTTCTGAACTCGACTGAACTCGACGACCGCCGGACCAGTGACGGGACGGCGGACTATCCACGCAGGAAATGCTGGAATATGGACCGGATCACGGGGTTGATACCAGGAGAACGCTACCGGGAAATACCCGCCGGTACAGCGCTTCGCTGGCGTAGGCCATAACCGGAAGGGCGAAGAACAACAGCGGCAGGAGGAGTACCGCCGTCATCGTGACCGCGGAGAGCAGGAGCGCCCAGACAAGGCAGGACAGGAAATTACGGAACACGGCGCGCACGCTGGCGCTGACGGCGGATACCAGCGTAGTCCGGCGGTCGAGAAGCAACGGTACAGAAAAGGCCGATATCGAGAACAGGATAAAGGCCAGCGCCGCCCCCATGACACTGCCCCAGAAATAAAACGCGGTGATATGTTCGCGCAACGGGATAAAGCTCTCCCATGCCAGGGGCAAATGTTCGCGGCCGACCATGAAACTGTACAAAATACCGATATCGGTAATCCAGACGAGAAACAGGAACGCGCAGACCAGTGCCAGTGCCCAGACTGCCGTCGGCATGCGGAAGAAACCGGCCAAAGCGTCGGCAAGGCGTACGGATTCATTCGCCGGGATTTCCCGTTCCCGGCGCGCAAGCGCAAAAAATCCCGCCAGCAGCATCGGCCCCACCAGCATGAATCCCCCGGCCAACGCCCAGACCATCGGCGCCAGGCCGAGACGGTGCGTCAGAAAATAGAGCAGAATGCCGGCCAGAACGAAGGCTCCCGTATAAACGAGGCTCGGAAAAAATATCCGGCGGAAAACCGCGGCCCCTTCCGCAATTGCGGAAAACGGTGCCGACAGCGCGATACATTGCGGCGACAGGGGCGGTGAAACGGATGACGATGACGAAGGCAAGGACGATTGTGAAGTCATGATTCCGGAACGCCCGGTACTGAAAGATTCAGTGCTGTTCATTGTGAAACCTGGAAATTCCAGGAAAACGGATCATTTCCAGATCGTCGTGCTGGCTTCCTGCTCGCCCAGACGCAATTCCAGTTCGGAAAGATCGGTTCCGGCATCGAGTTCCTGGTCGAGAAAACGCAACAAGGGCATCAGCCGTTCGCCCAGTGTGCGGAGGTGCGGTTCGAGTGCTTCGGGATGGCCCGCCTTGAGCAGGTTCGCGGCACGATCCAGCCCCATCACGGCAAGCGGCCGTCCGCTCGACGAACAGCCGATCACCCGGTTGCCACCCATCGACTCGGCCTGCTGCATGCGCCGCAACGCCAGCTCGAACAGCTCTTCCGGCGAATTGACCGTATCCGTCGGACTGTGCGCCAACCCCACGCTGACCGAAAGCTTCAGCCGCTGCCCCTGGGTGCCGGGAACGGAAGCGACGCCGATGGTTTCGCGCAGACGATTGGCGAATTGCAGACAGGCCGATTCCGAAGTCTGCGGCGAGGCGATGGCAAAAACACCGTCGCTGTAATGTCCGAAACTATCTTCCTTGCGCACTTTCTTCACCAGGAGGCGTGCCAGACGCAATAAAAGCTGGCGAATCACCTTTTCGCCGACACCCTCGCGCAATTTCTGGTACTGATCGAAACCGATCGTCAGCACGCTCAATTCGCTGTTGTAGCGGAAAACGCGCGGCAGCGCCTGGCTCACCTGCAGTTCCACATAGCGACGTGAAAACAGTCCGCTCTCGATATCGATGATCTGCGAATCGCGCGTCACTTCCTGCTCCTGCTGCACCTGCGATGCCGTCAGCAACGCCTTGATCCGCGCGATGATCTCGGCGCTGCTGGTACCCTTGGCGATGAAATCGGAAACTCCCAGCGCCTTGGCGCGGCTGAGAACCTCCTCCTCCTCGTCGCCGGAAATCATAATGACGGGAAGATTTTTCAGGCGCTCCACGCGCGATGACCGCAGGCGTTCGAGCAGACCGAAACCATCCAGTTGCGGCATCGTCAGATCCGAAATGAGCAACTGGATCGACGAATCGAACATCAGCGCCTGCCAGGCCGCCTCTCCGTCGGCCTCCTCCCGGTAGTCGCACTGGCCGCGGATGCTCTTGATGATCGAAGCGCGGACGATGCGGGAATCGTCGACGATCAGAATTCGCGGTTTCGACGCCGGATTTTTCTCTTGCATACCACTCCCCTATTGACCTCGTCAGTTCCGTCCTGGATTTATCCGGATCGATTTCATTTCACTTGCCGCCGTCGATATCGCCGATTTCAACCACGGTCCGCCCACGCGCTTTCCCGGCCAGGAAACGCTCGAACTCACCCGGGAGCGCCTCCAGGCGCACCGTGCGCACCATTTCGGCCAGATGCGCCGGTTTCAGGTCGCTCGCCAGGCGCTGCCAGACGCCGCTGCGATACGGCTCGCCGATATAACCCGAATCGACCCCGAGCAGCGAAACGCCGCGCAGAATGAACGGCATCACCGTGGTATTCAGTTTGATGCTGGCGGCGTTGCCGATGCTGGCGATCGTGCCGCCCTGCTGCATCGTGCTCGCCATCCAGGCCAGCACATCACCGCCGAGATTGTCGACGGCGCCGGCCCAGCGTGCTTTATCCAGCGGGCGGATCTTGGCCAGGTCGAGCGAATCGCGCAGCATGATTTCAGCGGCGCCGAGATGGCGCAGATAATCGCTTTCCGCTTCCTTTCCGGTCAGCGCCACGACATGATAGCCGCGGCGCGCCAGCATATCGACCGCGAGACTGCCGACACCGCCGGTGGCCCCGGAAACGATGACCGGCCCCTTGTCCGGCAGCAATCCGTTTTCCTCCATCCGCACGACGCCCAGGGCCGCGGTAAACCCGGCGGTACCCAGCGCCATCGCGTCGAACAGGGAGATCCCCATCGGCAGCGGCACCACCCAGGCGGCGGGAACGCGCGCATATTCGGCGTAACCGCCATGGTGCGCGACGCCGATATCGAAACTGGTGGCAATCACCTTCTGCCCGACGGAAAAACGCGCATCGGCGCTGGCAACGACAACACCGCAGAGATCGATGCCCCCGATGCAGGGGAAACGGCGGATGATCCTGCCGGTGCCGGTAGCCGCCAGCGCATCCTTGTAATTGATGCTGGAATAAGCGACCTTGATTGTCACCTCGCCGGCGTCGAGTTCCGATTCGTTCATCGTCACGAACCGGCTTTGTACTTTTCCTTCGTTTTCTTCAATCAGATAAGCCTGAAACGGATTCATGGGTTATTTCTCCGGAAGAATCAATCGAAAATCGGCGCTGTGGACCGGATTGCAATCATCCACGGCCACAAAAAACCAAGTCAAACACCACGCACAAAAAACCCGCCGCTATTTCCGAAAATGGGAAATGGCGGCTTATGCCACGACAACCACAGGATTCCCACAAATACCGAGCTTAAAGGATTAAATCATACACGAAGTATAAGGCACCGGAACAGCGCCGAAACGACAATGACATTAGAAAGACAAAGGAATCTGGAGATAAATTTATTCGTCTCCGGAATCGGTTTAGAGAAGGTTTCGAAAAGAAGGATAGCCCTGTTAGCGTTTCACGGAAGCTGTTACCCTGTGCCGCCATAACGAACAGTGCAAGGAGA
>JAVBTC010000180.1:0-18213 GCA_031556405.1 Rhodocyclaceae bacterium
TATTTCTGGAACAGCCGGCCAATCGGCTGCATCCGGGTTTTCATCACCGAGTTCTGTAAATCGGAAACGAGCAGATCGAGTTGCGAAACGGCTTGGTCGAGCGCGTGCAAGGTTTCGGGATCGGTTTTGCCGCTGAGAATGTCCGCGCGCAGACTGGTCAGGCGGTTTTTCATCAAACCGATTTCGCCGGAGAGATTCAATACCTGGTCGAGTCGCGCGGTATCGACACGAATCGTGTTTTCCCGCGCCGCGGCACGTTCTTCGACGCGGCGACCGCCGGGAGCTCCCGATGCCACGGCACCGGGCTTGTCGGTAGAACGGCGACCGTAAGGTTGCGGTGCGGGCTGGGCCTGTTTTCCGGCCGCAGCCTCGGTGGCGGTAATAATCTCTCCTCGTGCAGCACCCGGCGCTTCGGGCGCGGAACCGGAAGCAGACGAATCTTGTCCGCTGACGGCCGCATGCAATGCTTGCCAGTCTGGCCCGCCGCCCGCTCCCGCGCCGGAAGAAACCCCGGCAGAAGGTTGCGGAGAGGCCGGCGTCGCCGTTACTTCGACCTCAGGCACCGCCTGTTTTTCAACGAAGCGGCGCAATGCCTGCAAAACCTCCTGTGGCGCCGGCTGCGGCTGTATCCCCTGGGCGAGGTCGCCGAACATGATGCGCACTTCCTTCGTGGCACCGAGGATGATATCCATCAGCTCAGGAGAGAGGTGCAATTCACCGTTGCGCAACTGATCGAAGAGATTTTCGGTCAAGTGACACAGCGTCACCAGTTCGGTCGCGCTCAAAAATCCCGCGCCACCCTTGATGGTATGGAAACCACGGAAAATATCGTTCAAAAGTCCCCGGTCGTCTGGCATTTTTTCAAGGTCGACCAGCTTGTTGTCCACATCCGACAAGAGATCGTTGGCTTCTTGTAAAAAGTCCTGTAACAGGTCTTCCATTCCGGCGAAATCGCTCATTTTTTTCTCCTAGAACCCCAGGCTCTCAAGCAGATCGTCGACTTGCTCCTGATTGACCACCACATCGGAACGCCCTTCGGCATTGATCACCGGACCATTCAACAGTCCTTCCAGCGATTCGGTGCGACGTTCGCCCGGTATGGTTTCAATCAGCACGTTCATCAATTGTTTTTCAAGATCCTGGGCAAGCGAAATCACTTTCTTGATGACCTGCCCGGTCAGATCCTGAAAATCCTGGGCCATCATGATTTCCAGCAACTGCGCCTTGGTATCGCCCGTCTTCTGCGGCAGTTGCTCGCCGAGAAAAGCGCGCGTATCCGCAGCCAGTCTTTTGAACTCATCGACATCCGATTTGTTCTCGAATACCCGATCCCAGCGCTCGGCAAGCACCGTGGCATCGCTTTCAAGCGCATCCTGGATCGGATTGGCGATGTCCGTGGCGTTCAATACCCGGTAAGCCGCCCGTTCGGTCAGGTTGGCGATATAAGACAGACGATCCTTGGCGTCGGCGATCGGCGCGGCGGTTTCCTGCAACAACTTGTCGTAGCCGAGCTGTCGCAGGGTATCGTGCAACTGCCGCGCCATCTGGCCAACACGATGAAATACCTTTTGCTGCCCTTCCCATGTGTCTTCATCTTGAACGTCGGAAGCGTCTGCACCTTCTCTGGCTTTTTCGGCTTCTTGAGCCAAGCTGTCAAAAAGAGCTTCCAATTCATCGGAATCGCCTGCTTTATCCCTATTCTGCGCAGCGGGGACGGCCGGAGAAGCAGGAACGGAAGCGGCGGGCGCAACCGGCGCGGTGGGAGTCGCCGAAACGGCAGGGGCAGCCGGCGCTGCCTGCGCTCCACCCTGCGGTTGTGCCGGCGTCGTGTCTTTCCCGGAAGCAATACTCTCGAATAATGCTTCGAGTTCGGCTGAATCTGCGCTCATGGTCACCTCTTTGAGTTTGCGTTAAGCGGGCTTGTCCATCTTCTCGAAGATTTTCTGCAATTTCTCCGAGAGCGTCGCCGAAGTAAAAGGTTTGACGATGTAACCACTGGCGCCTGCCTGCGCCGCAGCGATGATATTTTCCTTCTTCGCCTCGGCGGTGATCATCAGTACAGGTAAATGTTTGAGATTATCGGTAGCGCGGATCGTCTGCAGCAGCGTCAAACCGTCCATGTTTGGCATGTTCCAATCGGACACGACGAAGTCGAAACCGCCTCCCTGCAATTTTTGCAGCGCAATCACGCCGTCTTCCGCTTCGTCGACATTGGTGAAGCCAAGTTCTTTGAGCAGGTTGCGCACGATGCGCCGCATGGTCGAGAAATCATCTACCACCAGAAATTTGATCTTTGGATCGGGCATGCTTCGTTACTCCCTGGAATTTTATCGTTCAAGCAGCGGACGCAATGTATCGGCCAAGACACCAGCATCAAATTTGGCTACATAGGCGTCGACCCCCACTTCCTTGCCCATGGCGCGGTTCGCCTCCGAGGAAAGCGAAGAATGCATCACCACGGGAACGCCATCGAAACGCGGATCGCTTTTGATGTGCTTGGTCAGGACATAACCGTCCATTTCCGGCATCTCGGCATCGACCATGATGATACGGATTTCATCACGTACCGATTTTTTGGTCTGCTGCGCGTGCGCGGCAATCGCCTGCAAGCGAGTCCATGCTTCTGCGCCGTTGGTGGCATGCTTGTGCTTGATCCGGAGTTTATCGAGAACCTCGCTGATTTTTCGCCGCGCGACGCTGGAATCGTCGACGAAAAAGATGGAAGTTTCTTCATCGACCCGCGCCGGTGGAACATCGATGATGACCGCTTCGCCAAAGGCATTGGCGAGAATCTGTTCGACATCGAGAATCGAAACCAGATGGGATTCGTCGAGTTCGATCACCGCGGTAATCAGGCCCTGATTGCTGGTAAGCGCGGTTTCAGGTGCCTTGACCCGCTCCCAGTCGACGCGGATGATGCGGTCGACTTCATGCACCAGAAATCCCAGCGTACGCTTGGAGTATTCGGCGACCATCATCGTCTGCCCCAATGGCTGTGGCGGACCGTCGAGATCGAGAAACGCGGACAGCGACAGAACGGGGATGACATTGCCGCGCAATGAAATCAGCCCCTCGACGCCTCGCGGCATATTCGGGGTTTTGGTAATGTGCGGCGTCTGCCCTACTTCGCGCACTTTAAAAACGTTGATTCCGAATGTCTCGCGGGTTCCCAGTGAAAACAGAAGAATTTCCATTTTGTTGGAACCGGCAAGCCGCGTTCGCGCATCGACACTCTCGAGAAGATTCTTTTTTTCCGACACGTTCATAGAATGGGTTCCTTCCGCAGCCGTGATAGTAGCCCCTGGTTTTTCAATCAGCTTGCGCCAAAGCTGGCATATCACCCTTCAACAGGCGACGCGCCAGGGTTTCCGAAAGTTTTTGCGGTTCGAATTTCGCCACATATTCATCGACGCCAACCGATTTTCCGAGTTGCTGGTTGGACATTCCGGACAACGACGAATGCATGATCACCGGAATATCGGCGAAACGGGGATCGCTTTTGATTTTTTTGGTCAGAATGTAGCCGTCCATTTCCGGCATTTCAATATCCGTCAGCACCAGGCTGATCATTTCCGCCGGGGTCTTGTCGACACTCCGTGCGTAATCCGCCATTTTTTCCAGTTCTTCCCATGCCTGGCGGCCATTGATCGCACCGACATACTTAACCCCCATCGCCTGCAACGTTTTTTCGATCTGTTTTCTGGCGACACTCGAATCGTCGGCAAAAAATACCGTGCATTCGGGACGGTCGATCGACACCACGCTCCGGTACACGAGATCATCGTCGTCGTAGCGCGTGGTTTCGGAGAGCACTTTCTCCACATCCATCATCATCACCAGGCGCCCATCGTCCAACTCCGTGACGGCAGTGACCAATCCGCCCATTTCGGCTACCAACATTTCCGGCGGAACACGCATCTGGCTCCAATCCAGACGCAGGATGGTATCCACCGCTTCGACCAGGAACCCTTGCGTGTGACCGTTGTACTCCGTAACGATCATGATGTCGCGCACCGTATTGGATTTAACCTTGGCATATTTGGCCAGATCGACCACGGGCACCAGAGCCCCCCGCAGACTGACCATGCCTTCGACCGCGACCGGCATTTCCGGCGCTGCAGTTATGGTCGGCGTACGCATTACTTCGCGAACCTTGAACACATTGATCCCGAACGTCTCGCGCCGCCCGGTGCGGGCATCTTCCCCCAACGAGAAAAGAAGAATCTCCAATTTGTTCGTTCCCGCCAACTTGGTGCGGGCATCGATATTTTTCAGTAGTTCCGACATTTTCGTCCCTTCCTGCAATATGGCTTCTGACCATATCTTAATGTATTGGCGAACGCGATACCATGGCGTTGCCGCATGAGAAACAAGCGTTTATGACATCCTGTCGCCTGGGCAGGGACCGGAAACTCCGGTTCTCGTCAGTGAGTATAAATTCAGGTTCATGGATATCCACTTGTTTTGTCTGCTAACGTGAATTTTTGCTCTTATTTAGTGTTTATTGGAGGTCGCAAGTTCATAAACGGTTTTGCCTCGCGATCGAAATATTTCAGAAGCATGCAAAAAATTCTCCGAATGCCCAACGAACAACAACCCATCCGCAGCAAGGAGGGGAGCGAAGCGTTTCAGGATTTTGTATTGCGTTTCTTTATCGAAGTAGATCATTACATTACGGCAAAATATAGCATCAAACGGACCGCGCACAGCCCAAACAGGATCAAGCAGATTGAGACGCTGAAAAGTAATCATGCGTCGTAATTCCGGCCGAACCGTAATCTGTCCGTCACGTTCGGATTTGATGACAAAACGCCGCATCCGTTCCTGGGACAAAGTAAGAGCACGGTCTTGAGCGTAGACTCCTTTATCCGCCGTAGCCAATACCTCCGTATCGAGATCGGAAGCAGTAATGGCGATTGATGCGTTGAAATTGCCGTACGTTTCGAGAATGCTCATCGCGATCGAATAAGGTTCCTCGCCGGTGGATGCGGCACAACACCAGATTCTGACCGGCCGTCCCTGTATTTTCTTCAGATGTTCAGCAAGGATAGTGAAATGGTGCGGTTCGCGAAAAAAAGAGGTGAGATTGGTGGTCAGCGCATTGATAAAATGCTCCCACTCGGGATTTTTCCCCCTCTCCAGCATATTCAGATAATCAGTGAAATTGTTGATCCCCGTCGCGCGCAGACGACGCGCCAGACGCGAATACACCATATCCTGCTTGGCCGGAGAAAGAGAAATACCCGCATGCTGATGAATCAGCTTGCGGACACGTTCGAAATCCCCACTGGAAAAGGGAAACTCGCGGGTATTGCTCCTCGCCGGAGTCAAGGGCGGAAGTTGATTTTTCAGATCTGCCATGGTGTCTGTTCTCTTTTCCGGGGCGCGGCACATGATTGTCTCGGGATATTCGTCGAAATTCCCATCAGGGCGCACGCTCCTGCAAGGTCGCCTCCAGTTCGCCATCTGCCCCACTGGTCAGAACAGAGCCATCGGTACTTTCCTGCAATACCGCATCCTCGGTCTTCTTGTTCATGACGACGATGCTGATCCGGCGGTTGATCGGATCCAAGGGATCGTTCTTGTTGAAAAGCACGGTCGAGGCCAGGCCAACGACGCGGAGTACCTTCTGTTCATCCATTCCGCCCGTGATCAATTCACGGCGCGAAGCATTTGCACGATTGGTCGAAAGCTCCCAATTGGAAAATCCGTGTTCGCCGCCGGCGAACTGTGCCGCGTCGGTATGGCCGGAGAGACTGATCCGGTTGGGTACGGCATTCAGCAATTTGCCGATCTCATGCAAAATTTCCTTTGTATAAGGTTTCAATTCGGCACTGGACAAATCGAACATCGGCCGATTACGCTCGTCAACGATCTGGATCCTCAAACCCTCCGAGGTAATGTCGAGCAGAAGTTGATGTTTGAACTGTCGCAACAACGGGTTTTGATCGATCATATCTTCGATACGCTTTTTGAGATTGGACAGCATCTCGCGTTCCCGGCGTTCGAATTCCTTGCGCAATTGTTCCTGATTGGCCGCCTTGATGCTCAACGTCTTGGTTGTGGAATCCAGTTCTCCACGCATCTGCTGACCGCTCTGGCGCGTCAAATCCGTACCGCCGCCCTTGATCACGCTGGAAGAATCGCCAGTCCCGGAACCGCCTTGCAAAGCGACCTTGAGCGGGGTTCTGAAATATTCGGCAATCCCCTCGAAATCCCCTTTCGCCGTCGAACCGAGCAGCCACATGAGCAAAAAGAAAGCCATCATCGCGGTAACGAAATCGGCATAAGCCAGTTTCCAGGCACCGCCATGATGTCCATGCGCCGCCTTCTTGATCCGCTTGACGATGATCGGCCGTTGGGAATTGTCACTCATCGCAAATCACTACCCGTGCTGCGGCATAACGCCACCGGAAAAAATACGGAAATTGCGGATACATCTATCTTCCCTTGCGAGCCTTGATTTCATCTTCCAGCTCGCGGAAACTCGGGCGTTCGGTCGAGAAAAGCACCTTGCGTCCGAATTCGATCGCCACCTGTGGTGCATAACCGCTCATGCTGGCCAGAAGCACCACTTTTATGCATTGGTATATTTTGGCCTCCTCATCGCTCTTGTTTTCGAGCAGCGTTCCCAGCGGCGATACGAATCCATAAGAAATCAGAATCCCGAGAAACGTGCCCACCAGCGCCGCAGCAATCAATTTTCCCAGTTCCGCGGGCGGTATGCCCACCGATTCCATGGTGTGAACAACCCCCATAACCGCCGCGACGATACCGAATGCTGGTAATCCGTCTGCAAGACGATTGAGCGCGGAGGCAGGAAGATGCGCCTCATGGTGGTGTGTTTCGATTTCGTTATCCATCAAATTTTCGATTTCGAAGGCATTGAGATTGCCACCGACCATCATGCGCAAATAGTCGGTCATAAACTCGACTACGTGATGATCCGAAGAAATCACCGGATATTTAGCGAACAAAGGGCTTTGCTCAGGCTGCTCGACGTCCGCCTCGATCGACATCAAACCTTCCTTGCGTACTTTGGCGAGAATTTCGAACATCAACGAGAGCAGATCGATAAACAGCGCCTTGGTATATTTCGACCCTTTGAACGCCTTCGGCAATGCCTTTAAGGTTGCCTTAAGTACTTTAGGGGGATTAGCGACGAAAAACGCACCGCTCGCCGTGCCGATGATCATTATGTATTCGGTCGGCTGTACCAGAGAACCGAGATGTCCGCCCGCGAGAAGAAATCCACCGACAACCGCGGCAATGACAACAATGTATCCGATGATGACGAACATAAACGTCCTTAAGATCTTATGGGCCGTCGTAAAACGACACGCACAAATGCTGAAAATCGTGTTTGCCGTATTCTACCGGCTGCGGAAGATAACGGGAATCTTCCCGAGCATGATGTATGATTGATTCGTCACTCTCCCCGTAGCAGCCCCGGAGGCGCATTTTCCACCAGCCGCGCAGCGTGCGCTAAGATGATCGGCCATCTGTTCCGTTTGCCTTTCGTTGTCCGTTTCTTCATTTTCACCCGTCCCGTTTTCATTTCCCGGAATCCGTTCCGCCCATCTTTATTGTTTCCGAAAGAGGCGATGAATTTCTGTAGTCAATGCGGCGCCCCCGTCATCATTTCCATCCCCCCCGGCGATACATTGCCGCGACATGTCTGCGAGCGCTGCGGGACGATTCATTACCGCAACCCCAAGATGGTGGTCGGTTGCATCCCCCGATGGCAGGAAAAAATTCTGCTTTGCCGCCGCGCCATCGAACCGCGCCACGGGTTATGGACCCTGCCGGCGGGATTCATGGAAAACGGCGAAACAACTGAACAGGCGGCTACGCGGGAAACACGGGAAGAAGCATGCGCCGAGGTCGAATTGGACGGACTGTTTTCGCTGGTCAGCCTGCCGCGGATCAGCCAGGTACACCTCTTTTACCTGGGGCACCTGAATGCTCCCGTATATGCCGTCGGCAGCGAATCCCTCGAAGTAGAGTTATTCACGGAAGCGCAAGTTCCCTGGAATACACTCGCTTTCGCCAGCGTCGAAATGACCTTGCGCGCATACTTTGAAGATTGCCGCTCCGGCATGCTGGGTCAGCATGCCTCGGCTTCATTCACTTTCTAAATCAAAACGCACCGGCACTGAAACTCGGACATTTCGTCCATGCAATATCTCTGGCAGCGACGTATGGGCCGCAGCCTGCTGCAGCATCGCAAGCGCCTCTTCGTCGAGCAAAGGGTAACCGCTGGAATGGGCAAGCACCACTCTTGGGGGACCCAGTCCGATTTCCAGGTCGATCGTGCTGGTACCGGATTCTCCCCGTGATTTCGCCAGCAACGGGTAATTCTTGAACCGGCGCGCCTGCACACCGAGCGCCAGCACATACTGGCGCAGGGAATCCCGGTCCATTTCCTGGCCGACTGTCGAATTCGCGGCTTCCTGCCCCATTTTCCACTTTTCCTTTCGGTCCGCCGCGGTTGTATCGGAAATCGGAGAAGACGGCGTCGGCGTTGATTTTGGTAAAAACGCCGTGTCCGAACGGACGGCCGTGTGTTTGCGCATGATTGGAGATGAAGCCGGAAATGGCACCGCTCGCCGTGCCGATGATTGCGGCGCGGTTTCCCGTGCCGGGGCATGTGCGGAAAGCAATTTTTCAGAAAGAGAAGATTCAGAACGCGCGGAAGGGAGATCGCGCACTGCCGCTTTCGCAATGAAAGCACTCCGCAAGCGTGCTTTCAATTCTGTTGAGCCTCCCGTCGCTCTCGTCGTGCCGAATGAAAACGGCAGGCTATAAAGAATGAGCAAATGCACGAAAAGAGACGCGATCAGAGCGTAACGAAAACAGCGAGAAGGCGAAGTCACGAAAAATTTGGTTTTTGGTGATGAAGGGAATGTCGGATGAAACAGAGGAACCGGAAACGCCTCTATTTTATAAAGGGAAGCTTATAGATTGTTTTTCCGTGCTTTATTGCTATAATTCGTCTCTTTTTTTGACCCTGGAAGAAAATAATGGTTGTCATCCGTCTCGCTCGTGGGGGCGCGAAGAAGCGTCCTTTCTACAACATCGTCGCCACCGATTCGCGCAATCGCCGCGATGGCCGTTTCATCGAACGCATCGGTTTCTACAATCCGGCCGCTGCTGCCAGTGAAGAGTCGCTGCGCGTGGCGCATGATCGCCTCGACTACTGGAAACAGCAAGGGGCACAACTGTCGCCGACGGTAAAACGTCTGGTCAAGCAGTCTACGCGCCAGATCGCGTCCCCTGCCGCAGCCTGATAGCAGCAGTATTCACAGAACACAGAATATTACGGCCTTGCCCGCTTCATCCCGCCGTTTCTCGCGTTCTTAAAGCCGCCCTGGTCACCCGTTCTGATTTTTTGCTCAACCTGTCTCAGGTTCAAGAGAAGAAACACATCGGCCGGCAATGATCGTTCTTGGAAAAATCGTCGGCGCATATGGTGTTCAAGGATGGGTCAGAATGCATCCGTTTGCCGACGACCCCCGCATGTGGGATGAATTACCCGCCGGCTGGCTGGGACAGGAAGAAGAACAGGGGCTGAAACCGAAAGATGGCGCGGGTTCATGGCGCGAAGTCCGAGTGGATCACAAGCGCTGGCATGGAAATACGCTGTTGCTGCGTTTTGCCGGGATGGAAGACCGTAACGCCGCCGAATCCATTATTGGATTACTGTTCGGCGTTCCCCGCGAACGATTGCCGCAACCCGGTGAAGGCGAATATTACTGGGGAGACTTGCTGGGGCTGCAAGTCATCAGCACGGAAGATCAGGTACTGGGTGAAGTGCTCGGGTTGATTGAAACCGGTGCCAATACGGTACTGCGTGTCGGCACGAACGGGGAATCAAACGAAGCTTCGAAGCCCTCCGCGGAACGGCTGCTGCCTTTTGTTGATGCTGTGGTGTTGGAGGTGGATCTGGCGGGGCGGCGTATCCGCGTCGATTGGGGCTTGGACTGGTAATCAACCCATATTTCCCGTCGGTGGGGCTGAAGCTGTAAACACAGGAGAAGTGCGGGAAACACGGCAGCGAAGTGATGGAAGACTTTCAGATCGACGTTGTCAGCATTTTTCCCGAAATGTTCGCCGCGCTGACGCAATACGGAATCACGCGGCGGGCGATGGAAGAGAAGCGCTGGTCGCTGACGACGTGGAATCCGCGCGATTTCACCAACAATCGCTACAGGACGGTCGATGATCGTCCGTTCGGCGGCGGGCCGGGAATGGTAATGCAGGCCGAGCCGCTGGAATGCGCGATTCTGGCGGCGAAGGAACGGCAACGGCAGGTGCAGCCGCAGGCGCGCAGCCGGGTAATTTATCTGTCGCCACAGGGTGCGCCGCTCACGCATGCACGAGTCGCCGGGCTGGCGCAGCAAGCAGAATGCGGGGGGGAAAACCTGATTTTGCTTTGTGGCCGTTATGAAGGTATCGACGAGCGTTTGATCGAGCGTTGCGTCGACGAGGAAATTTCGATCGGGGATTTTGTCCTTTCCGGAGGCGAAATTCCGGCGATGGCGTTGATCGACGCCATCGTGCGGCAATTGCCGGGAGTGCTGAACGATGCGCGCTCGGCGCAAGATGATTCGTTCGTCTCCGGTCTTCTGGACTGCCCGCATTACACACGGCCGGAGGATTATCATGGAGCGATGGTGCCTGAAGTGTTGCTTTCCGGGCATCATGAGAGAATTCGCCGCTGGCGCCTCAAGGAGGCGCTGGGGCGGACATGGCGGCGGCGCCCGGAGTTGTTGGCCGGTCGTGCGTTGTCCAAAGAGGAAGCGCAACTCCTGGAGGAATACCGGCAGGAGCAATGCGAATCAGTAAACGATAAAGGAGTTTTTGAAAATGAATCTGATTGAGCAACTGGAACAGGAAGAAATTGCCCGCCTGGGCAAGACGATTCCCGATTTCAATCCGGGTGATGTCGTCGTCGTCCAGGTGAAGGTCAAGGAAGGGTCGCGCGAGCGGCTCCAGGCCTACGAAGGCGTGGTGATTGCCAAGCGCAATCGTGGCCTGAATTCCAGCTTCATCGTGCGCAAGATTTCGTCGGGAGAAGGCGTTGAGCGTACGTTCCAGACGTATTCGCCGCTCCTGGCCAAAATTGAAGTGAAACGCCGCGGCGACGTACGTCGCGCCAAGCTGTACTATCTGCGCCAGCGTTCCGGGAAATCCGCGCGAATCAAGGAAAAACTGGAACGGAAGACAAAGGGACAGGCAGATTAATTTTTCCTGGACCGGATTTTCCATCCACAAAAAAAGCGCCTTCCGGCGCTTTTTTTGTGCCCAGTACATCGAGAGAAAATTTTCGTGTACCCGCCCGCTGTATCTTGTTTGTTCCACGCACCGGGAAAAATTCTCCGAATTCCTGCCCGCACAGAAATTACGCAGACTTCTCTGGGTTTCACCAGTAACAGTTATTCAAGCAGCCCAAACACAGGTATTCGATACAAATTTTATTTCAGGTCATTTCTGCATGGATGAAAAACCAGAGGGGTTCTCCACGCTATGTATCCTTTCCTGTGATGGCAGAAAATTCCGACGCTACCAGTTCCGCAATTTTCCAATCCCAGGCATCGTCGATATCGAGTGCCTCACGCGCATCATCGATGAGCAGTGCGTGCGTTTCCGGCGTAAAATAGCTGCGATACTTCAAAAGATCTTCCGTCGTCGCCAGATACAGACTGCCGTTGATCTGATAGGCTGGCGGCAAATCCTGCGAACGCATATTTTCGCCTGCACTTTTTCCTCCGGGTGCATCACAATACGGCGCCATTTTCCCTTCGGCATCGAGGCGATAACACCATGCAGGATGTGATTGTGCCGGACTGACGGCAACCAGGGGCCGCAAATGCTCTTTGAATTTCATCACAGCGCGGCGGATCGTGGCCGCGCTTCTGAACGGCGAAGTCGGCTGCAACAGCAATACCGCATCTGGCCGCCGTCCTTCTGCCGCACACGCCTCGACGGCATGAAACAGTGCATCCATCGACGAGGCGGTATCGGTCGCCAGTGCCTCTGGACGCAGCCAAGGCACGCGCACACCCCATTCCTCGCCCAACACCGCCAGCGCCGCGTCGTCGGTGGATAGTAAGAGATCGTTGAGCGCCCCGCTGTCTCGTGCCGCGAGAATGGTCCAGGCCAACAGTGGCTTGCCGCCGAGCAGGCGGGCGTTTTTGCCCGGCAGGCGTTTCGAGCCACCGCGCGCAAGAATCAAACCGAGAATTTCCATTGCTAACCCTTTGTTTTTTGTAAAAAATAAGAAAAATGTTAAAATTAGTAAATTTATTATGTTTTTTAAATAAATATTATTTCAGTTATAGGGGAGTGCCATGAAGTACTGTAAGAAATGTGTTATGCCTGATACCCGTCCTGGCATATTTTTCGATGACGAAGGTGTTTGCCAAGCTTGCCGTGCAGAAGAACAAAAGGATAAAACAGACTGGGACGCACGGTGGAAAGAACTGGAAGTGCTGTGCGATAAGCATCGAGGCAAATACGGCAAAAATGCACCGGATTGCATTATTGCCGTTTCGGGCGGCAAAGACAGTCACTTTCAAGTCCATATTTTGAAAGACAAGCTGGGCATGACGCCTCTGCTGGTTTCGGTAGAAGACAATTTCACCATGACCGAGGCAGGAAAGCATAATCTACGTAATATTTCCGAAGCTTTCGGTTGCAATATTATTTCCATAAAACCCAATCTCCGGGCAGAAAAATCGCTTTTACGCACCTGTCTGAAAAAATGGGGAAAGCCCACTTGGTTCATTGACCGCCTCATTTACACCTACCCCGTTCGCATGGCACTGGCATTTCGCCTGCCGCTTCTGGTATATGGGGAAAATATCAGTTATGAATATGGAGGAGAGGGTCGGGTAGAAACCCCTTCCGCCGCGAATCAGATCAATAACAATGTAGCATCTGCTCTGCCATGGCAAGAATTGCTCAGCGAAGAAGTTTCCGAACAAGATTTGCATCTGTGTGAATACCCGGAACAGGCCTTGGAGGGATTTTCACTCGAACCCATTTACTTAAGCTATTACGTACGCTGGAACAGCTACCGTAACTATATGCTTGCAAAAACTCTGGGGTTCTGGGATTTACATCACGAGTGGGAGCGCGAGCATACTTTCGAATGTTTCGATCAAGTGGATAGCATGGCCTATCTGGTGCATCCTTGGATGAAATATCCGAAATTCGGCCATGCAAGTGCCACCGATTATGCGGCGAGACTCATCCGTTATGGCATGCTGTCTAGGGAAGTAGGAATCGAATTGGTACGCGAGCACGATCACCGCCTTGACCAGAAAGCTCTAACCGACTTTTGCCAATTCACGGGCATGACACAGCGAAAATTCTGGGAAATCGCTGATCGTTTTTACAATCAGGATATTTTCACGAAAAATCGTTATGGCGAATGGGTGCTAAAGAACCCGATCTGGGAGCAAGGCTGATCCGTTCCTTTCCCTCTCAGCACCCACCATCGGGTTGTTTATCCTTTACGCACAAGGGGTATGGCAGGATTACCGGCCACTGTGGAAAAGGGTGGAACGCTTTTCGTCACTACGGCCCCCATACCGATAACCGCATTACGTCCAATGATTATCGGCTTTTCGCGCGTTCCTTGCCGGATGGTGGCACTGGCTCCGATGTATACGTGATCTTCAATAATCACGCCGCCATTGCAATGTGCGTTTGGGGCAAGAGTCACATAGTCTCCAATAACGCAATCATGTGAGATGGAAGAATAAATATTGGCATGAAAGAATTTTCCGATGGTCACATTGCATGTGACCATCGAAAATGGGCAAAGAATTGCTCCTTCGCCGATCAGGGTTCCTTCCATGGAGATGCTGCTTGGTGCCCTTACGGTAAAAGGTGTGGCTCCGCGAGCAATGAATTTTTCCGCGATCTTCTTTCGCAGCAGGGAATCCGAAATCGCGATGCTGAAAAATTTTTTGCCACGGTGGCTGAGAAAAATTTCTTCTGCCATGACTTTATGGCCATTAACAATATTTCTCTCATCACTGGCAATACCGACAAATTCTATTTCGCAATCGATACCCTGCCGCTCCCGTGCGAGCATTTCCACGGCGACAGACATCACTTCCCTCGCACATCCTCCAGTTCCGACGATTCCATATAAACGCATATCCAAGATTCCTGATTGGGAAACAAGCTACAACGACGTTCCGAATTCGCTCTGCGCCTGCTCGAAATCATCCATACGGCCGATGTCGAGCCAATATTCGTGTACCGGAAAGATAACAACCTTTCCGTTTTCAGCCAGCACGCGCCCAATAATGTCCGGCATGTCGATTTTTTGTTGCTGCCCCACCGAGCGCACCGCCGCGGGATCGAGCACGTAGACGCCGGCATTGACGAAGAAGCTGTGCACCGGTTTCTCGGTAATGCCGGTAACGAGATTGCCTGCGGTCGCGACGACGCCGAACGGCACTTGGAAATCGTACTCGCGCACGCACATCGTGATCCGGGCGCCATGTTCGACGTGATATTTCAGTAATTCGGCGAAATTGAGCCGGGTCAGAAGGTCGCCGTTCATCATCAGGAGCGGCAGATCGCCGATATCCGGCAACAGGCCGAGCGCCCCGCCCGTGCCCAGCGGAGTTTTCTCCTCGATGTATTCGATGCTGATGCCCCAGCGCTCGCCGTTGCCGAAATATGCTTCGATCCGCTCGGCAAGATAATGGACGGAGATGTAGAAACGATGGAATCCGGCGGCGACAAAATTTTCCAGGATGTTTTCCAGGATCGGCTTGCCTCCCACCGGCAGCATCGGCTTGGGGCAGGCCTCGGTGAGCGGATGCAGGCGCTTGCCGAAGCCGCCGGCCATCAGGAATACCGGGTTGTCGTAGCGCTGCGGCCCGAGTATTTCACGCTGCGATTCCAGCCCGACCAGATGCCCCGCGGCATCGAGCACCGGCAGTTGCAGAAGGTCGTGGCGCTTCATCAGCGTCACGGCTTCTTCGCGCGCAAAACCGACGCGCAGCGTATGCGGCGCAGTGTTCATGATCTCGCGTACCGGGCAGTCGAGCCCGATGCGGCGCAGCAGCCCTCGCCGCACATCACCGTCGGCGACGACACCGAGCAGACGCCGGTCGGCGTCGACTACCAGCGCCATACGCAACGCGCCCTGATCGATCACCTGCAAGACCTGTTCGATCGAATCGTCCGGCGCGACGAGTACTTTTTGCCAGTCCTGGTTCATGCTGCGCCCTCCGCATCTTCTTCCCGCGGCGCTCCGTTCACAACGAACGGTTCCCTCAACGGTTCATCCTCCGCATAGGCACGGCTGGCGGGTCGCCCCAGGAATTCATGGAAAAACAGCGGAGAGATACCGTTGCCCGGCCGCTTCGCGGTGAGATTGTCCAGCGAGAAAGGCTCCCCGGCGGCAATGGCGCGTGCCGCCACCAAGCTTTTCCTGGCGATGGCCAGGTTTTTCGCCTCCGCCGGGGTGACGATCTTGCGGCGACCGCCCAATGCCTGTTCGACCTGGCGGATGGCGGCAATCATGTCACATAGTTCGTCCGGTTCGAGCGAGGCGCGATGATCGGGACCGGGCAGATCGCGGTCCAGCGTGAAATGTTTTTCGATCACCGACGCTCCGCGCGCAACAGCGGCAATCGGCACGGCGATCCCGCTGGTGTGATCGGAATAGCCCACCTGCAGGTCAAAAGCCTGCGCCAGCGTGTCGATCACGCGCAGGTTCACTTCGTCGAACGGCGCCGGGTATTCGGTAGTGCAATGCAGAAGAGTGACACGCTCGCGCAACATGTATTGCCCATCGTCGCGGCGATAGGCGGCGGCAAACGCCGGAGGTGTCGGCGGCGTTTTTTCCTTCAGCCAGTTCAGCCAGCCGTGGGCCAGAACACCGAGCGCCGTCTCGATGTCGCCCAGGCTGCTCATTCCCGTGGAAAGAATTACCGGAAGATTGCTGGCGGCGATTTTCAGCAGCAGCAGTGCATTGGTAATTTCACCGGAGGGGATTTTCAGCAGAGAAACACCGAGTTCATCGACCAGCAGATCGACGCTGGACTCGTCGAACGGCGTCGACAGAAAACAGATACTGCGCTCGCGGCAATGTGCCATCAGCTTGCGGTGTGCGGCGAAATCGAGTTCGAGTTTTTTCACCATCTCGAGCTGGCTCTCTCCGGCGCCGGTGGTATCGACCTGATAGGAAGCCTTCGCGGCATGGCGGCTGACGACTTTTTCCGAGCGGAAGGTCTGGAACTTGACCGCATCCGCACCCGCCGCTGCTGCCGCGTCGATCAATTGCAGCGCCATGTCGACCGAGCCATTATGGTTGACGCCGGCTTCGGCGATGATGAAGACGCGATCCCGCGTCATGACGGCTGACGGTGTATTCATGGCAAAGGAGGAAGATCGTGAAAATGTTTTTGCACCAGGGCCGTCAGGTCGACATTTACCAGGATTTCCTTGATGCGCCGTGACGCGTCGCCTTGCCCATACACCGGCGTCGCGGATGCCGCCTGTTCCCGGAACTCCGGTGACAACGCCCTGGCAATCGCTGCACGGATGGAAGCGGCATCCTCGTCGCAATCGATCACCGAGGCTGCGCGCAAACGCCCTTTCTGCCGCTCGCCGATGTTGACGCTCGGACGCTTCAGCGCCGGCGCCTCGGTCAATCCGCTGGATGAATTGCCGATCATCGCGTCGGCTTCCCTGAGCGTGCTCAGATAGCGCAACTGCCCGAGCGAGGTAAATACCGCCGCACGGTCGCGGTGCTGTTCCACGTAGGCATCGAGCAACGCGATCAGTTCGCGTCCCTCGCTGTCGGCGTTGGGCCGGGAGAAAACCAGGCGAGCGTCGGGGAAATCGTCGAGCGCCGCGAAAAGCGCCTGCAGCCCTTCCGACGAGGGCCGTCCGCCCAACGTCACGGGATGATAGGTAATCAGGAAATTCCGCGCGCCGAACCTGAAACCGAGGGATTCTTCCAGCATGGCACGTTCCAGCAACGGCAACCGCTCGATCGCATCCAGCCCCGGCGCGCCGAAATCGAAGACCCGTTCCGGGGATTCGCCCATCTGGATGACACGTTGCCGATATGCCGGCGCGGCGACGAAATGCAGATGCGCCATCTTGGTGATGGCATGGCGGATTGCGTCGTCCACCGCACCTTCGGTCAATTCGCCCCCGTGCAGATGCGCCAGCGGAATCCGCGCCAGCATCGCCGCCTGTGCCGCGGCGAGAATCTCGAAACGGTCGCCGAGCACGACGACGATATCGGGCACCAGTTCCTCAAATACCTGCGCGAAACCGATCGTGCCCAGGCCCACGCTTTTCGTGATACCCGCCGGAGTGTCGCTCGACAAAAGCATTTCCACCTTGCGCGTAACCGTGAATCCGTCCCGCTCGATGTCACGGTACGTCAACCCGAATTCCGGCGCCAGGTGCATGCCGGTAGCAACGATCTGCAGCGCGAGCCTGCCGTCGTCGCGTATTTCCTCCATCAGCCAGCGCAGCAGGCCGTATTCGGCACGGCTGCCGGTGATGACGCAAATCCTGCGCGGCGTCATGTCACGCTTCTCCCGCTCCATTCGATAAATGGGCGCTGCTCGGCACATTGACGATACGCCGCTCCAGATCTTCCGCCACGGAGAGATCGTCGCGCGGCGCCCCGGCGTACATCGGCAGGCGGTGCAGCAGCGTCCATGCCGGACGGGTCATGATTCCCGCCTCGTTGGTGCGCTGCAAAAGCTCGTCGCGCCGGGCGGCGCAATCGTCGCCGTCGAGCAACAGGGTATTCAGCCAGTAATTGCTCCGTGCATGCTCCGGCTCGCGGAAGACGCGAATGCCCTCGATGCCCTCGAACGCGGCGCAATACCGTTCCGCCAGCGCCCGCTTCGCACGAACGCGCTCGGGCAGCGCTTCCATCTGGGCGCAGCCCAGCGCGGCATTGATGTTCGGCATGCGATAGTTGTAGGCGATTTCGTCGTGATCGAACGCCCATGGGTGTGGGAGTTTCGCCGTCGTCGTCAGATGCCTGGCACGCCGTCCCAACTCGGGGTCATTGGTCAGGATCGCGCCGCCGCCACCGGTGGTGATGGTCTTGTTGCCGTTGAAGGAATAGCAGACCGCATCGACGCCAGTCGCGCCCAGCGGCCGGCCATCGGCCATGGTGGTGCCGATGGCCGCGGCGGCGTCGACCAC
>JAVBTC010000110.1:0-5467 GCA_031556405.1 Rhodocyclaceae bacterium
GTCAGATGGGCGCAGATTTGCAGAAGGCTCGACGCGGCGAGGATTTTCGGGCCGCGTACGAGGGCCGCTTCGCGGGCGCTGGCTTCGGGCAGAACGAAGGTATGGCCGCGCGCGTCGGCGGCGAGCGCCATTGCCAATGCGCCGCGAACCGGGCGCAGTTCGCCGGAGAGGGAGAGTTCGCCGGCGAATTCATGTCCGGCCAGCGCTGTTTCCGGACTCTGTCCGGAGGCGGCGAGGATGCCGAGCGCGATGGGCAGATCGAAACGCCCGGATTCCTTGGGCAGGTCGGCAGGAGCGAGGTTGATGGTGGTGCGCCGCGCGGGAAATTCGAAACCGGAGTTGATCAGCGCGGCGCGGACGCGGTCGCGTGCCTCCTTGACTTCGGTGTCGGGCAACCCGACCAGCGTGACCGACGGCAGGCCATTGGCGAGATGAACTTCGACCGCGACTTCGGGCGCGGCCAATCCGTCCAGCCCGCGGCTTTTGACGATCGCAAGCGGCACGTGAGATCAGATCGAAGGATCGCGGTCGCTGTCGGGGGCGCCTTCGAGCGCGGTAATGCGTTTTTCGAGTGCATCAAGCTTTTCGCGCGTACGAGCGAGAAGCTGCGCCTGAACATCGAATTCCTCGCGCGTGACCAGATCGAGTTTTTCGAAAAAGCCGGCGAGCAGGGATTTGACGTTTTTTTCGATATCCTTTACCGGGCTGGCGGCGATCAGGGCGGAAAGTTTGTTGCCCAGTTCTTCGAAGATTTTCGGGTCGATCATGGCGATGTCCTTCTTGCGGGGTGGGGAAGGTCAGGAAAAACGAAGTGTTTGCGAAAAATTTTCTGCGGTGGCGAACGCACGCACGGAGCGTTCGCCGCCACACTTAATGACACATACTGTCGTTTATTGTTCCTCGATTATTGCGTATGCATATTTTGCATTGTTTGGGAGATGGCTGACGAGAATCACGCGCCAGCCTTTTTCGTAAATCTGCTTGATGGTGACCTTGCCCAGATATTCGCAGTCGAAGACGGTGCTGGCGCCGGTCAGGTTGTTGGAGTCGCAATAACCGCCTTTTTTGGCAGCGGCGGCCTGGGTGGAGAAGGCGAAGGCGGAAATGAATGCGGCAAGAAGAAGCGTTTTTTTCATCGGAGTTTCTCCTGTGAATTTTCAACGTTGGGGAAAGGCCCTGGAATCGGACTCCGAAATCGTGCTCCAGAGCGGGCCTGGGGCATTATCACGCATTTTTCCGCATGAAAAAACCTTCGCTGCGAGCTGGGCGGTATCGCGTTGCCGTTTTATTTCGTTTTTGAAGCGCGTGGAAGATCAGGAAAAAATCAGAAGCATTACGAGGAGTTTCTTTGTGCTGGCGAACGCCCGCACGGAGCGTTCGCCGCAGAATTCAGCAATGCGCCGCGTTGGTCATTGCTCTTCGATAACCATGTAAGTGTATTGAGGATTGTTCGGGGGATGGTTGATGAGAACCACGCGCCAGCCTCTTTCATAAATCTCCTTGATGCTCACTCGGCCCAGGGTTCCGCATTGAAAAACGGTTTGAGAGCCGGATATCGTCTGGTATTTATATTCGGAGCTCAGCCTGTCGGTATCGCAGTAATCGCCCTTTTTGGCAGCGGCGGCCTGGGTGGAGAAAGTGAAGGCGGAAATGAATGCGGCAAGAAGAAGCGTTTTTTTCATTGGAATTTCTCCTGTGGATTTTTGACGTGGAAGGAAGGCCCTGGAATCGGACTCCGGAATCATGCTCCAGAGCGGGCCTGGGGCATTGTTACGTATTTTTCCGCGTGAAAAAACCGCTACTGTGGATGTTTCCGTACAGACTCAATGACTGTTTATTCTAATTATATGTAATTTACTTCGGTTGCTGTAGTGGCATTGTTGGGATAATTATTGTTGCTTATTTGGAAATCTACCGGAAATCTATCCCGCTTCTATTTTTTCTTCCCCAATCCTCCCAACAATGCGGCGACGACGCGCTTGGCGCGATGCGGCGGGCGGGACGGTGGATTTTCCGCCGTGGGCGGCGGTTCCGCGGTTTTCGGGACATAGGGGGCCTGGAAATCGAATCCGTCGGAAGCAATATGCGGCGGACGGCGCGGCGGACGGCCGGAGGACAGCCACGCCGCTTTCCCCCCGGATTTCCCCCCCGTTGCCGTTTCCCGCTTGCCGCGCGCGGCGGTATCGCCGCGGCCGCCACGGGTGCCGGTTTTCGTCATGGCTGCGGGACGCGGGCGTTTTTTACCGCTGGGCGGATATTCGTAATCTCCTTCCGGCTCGAAACCGGGAATGACGTTCTGTTCGATCGGACGCTTGATCAGTTTTTCGATCTCGGCCAGATAGACGACCTCGTGCGCCGATACCAGCGAAACGGCGTTGCCCAGATGCCCGGCGCGCCCGGTGCGCCCGATGCGGTGGATATAGTCCTCCGGCGTGTGCGGCAGCTCGAAGTTGATGACGTGAGGCAGTTCCTCGATATCCAGCCCGCGCGCCGCGACGTCGGTGGCAACCAGAACCTTGACGCTGCCGTTCTTGAACGCGTCGAGCGCTTTCAGCCGTTCCAGCTGGGTCTTGTCGCCGTGAATCGCATCGGCGGCGATGCCGGCGCGTTGCAGGTCACGGGCGAGGCGGCCGGTTTCCTGCTTGGTGCGGGTGAAAACGAGCACCTGGGAGAATTCGTCGGATTTCAGCAGATGGATCAGCAGCGCGCGCTTGGCATGTGACGCCACGGGATGCACGCGGTGTGTGATCGTTTCCGATACGGTGTTGCGTTGTGCGACCTCGATCAGTTCCGGAGCCGTCAGCATCTTGTCGGCGAGCTTCTTGATCTCGTTGGAGAAGGTCGCCGAAAAGAGCAGGCTCTGCCGCTTCTTCGGCAAGAGATTGATAATGCGCGTGACATCGGGAATGAATCCCATGTCGAGCATGCGGTCGGCCTCGTCGAGCACCAGCGCTTCCACGCTCTGGAAATTGAGGCATTTCTGTTCGACCAGATCGAGCAGGCGCCCGGGCGTGGCGACGAGGAATTCGACGCCTTTGCGGATCGCTTCGATCTGCGGCTTGATGTCGACGCCGCCATAAGCGCACAGGGTGCGGAAAGAGGTGTACTTAGCGTAACTCTTCAGGTTGTCGTGCACCTGGATCGCCAATTCCCGCGTCGGCGCGAGGATCAGCGTGCGTACCGGGTGCCGCGCCGGCGACGGGCTGGGACTGGCGAGCGGAAGCAGGCGCTGCAGGAGCGGCAATGTGAAAGCGGCGGTCTTTCCGGTTCCGGTCTGCGCGCCGCCCATCAGGTCCTTGCCGGCCAGCACGACTGGAATGGCCTGGATCTGGATCGGTGTCGGTTCGGTGTAACCCAGGTCGGCAATGGCGCGCAGCAGTTCCGGCGCAAGACCGAGTTCTTCAAAACGCATTGGCGTTGTCCCTGAATGTGCGGCTGGATGTGTATCCGAATATGCGGAGTATGCGTTCGGGCACGTGTTTTTTTGAGATTGGCATAGTTATTGACATAGGCGGGAAATTATACACCCTTGAAACCGTGCCGAAACCGCTGTGCTATGATGAAATCCAACGCTGGGACGTTCCGGCGTTTTTTCTTGTCCGCTATTTTTTGCCGAGAAAGTTTGCCGAGAAGGGCTTCTCCTCTCCGCAATTCCACGGTGATGGGTTTCGATCATGAAATTCTTTTCTCTCCCTTCGTTTTCCTCAACCACGGCCTGGCTGATTTTGCTTGCCGCTGGAATTTTCGAGGTGATCTGGGCAATCGGATTGAAATACGCCGATGGATTCTCACGATTCTGGCCCAGCGTCGTTACCGTGGCGGCGATGATCGTCAGCGTCGTCCTGCTTGGCGCGGCCTTGAGGCAATTGCCGGTGAGTATCGCTTATGCGGTCTGGACCGGCATCGGTGCCGCCGGAACCGCCGCGATCGGCATGACGTTGCTCAACGAACCGGCCTCATTGTGGCGGATTGCCTGCATCGGGTTGATCCTGGCCGGCGTGCTCGGGTTGAAGTTCGGCAATTGAGCGGCAGCGGCGGTTTTAGAGTATTTCGCGATTGAGCTGTCCCGGCGTTGCGGCCTGCTCGTCGCACTATTTGTACTGTCTGCGCGGGCCGCGCCCTGATACCATTCGATTGCAAAACGCTCCAGGCGCTGCCGGCGGAGAAAATGGAGAGAACTGGAGAGAACGTTCGGTTGCGCTCAGTTGCGTTCAGCCGGCTTTCCCGGGCGGAGCATTCGGAGCGTTATTCGGAGTATTGGAGGGTATCGCGGGGCTGTTGGCCGGCGCGGATGCCGCCGGGGTCTGGGCGGAAGTGGCGGAAGCATCTTCCGACGCGGTGTCTGCGGGATTTTCGGCACCCTCCGCATTCTTTTTCGCCCGTTTTTTCTTCGGGTCTTCCGGCGCCGCCGCCGGGGGCAATTGCGGCTCGACGGTTTCAATCTTATTCGTCCGCATATATTCGTCCATTTCCTGCCAGCCGGCGAAAACCGCCGCTTTCGGCAGCCAATGGTAAATCGCGTAGCAATCTTCGATAGCGCGTCCGGAGTGGCGGCAGGCGCCGCCCACCGCCCTGCCGTCGGCTTCGTCCTTGGCCGCTTTCGCCGCCGTATCTTCCCAGCCGAGCCTCTGCTGGATCCGGTCGCAGGCGGACAGCGAGAACAGGCAGCAGAAGGCAACGAAAAATAAGCGCATGATCGGAGGTTTTGTCTCTCGGGTATCCGGAGATTTAATTTGCATTACAAGGCGTTCGGCCGGCAATCTGGATACCCAGTGTATGGCTGTGGGACGCTTCCATAAAATGCTCCATTGTAACCAGAACCGGCGTCAAAGCGTGTATGTATCGCCTATGCGAATATTTTGAGCCGGTACTTTCTTTTTCGATTGACAGGGACACGGGAGCAGGGTTCGTGCTTGTCCTGCCACCTGTTCGGGCAGAGCCGGGAGGGTGGTTGCCGGCATGCCGGGCGGGCGAAAAGGCATCGGAAACGCAAAAGTAATTTTCCGGAATTTTTTTCGACTTTCCCGGACAAAGAAAGCGGTAACCGGCCACGGGGAAACGGGGCACAAAAAAACGCCCCGTTTTTTCGCGTTTTGATTGTTGTTTTCACGAAAGGAAAGGTAATACGTATGTTGAAAAAACTGCTGTCGTTTCTTCTGCTGAGCATTGCGGCGATCAATCTGGCATTTGCCGCGATCAACATCAATACCGCGAGCGAGTCCGAGCTCGAGCATTTGCCCGGCATCGGTCCGAGCAAGGCGAAGGCGATCGTCGAATACCGTCAAAAGAACGGGCCGTTCAAATCCGCCGAAGACATCAAGCATGTCAGTGGTATCGGCGACAAGACCTATGAAGCGCTCAAAAGCCAGATTTCGGTTGGAAGCGGAAGTGCCGGCGCCATGCATTCCGGCATGAAGGCGAAATCCGGAACCGATAAAAAATAACGACGGGGAAAAATCACCGGCCC
>JAVBTC010000142.1:0-10382 GCA_031556405.1 Rhodocyclaceae bacterium
CCGCGGTCTTTTTTCACGTCGATGGAAAAATGCGCTTCCGCCTGTGAATTGACCCACTCGATCCGGCGCCATTCGTCGAGCGCAATGACACCGTCCGGCAAGGCTTGCGCGGCATGTACGAAACGTTGCAGGGATTCGCGCAGCGCGCGCCGGTCTTCTTCATGGCGGCGCTGTTCGCGCAGATGCGCGGCATAAGCGTATTCCCAGACGCCGCAGCGCTCCGGCACCGTCTCCGGGCCCGGCGCGCGCAGCCAGTGCACGAAACGATGAAATTGCCACAACTGCCAGCCCAGCCAGGCGGCGGTGACCGCGAGCAGTGCCGCGAGCGCCCAGGTCAGGTCGAGGATGGTCCACAGCGGCAGAAACACGAACAGCGCAAGCGCGCTGACGATCCATCCGGTATGCGTTCTCGGCGTGTTCATCGTAAAAAACCCGGTGCCTCCGGGAACACCGGCGCCAGCCGGAGCAATAGCGGAATGCTCACTCGGGCCGCACCGAGCAGCGGTAGCCGACGCCGCGCACCGTCTGGATCAGATGTTCATGGCCGGTCGCGGCAAGCGCGCTGCGCAGCCGCCGGATATGCACATCGACGGTGCGTTCCTCGATATAGATATGATCACCCCAGACCTGGTCGAGCAACTGCGCGCGTTGATAGGCGCGTTCCGGATGCGTCATGAAAAAATGCAGCAGCCTGAATTCGCTCGGCCCGAGCGGAATCGCCTCATCCCCGGCGCTTACCCGGCGCGTTTCCGGATCGAGTTCCAGGCCGCCGAAAGCCACCGTTTCGCTCGTTTTTTCCGGCGCGCAGCGGCGCAGCACGGCGGTGATCCTCGCCCGCAGCTCGCGCGCGGAAAACGGCTTGGCCAGATAATCGTCGGTACCGGCGGCGAATCCGGCCACCTTGTCGACTTCTTCTCCGCGCGCGGTCAGCAGGATGACCGGCAGCGTCCGCGTGCGCTGATCCGCGCGTAAATGGTGCAACATCTGGATTCCCGACATGCCGGGCAGCATCCAGTCGAGCAGCACCAGATCCGGCAGCGCCTCGCGGATCCGTTCCAGCGCCGTGCCGGCATCGGAAGCGCGCGTCACTTCGTAGCCCGACGGGCGCAGGCTGGCGGCGATCAATTCCTGAATCGCCATTTCATCCTCGACTACAAGAATTTTCGCAGGCATCGTCTGTTTTTCCTCCCGGCGGAAGTGGAGATATGGGGAATATGGGGAATATGAGGAATAAGGGGTTCGGTTTCATTCCGAAAAAAGATTTTATTACCGGCAAGTGACAAAAGGATGACAGTCATAACCGGCCCGGGGCAACCGTCCCTTGCCGCTTTTCACGAGGGCCGGTACCGGCCTCTTCTTCGGGAACACGATTCCGATTCCCCATCAAAGCCGGTTGCGCAGGATCAGCAGCCACGGGCGGTCGGCGCCGGGTTCGCTGGAGAGCCTGCCCGCTTCGTCGAGCTCCACGACGCTCATCGATACGGATTGCTGCACATTGCCGCCGATCGCCTTGAGCTCATGCGCGCCGATCGCGACGACAATGTCGCAGTGCATCGGCGTGCGGCGGCGGATTTTCTCCGGCGTATCGATGTTCCAGGTATCGATCCCGCGCGTGGCGCAAATCAGGTCGCCTACCCGCGGCCGCGCCGGAACGGGTTCGACCGCGAACGCGGCACCGGGAAGAATGCGGTCGCGGGCATCGACGACGTATTCCGAATGCGCATCGCTGGTCAGGAACTGATCCTGATTCAGCCCCGCCTGGCGCAGCACCCAGGAAACGAACACCGCCGACCATGCCCAGGCGCCGGTCTTCACCTGGGCGCAGATGGGGTCCCTGCCGGCGATGTGCCAGTAATTGCGCGCCATCGCGCAGCCTTCGAGGGTTGCTTCCATTCCCGTGCCGTCGGGAAATTTCGGGCAGTCGGGCGTGGCCGCGTCCATTTCGTCATTTTCCATTTCATCGCTTTCCCTGCCTTCCTCTCCTCCGTGTCCAGCGGAAAAAGAGGCGGGATCGGAAACGGATGCTGAAACGGGTGCCGGGAGAGGACTGAAAACGACGCAGGCACCGCCTTCGCGATCGATCGATACCGTCTGCCGTCCCCAACGTTCCCATTGCGACAGCGCGATGTTGACGATGCGTTCGCGTGGAGGTCCGCGCCGCGCCTCTTCCGGCACCATCGCGGCGGAATCGTCGGCGATCGGAGCGCGCTCGGGCCGTACGGTCGACGGCGTGCAACCGGTCATCATCAACGGCACGCCCACAGCCGCGAAATAACAGGCCGCCATGAAGCAGCGGACATTTCTGCGTGGAAATTTCGAAATCATCGGTATCTGCCATTCCTCGGTTCGTTCTGATTCGGCCGGATTCGGCCGGATTCGGATGAATTCGGTTGCATTCGGTTGGGTCAGGAAAAAACACGAGCGAAGCGAAATGGTGAAATCCAGCGCAAGCGCGCAACGGAGCCGCAATGCACGATAAAAACACTATGTAACGACACCATGCGGCGCCACGAAAACCCCAACGGCGATTCTACCGGCTTCCGCGCGAACCGCCGTGCCGGAACCGGCGCGCGTTCCGCAGATGCAGGGCAAAATCGTTATAATTCAAGATTTTTTCTGGCTTTCATTTCATGTACGTCCTGCGCGGCGCCTCGCGCCCCCTGCTCTATCCCACGGTACTCACCATCGGCAATTTCGATGGCGTGCATCGGGGACATCACGCCCTGCTCGCGCGCCTTCGCGCGGTGGCGGAGCAAATGGGGGGCAACGAAGAAAGCGGCGGAAGTGCCGGAAATGCAGAGAACGACCCGAAAAATCAAAGTTCCCGGCAAAGGCCGCGCACCGCCGTACTCACCTTCGAACCGCATCCGCGCGAATTTTTTACCCCCGGAGCGGCGCCGGCGCGTCTTTCCACCCTGCGCGAAAAACTCGAACTGATCGCCGCCGATGCAGTGGAAGTCGTCTGCGTCTGCCGCTTCAACGCGGCATTCGCGGCGCTCTCGGCCGAGGAATTCATCTCTCGGGTGCTGGTGCGCACCCTGCGGGTAAAACATTTGATCGTCGGCGACGATTTCCGTTTCGGCGCCGACCGCCGCGGTGACTTTGCGCTGCTCGAACGCGCCGGCGCACACGCCGGATTCACCGTCGAGACATTGCCCGAAGTCACCATCGGCGGCACGCGCGTTTCCAGTTCGGCGGTACGCGCCGCGCTCGCCGACGGTGATCTCGAAGGCGCTTCCAGGCTCCTGGGGCGGCCCTACGTGCTCTGCGGACGCGTCGTCAAGGGCGCGCAACTGGGACGGCAACTGGGCTGCCCGACCGCCAATATCCACATGAAACACGAACGGGCGCCGCTCACCGGCGTTTTCATCGTCGAAGTCACCGGGCTGGATGACGGCAAATACAGCGGCAAACACAGCGTTCCCCTGCCCGGCGTCGCCAATCTCGGCTATCGCCCGAGCCTCGACAGCAAGACGGTGCGGCCGCTGCTCGAAGTGCACCTGCTCGATTTCGACCGCGACGTCTACGGCGCCCATCTCAACGTCCGCCTGCTGCACAAGCTGCGCGACGAAATGAAATTTCCCGGCATCGACGCGCTGAAAACGCAAATCGCCCGCGACGTGGAAGACGCGCGCCGCTATTTCCGGGTATGAACGCCGTATGAACGCCGAGTGAACACCCATAGCGAATTCCAGTAAACATCAAGTCAAACAAGACATCATGGCCGACTACAAAGACACTCTGAACTTCCCCGATACTCCGTTCCCGATGCGCGGCGACCTGCCCATGCGCGAGCCGCAATGGGTGAAACAGTGGCAGGAACAAAAACTGTACGAGCGCATCCGCGAAGCCTGCCGCGGCCGCCCGCGCTTCCTGCTGCACGACGGCCCGCCCTACGCCAACGGCGACATTCACCTCGGCCACGCGATCAACAAGATCCTCAAGGACATCGTCGTGCGCTCGAAGACGCTCGCCGGTTTCGACGCGCCGTATGTGCCGGGCTGGGACTGCCACGGCCTGCCGATCGAACACCAGATCGAGAAACAGCACGGCAAGAACATCCCCGCCGACCGGGTACGCGAACTCTGCCGCGAATTCGCCGCCGAGCAAGTTACGCGGCAACGCGTCGATTTCATCCGCCTCGGCGTGCTCGGCGAATGGGACAACCCCTACCTGACGATGAACTTCCGTACCGAGGCCGACGAAATCCGCGCACTGGGCCGGATGCTCGAAAAAGGCTATCTCTACCAGGGGCTGAAACCGGTCAACTGGTGTCTCGACTGCGGTTCGGCGCTTGCCGAGGCCGAAGTGGAATACGAGGACAAAACCTCGGACGCGATCGACGTTGCCTTTGCCGTGGAGGAAGAGGACCGCCGGAAACTGGCGCAGGCGTTTGGCCTGCAACGGATCGAACCGGCCGATATGCCCGCCTTCGCGCCGATCTGGACGACGACGCCTTGGACGCTGCCGTCGAACCAGGCGGTGACGGCGCACCCGGAAATGGAATACGAACTCATCGCCACCGCCAGAGGCGCCCTGATCCTGGCACGCGAACTGGCGCAGGCCTGCCTGACCCGCTACGGATTGACGGGAACCACGCTCGGCACGTGCAAGGGCGCCGCGCTCGAACACCTCCGGCTGCGCCATCCGTTCCGGGAATACGCGGTGCCGGTACTGCTCGGCCCGCACGTCACCGTCGAGGCGGGTACCGGTCTCGTGCACACAGCCCCGGCGCACGGCATGGACGACTACCTGGTGTGCCGTCAATACGGCATCGAAATCGTCACCCAGGTCGACGGCGAAGGCCGCTTCACCCCGGCGGCGCCGGTACTCATGGGCACGCCGCTGGCGGGCAAGACGGTGTGGGAATCCAATCCGCTCGTGATCGCCACGCTCGAAGCCAACGACCGGCTGCTTTTCAAGGAAAAGATCCAGCATAGCTACCCACACTGCTGGCGGCATAAAACGCCGATCATCTTTCGCGCCACGACGCAATGGTTCATCGGCATGGAACGCCATCCGGGCATGAACAACGATATGAACGGTAATGCCCCCGCCCTGCGTGAAATCGCCGAGAACGCCGTCGCCGCGACGCAGTTTTTCCCCGCCTGGGGCCGCGCCCGGCTCGAAGCCATGATCCGCACGCGTCCCGATTGGTGCGTTTCGCGGCAACGCAACTGGGGCGTTCCGCTGCCGTTCTTCCTGCACAAGGAAACCGGCATGCCGCATCCGCGCACGCCTGAACTGATCGAAGCCGTGGCCAAGCGCGTCGAACAGAAAGGCATCGAAGCCTGGTTTTCGCTCGACGCGAAAGAATTGCTCGGCGAGATATTGCTCAGCGACGAGGCGGCGCACTACGAAAAAATGAGCGACACGCTCGATGTCTGGTTCGATTCCGGCGTCACGCACCTCTCGGTGCTGCGCGGTTCGCACGCCGAACTGGGCTACCCCGCCGATCTTTACCTCGAAGGTTCCGACCAGCACCGCGGCTGGTTCCAGAGCTCGCTGCTGACCAGTTGCGTCCTTGACGGACGCGCGCCCTACAAGGCGCTCCTGACGCATGGTTTCGTCGTCGACGGGCAAGGCAAGAAGATGTCGAAATCGCTGAAGAACACCACCGCGCCGCAAGCGATTTCCGACAAGCTGGGCGCGGAAATCCTGCGCCTGTGGGTCGCCGCCACCGATTATTCCGGCGAACTGGCGATTTCGGACGAAATCCTGAAACGGGTCGTCGAATCCTACCGCCGCATCCGCAATACCCTGCGTTTCCTGCTCGCCAACTGCGCCAGCGATTTCGACGCAGCCGCCGACATGCTGCCGGTTGCCGACTGGCTCGAAATCGACCGCTATGCCCTGGCAATGACGCGCCAGCTGCAGGAACAATGCACCGCCGATTACGCCGCCTTCGAATTCCACCGCGTCGTGCACCGGCTGCAAACCTTCTGCTCCGAGGAACTCGGCGGTTTCTATCTCGATATTCTCAAGGACCGCCTCTATACCACGCCGCAGAAATCGCGCGCGCGCCGTTCGGCGCAAAGCGCGCTGTGGCATATCGCGCACGCTTTCGTCCGCCTGATGGCGCCGGTACTCTCCTTCACCGCCGAAGAAGCCTGGCGCGTGCTTTGCGGTGATGAGCGTGATTCGGTGATGCTGCACACCTGGCACGAACTGCCATCCTGTGCGTGCAAAGGCGGAGATGGGGACGAAACCGCGCTGCTCGCGAAATGGACCGTGCTGCGCGCACTGCGCGGCGACGTCGCCAAGGCGCTGGAAGAACAGCGCATGGCGGGCAAGATCGGTTCTTCGCTACAGGCGGAAGTCACACTCGGCGCGAGCGGGCAGGAACACGCTTTGCTCGCCTCGCTCGGCGACGAACTCAAATTCCTCTTCATCTGCTCCGCGGCAACCCTGACCGCCGGTCCGGAAGGAACGCCGGTACGGATCGAAGTCACTCCCTCGGAGCACGAGAAGTGCGAACGCTGCTGGCACTATCGTGCCGACGTCGGCAGCGACTCCGAACACCCGACGCTGTGCGGCCGCTGCATCACCAATCTGGCATTGCCGGGCGAAACGCGGGAATACATTTGAGATTTGAGCCGAGCGTATTCCTGATCCTTCCTTTCGCTGCGAAATAACGAAGAAACAGCGAAAGGAAAACCGAAAAAATTCCAGATTTGATTAAATTTACTCCGGCTACCGTAGCCGGACATAAGGTGAAATTAAAATAGCATTGGAATATATTATAACGCTTCGCGTGATCAAGCGTTGAAATGAAAACCCCTGGATTCCCGCCCTTGCGGAAACCCAGGGGTAAATTCCATTACCGCCGCTCAATCCCGCAAAAGGCGGGAATATCCAGATATTTTCAAAACGAACTCCGGCCGCGCCCTTACCAGCGCGCATTGTCTCCGACGAAAGGATTGTGCGCGCGTTCGTCGCCAAACGTCGAAAGCGGACCATGGCCGGGAATGAACGTCACGTCGTCGCCGAGCGGGAAAAGGCGCTCGCGGATCGAGGAAATCAGCGCCTCGGGGTCGCTTTTCGGAAAATCGGTGCGCCCGACCGAACCTTGAAACAGCACATCGCCGACGATCGCCAGCCGGCTTGGGGCGTGGAAAAAACAAACATGTCCGGGTGTATGGCCGGGACAGTGAATCACATCGAACGTGAGATTGCCCACCGTCACGGTATCGCCCTGTTCGAGCCAGCGTGTCGGCGTAAACGGGCGCACATTGGGAAAGCCGAAATTCGCGCTCTGCTTCGCCAACCCTTCAATCCAGAATGCATCGGCCCGATGCGGCCCCTCGATCGGAAGACCGCACCGCTCGGACAGTTCGGCAACCCCGCCGACATGATCGATATGACCGTGCGTGACGAGAATTTTCTCCAGCGCCAGCCCTTCTTTTTCGACCACCCCGAGAATCCGCTCCAGATCGCCGCCGGGATCGGTAACGGCGGCGCGGCGCGTTTCATCGCACCAGAGAACGGTGGCATTTTGTTCGAAAGGGGTAACGGGAACGACGATACATTTCAGGGGCATGGGAAATAAACCGGTCGAGAGTTAGGAAGAAAAAACGGAGGTCCGATGATAACACTGCGTCACAACCGTTTTTTTCTGCGGACATTTTTTATATAGTCGGCATTCAATCTGCTTTGGACAATATCCAAAGAAAATCAACATCATAAAAGAAGAAAGGAAGAGACAAAATGAACAGTACCGCCCCCTCCGCAAACCGGACGAAAAGTGACGGCGAAATTCTTTTTGATAACGCCATGCGGGCGCTGGAGGCACAAATTACAAATGCCGGTACCCACTTGGCAATAGATACTACGGTCCGAAACTTGTACGCAGCCCGGATATTTAGAATGAGTAATGAATTGCGTCAACACGTGCTTGAAGGAAGAATGACATGGAAGCAGGCAGCGGAACAAGCGCAAGAAACGCGTAATGCACTCATGGAAACCATGCGTGGACGTTCCACGCCCGTAGGGAATGCAATTGCAGAAAAAAGAATTCATCGGAGGCATTACATGGAAAATCGAACTGTTACCTGAACCCGGCTTCCGTTTTCCATTCTTCTCGGAAGCGATCGGCGTATTCCGCCCTTTCGGTTTTTCACGTCATTTCATTGTCCACGGAAAGCCCCTTCCTGACACCTCCTGACACTTCCCACAGACGCAGGAATACGGCGGCGGAAAATTGCGGAAAACATTGAATGAACCTCGATCGTTATTGGCAGGAGGCATGGCATGGTCTCGGATTGCGGCCCCCCGAAGGTGTCCATGATATGCTTTTAGCACGCTACGGGGAAAGACATCGCTCTTATCATACGTTGCACCACCTGGAAGAATGCTTCCCCCATTTCGAAACGGTGCGTCATCTTTGCGCCCGCCCCGTCGAAGTATTGCTCGCGCTGTGGTTTCACGACGCGGTCTACGATCCCCATCGCCACGACAACGAAGCACGGAGCGCGGCTCTGGCGCGTACCTGCCTGCTTGAGGCCGGTGCAGAAGAAAGCGTTATCGGGCGCATCGAACGTTCGATTCTAGCCACCGCGCATACCAGCGTTTTTCCGGCAACCGACGAAGCCACGGAAGCGTCGGAAATATCGGATTGCACACTGGTAAGCGATATCGATCTGGCGATTCTCGGCGCCGCACCCCGGCGTTTCGCCGAATACGAACGGCAGATACGGCAGGAATATGCATGGGTGCCGGAAGCGGAGTATCGCCGGGGAAGAAAGGCTGTCCTGCAGCATTTCGCCGATCGCCCGGCGATTTATGTCACCCCGGTTCTGCGTGCGCGTCTTGAAATTCCGGCACGCGGCAATCTCACCGCTGCGCTCCGTACGCTGTCAGTATCTTTATCCGCAAAATAGCAATTCCACGCAGCTTTTTTCACCTTCCTGTCTTTTTATCCGTTCTTCGCATCTTTGCCATATAGTTAAATAATTCGTCTTGTTTTTAAGCCAAATAATTCAGAATAAATTTAACTTTATAATAAAGAAATATTTTTTCCGTCTCTCGCGAACGATGGCCGGAACGGTAGCCTTATCCACAGCAAAGACGCCTTCGGACACCGGGGGTATCATGTCGGTTTGTCTGACTTCCGGCGGAGACCTCAATTGAATCTCGAAAAAGTCATCTTCAGTTTCTTCACCATTCTCGCCTGCACGCTGAACTTCGGTTTCTTTGCCGGAGAAATCGAAAGCCTGCTGGCGCACAATGCCACCGAACTGTTCGCGGCGCTGGTCGTCAACCTGATCGTCGTTGTGCTCAAATTCGGCGACCGTACGCATCTGGGCGCGATTCACCTGGCGACGAGCCTGGTGGCGTCGCTGCAACTGATCGCGGCATCGTTCGTGTGGATGTGGCACATTTATGTGCAGCAACAGGCCATGGACGTATCGACGATAGCGACCATCGTTTCGCTGTCGGGCGGCGCACTTATTGCTAACGTTATTTCCGTCATTCTGCTGATCGGCGAAACCCTGCGTCAGTCGCGCTGAGCGCCATGAGCGAAACCCTGTTTCTCGTGCTGCGGCGGCTGCGCCGGCCGCTGATCATGGTCATCGTCGCCCTCGCGGTGTCGACCTTCGGACTGGCGAACATTCCCGGCGTCGACGAGCACGGAAAACCGGGAACGCTGGGGTATTTCTATGCGTTCTACGTCGTCAGCTACACGGCGACGACAATCGGTTTCGGCGAGGTGCCGCATGCCTTTTCCGACGCGCAGCGCGCCTGGGTGATCCTCACCATATACGTGTCGGTCGTCATCTGGACGTACGCGCTGGCGGTGATCTTCCACATGACGCGCGACGCCGGCCTCAGCAAGGCGTTCGCCCGCAACCGTTTCGCGCTGTCGGTGCGGCGGCTGACCGATCCTTTCATCCTCATCGTCGGTTACGGGCAGAGCGGCATGCTGCTGGCGCGTATGCTCGACCGCCTCGAACACCGCATGGTGATCGTGGAATCGTATGAGGAAAACGCCGCGCGCATCGAAACCGAGGAATACGCCCATCCGCCGCTGGTGCTGGAAGCCGACGGACGCCTGCCGGACGTGCTGGTCGACGCTGGGCTTACGCATCGCCAGTGCCAGGCGATGGTCGTGCTCGCCGGCGACGACGACACGACACAGGCGGTCGCCATCGGCGGCGCCGCGCTCAATCCGAGCCTGCGCATCATCGCCCGGGCGCGTTCGCGCATGGCAATGGAAAACCTGGAACTGTTTTCCCGCATCGAGGTGCTCAATCCTTTCGAAACCTTTGCCTGGAACATCGGCCAGGATTTGAGTTCGCCGGAAAAACTGCGCGTCGAGGACTGGCTCACCGGGCTGCCCGGCGCCCTGCGCCCGGATATCCTCGGCCTGCCGATGGGACACT
>JAVBTC010000174.1:0-5410 GCA_031556405.1 Rhodocyclaceae bacterium
AATCGCTACTGAACCTCCCCCTGACCCCCTCATCTAGATTGGTTTCAAATCCCGCACCCAGTGCGGGAATTTTTTTGCCCGCGTTTTCGGCATCCGTCTTTTCGTTCTTTTTCATACCCGCTGCAAAAACACGGTTCCGCCTTTTCCATTTCGCTGCGTCCGCCGCAACTTCGGCAGCACACAACATTAGGACATCTTCTGTCGAAAACCGTTACCGAAGCCCTGTGCAAGTACAACAGACAGCCTCCGGGTGAATCCGTAGAATTGCAACTGAACCTCCCCCTGACCCCATCGCCTAGATGGGTTTCAATCCCGCACCCAGTGCGGGATTTTTTTTTGCCTGCGTTTCTTGTCCGTTACGCTGTCGCTCCATTTTTGTCTTTCTATCCGCCGACCGTGGCCGTTTGATTGAGAATCCGGATTTCACGCTGCGGAAACGGAATTTCGACGCCGTGTTCCTTGAAGAGGCGCCAGATTTCCAGGTTGACGTCGGAACGCACGCCGCCGGTACCGTTGTGCGGATCGGCGATCCAGAAGCCGACTTCGAGATCGATGCCGCTGTCGGCGAAATTGAGTACCAGCGCCGACGGCGCCGGCGTGTCGAGCACGCGCGGCTGCGCCCGCGCCGCGGATTCCATGAGCGCGCGCGCCTGATTCAGGTCGGACGAATAGGCCACCTGCACCGTCGCCGCGATGCGCACGGAAGAACTGGTGTAGGACTGGTTCTGAATGACGTTATTGACGATGTGCTCGTTTGGAACGATGTACTCGGTTCCTCCCAGGGTGCGCAGCACCGTATAGCGGGTCGTAATGACGCTGACGATGCCGGAAACGCTGCGCGCGGGATCGAGGGCGATGACGTCGCCGATCCGGATCGATCTGTCGAGCAGCAGGATCATGCCGGCCACGTAGTTGCTGGCGATTTTCTGCAACCCCAACCCCAGGCCGACGGCCAGTGCGCCGCTGAACACCGACAGCGCCGTCACGTCGATGCCGACGAGGGACATGCTGATCAGCACGGAAACCAGAAGCAGTATGGCTTTGGCGATGCGGCTCAGGAAAATCCGGACGCCGGAATCGATCGTTTCCGCGATCAGCAAACGGCGCTCGATCATGCCCGCGCCCCAGAGCGCGAACAATATCGTCACCAGCGCCGTCACCGCGCCATGCAGCAGCATCCAGAGGTTGAGCTTCTGCGTGCCAAACGAAAAGCCCACTTTTTCCAGTTCGTCGACGATCACCGGCCCCAGGCCCACGAGGTAAAGCACGACGCAGCCCCAGATCAGCGCCGAGATCCACAGGCGCGAAGCCGCCAGCCAGCGGGCGCCCGGAAAGGCGTACGAAACCATGTAGACCGCCAGCCGCACCAATGCCAGCGACAACAGCAGGGGAACGAAAAGATCGAGCAGATGAACCGGAGACCATAGCGCAAGTACCGGGCGCGACAGCAGAATCAACAACAGTGAGGATGCGGGAAAAATCACGCTGGCAATGCTGTGCCGGCTGAAGCGCCGGTTGCCGTCGTTCTCCGTCCGCCGCCGTGGGTCCGGGTTCGCTTCCGGGGCTGCTTTCGGGTCTGTTTCCATTTCCGCCGCTTCCGCCAGCCCGGTCGGTTCACCCGTCTGTAGATGGCGCCGGTAATGCCATCCCGCCCACATGCCGGTTCCAAGACAAAAAACGAGAACGAGGATTTGCCAGAGCACCACCGGACTCTGAAAATCGAGCCAGACGCCGTGAACGATCGGCAGCAGATTCGTTTCCATCAGCTTTTCTCCAGCACCGCGGCGAAAAATCCATCGGTTCCATGCACGTGCGGCAGCAGGCGCAAGAAGCGGTCCGCCATGCGATTTTCTCCGTCCTTATCGGCGGTTTCGGAATTCCCCGCACCGTCCGGCAATTCGATTTTCTGTCCGCGCAAAATCTCCGCCGCGGAAAGGACCGAGAATTCCGGGTGCGCGGCGAGAAACGCCGTTACCACGGCCTCGTTTTCCGCCGCCAGGAGACTGCAGGTGGCATAAACCAGGCGTCCGCCGGGTTTTACCAGCCGCGCCGCGGCCGTGAGAATCGCCATCTGCTTCTGCGCCAGTTCGGCGACATCGCCGGGACCTTGCCGCCATATCAGGTCGGGGTTGCGCCGCAGGGTTCCGAGGCCGGAACAGGGTGCATCGACCAGCACGCGGTCGAACTTCCCGGCCAGCCGTTTGATTTTGGCATCCCGTTCCGAAGCAAGCAGCATCGGATGCACGTTCGACAGCCCGGAGCGTGCCAGCCGCGGCTTCAGCCGTTCGAGCCGCTTCTGTGCCACATCGAACGCGTACAACCGCCCTTGCGAACGCATCAGCGCACCAAGCAGCAAGGTCTTTCCGCCCGCGCCGGCGCAAAAATCGGCAACCATCTCGCCGCGCCGCGGCGCGACGAGAAAGCCGAGCAACTGGCTTCCCTCGTCCTGCACCTCGATGCCGCCTTCGAGAAACAGCGGCAGGCGGTTCAATGCCGGTTTTCCGGCGAGCCGAAGGCCCAGCGGCGAATGAGGGCAGGCGGTGGCTGCGATGTTCGCCGCCGCCAGCTGCCGCAACGCTTCGTCGCGCGAAAGACGCAACGGGTTGATGCGCAGGTCGAGCGGCGCCGGGCGGTTGAGCGCGGCGGCGAGCGCTTCGAGCCCGTTTCCGTACGCGGAAGACAATTCATCGTAAAGCCAGTCAGGCAGGTCGCAACGTTGCGCCGCCGACCATGACGCAGTCTCCGGTGCCCGCGCGGCGGTCAGCCAGTCCTTTTCCTTTTCTTTTTCCTTGCCCTTCTCGCCGCCCCGCAGGAGCGGCTCCAGTTGCGCCAGGTTCCAGCCGCGATGACAGAAAAGCGCCGCCAGTAAAAGACGCCGGGGCTCCGATCCGCCCTTATTTCCTCCGGCATCGGCAATGCCGGCCCGAGCCCGCAGGCTGCGCAGGTGACGCAACACGGCATAACAGGTTTCGGCGACGAAAGCACGGTCATGCTGCCCCAATGAATGGTTTGCCCGAAAATAGCGCGACAGTACGGCATCGGCGGGTGCCGAAAATTCCAGCAGCGCGGCGAGCACCGCTTTGGCATGGGTGAAGAGCTCAGGTGTCAGACGCATGACAAAATCGTTTCAGGCATGGGTTTATTTCCGAGGGAGTTGTTTCTGGAACGGCGGTTTCCGGAACGGCGGCTCATGAATGGTTCATCATTCCGGCGACGCGTCGGAGAATTCGATCTTGCGCGCCAGCGATTCAAAACGCGTTCCCTTGCGGTCGATGAAACGAACCTTGACCGGCAGCATGTAGCGGTCGAGCGCCAGCCACAGTTCCGTCGTATCGTCGTCGACGGCGCGCACGTGCAGGGTGCGCAGCCGGCCGATCGGCGTATCGGTCGATTCGATGCCGGCAATGCCGATCTTGTAGCGGTTGAATTTTTTCCCCGTCGCCACGGCCAGTTCGAATCCTTGCGCCTTCGCTTCGAGGTGCTCCATCCAGCCGAGCTGGTATTGCAGCGACACGAGATCCTGAGCGCCGGCGACGAGTGGTTCTTCCCCATTTTCCGGGCCGACGCGGATGATATTGCGGCTCCAGTCGAACAAGGCGTTTTCCCCCTTGTCGGCGCCGTTGTGGCGGATGCTGAAGCGCTCCGGACGCAGTCCCTGCGCGCTCAACGTTCCCTCGCTCACCTGTTCGACCGTCAGGGGCTTGAACATCGCCGCCAATCCCGCCGTCTGCGAGGTGGAGACGATGCGGTACGAAGTGGCGCGCAACGTCCATGCGTTCTCGCTGTTGCCGATCACCGGACCGTTCTCGCCGCCATAATGGGTCGTGTATTCGATTTTTCCCTGTGCCGGCAGATGGTGGGGGTGCAACGGATGCGACGACGGCCGTTGACCGCCCTGCTCATGTTCCTGCCGTTCCGGTTCGCCCTTTTGTTCTTCTTTTTGTTCCTTTTTCTGTCCGCTTTTCGGTTCGCTCCTCAGTTCGTTTTTCAGCCCATCTCCCCGCTCGCTTTCCTGCGCCACGGCGGAGAATGAAAACGACAGGATCATTGCGGAAACAAAGCAAAGACAAATGCGGGTACGGCAATGCGTTGCCGCGCGTGTAATCGGATTCATCGCGGACTCCATCAATAAAGATTGTCGGGCGGTCGGAAGATTCGCCCCGAGGCTCCGGCATCTCCCGTTCCGGCGGGTTTGTCCGGCCGGGTCTGGGAAGAGAAGAATTCCGGCGGCGGAGTAGCAGATGTGGCGGATGTGGCGGAATCGGAACCAGAACCGGAAGCGGGAGACATTTTCTCGCCGGCGAATGTGACCTCATCGGCCACCGATTCGAAACTGCGCTTGTCGCGATCGGTGAAGCGGATTTTCACCGGCAGCAGACGGAGATCGATCGCCAGCCAGATTTCGGTCACGTCGTCGCCGGCGGTGCGCACGTGCAGCGTGCGTAAAAGTCCCAGCGGCGTCGGAATCAGTTCCTGCCCGAGCGCCTCGACGCGATATACCCTGAATTTCTTGCCCGTCGCCACCGGCAGGTCGGTACCCTTGATGATTTCGGGAATCCAGCCGAGCTGGTACTGCAACGACAATAAATCCTGCGCCCCCGGCACCAGCGGCGATTCGGTATTGTCGCGCCCGACCCGGACGGTTTTTTTCGTCCAGTCAAACGAGGCATTTTCCCCCTTGTCCTCGCCGTTACGCCGGATCGTGAAGCGCTGCGGCCGCAATCCTTCCGGCGCGATGACACCGACGCTTTCCTGTTCGATCCGCAGATCCTTGAAGAGTGCCGCCAGGCCCGCCGTCTCGGCGGACGAAAAGATGCGGTACGTACCGTCCTGAATCGACCACTCGCTGCGCGTGCGTCCGATGATCTGGCCGTCCTGGTCGCCGTAATAAATCGTATAGCGGATCGCACCCGACGGCGGCAGGCGGAACGGTTCGTCGGCGGCGGCTTCCACATGCTCCGCCTCCTCGGTGATACCGTCGCCCTGCTTGTCGCCGGTCACCGTTTCCTTTTGTTCCGTCGCATCGGGCAAGGCGGGAAGCTCGGACGGCGGCACGGCGACCTTTTCCCGGCTTTCGGCAGCGGCGATCCTGCGCGGCGGCGCCGTCGTTTTTTCCGCCGTCTTGCTCTGCGCCTGCTGCGCTTGCGGCGGCGGCGCTTCCTGCGGGCGCGGGAGCACCTTCGGTACCGCCGGCCGCTTGAGCACGACGTCGATCGACAGCCGCTCCGGCGGCGCCGTTCTCGTCAGATGCAGCCCCGGCGCCAGCAATGCCGCAAGGTGCAGCGCCAGCGACAGCCCCAGCGCGGTGACAAGCGAACGGCGCATCCGGTCCTCGACCCGATATCAAACCGACAGCGAAGGCGCCAGCAGGCAGCCGTCGCCATCCTGAACACCACGCTGCCCGCCATCC
>JAVBTC010000119.1:0-33259 GCA_031556405.1 Rhodocyclaceae bacterium
CGGCCAGGGCGCGGCATCTGTTGCCGCGCGTCGTCTGGCTCGATGCGCTGCCCGCGCGTTTCGACGGCCTGGTGCTGGCCAATGAGTTGCTCGATGCCTTGCCGGTGCATTTGGTTGTCTGGCGTGAGGACGGTATTTACGAGAAAGGGGTGGCGCTTGCTCGGGAGAACGGGCAGGAGTGCTTCGCCTGGGCCGAACGGCCCGCAAGTGGGGCCTTGCTGGAACGCGCCCGGACTGTTCTTGGCGTCGCGGAGGATGGCGCAGATGGTACGGATGGCGTTGCGGCGGGCTACACGAGTGAGATCGGGCTCGCTGCCATGGCCTGGGTCGCCACCTGGGGCGGGATTTTGGGCAAGGGCGCCGTTTTGCTGCTCGATTACGGTTTTCCCCGGCGCGAGTTTTATCATCCGCAGCGCAGCGAAGGGACGTTGATGTGCCATTACCGGCACCGCGCCCATACCGATCCGTTTTTTCTGCCGGGCGTGCAGGATATTACCGCGCATGTCGATTTCACCGCGGTTGCCGAGGCGGCGACCGATGCCGGGCTGGAACTGCTCGGCTATACGCAACAGGCGGTTTTCCTGCTCAATTGCGGCCTGACCGAGATTCTGGCGCGCACGCCGGCGGAAGATGCCCGGCGCTTCCTGCCGTTGTCGAATGTCGCGCAACGCCTGATTTCTCCCGCCGAAATGGGGGAACTCTTCAAGGTGATCGCCTTCGGACGGGGATTGCCCCTGGATACGCCTCTGCTGGGATTCGCACGCGGGGACCGGTGCGGCGCGCTTTGAAAGCGTACCGAGGATTTCGCATTTTTCCCCGGACGGGCGGGGCTTTTACCCGATATTTTTCCCGCAACGGCCTGAAATCCGGCCTGAAATCGCGGCGGAAATGCGGAAAACGCCCTTTACTTTTGCAAATGGCGGGCGATAATGAGGATGAACAAAAGGAGAGCATCATGGCAATCTCTGCAATCTCGAATGCCGCAATAGCCACGGTGTTGCCTTATCAGACCAACGATACGGCAGCTCAGCAAGCGGCACAGCGCGCTCAGGAAACGAACACACAGCCGCAGCAGCAGGCGGCTCAGACGGTCGAACCCTTGCCGCAACCGCAACGTGTCAACCCGCCGAATCTCGGGCAGAAAGTCGACTTTTTCGCCTGAGCGCCGTCCAGATATTTGCAAAACGCAAATGAAGGCCAAATGAGGGCCGCGGCCGACGACTAAACCGGCGTAAATCCCGCAGGTGGCAGGTGTAGTCGGAGGTAAATTATTGGCAGCCGATAAACGGTGAAAATGCCGTTTTCGGCGCTTTTTGTCGTTCCCGAAAAATCGTGTGACGATGGCGTGCCCAGCGATGGGCGCACCAGTTTTCGCGCGTGCCGGCTTTAATGGAAATTCACGGCAGTGTGCGGTTGCGCACCATTTTTGCCGGACTGCCCTTCATTTTTCCCGGTGGCTGCCGATAATGAGGAAGCAGGAGTAAAAGGAGCTTCATCATGGATGTATCTGCGGTTGCAAAACTTGCCACGGCGATGAGTCAGGCGGAAACCGCCACCGCCGTCAATACGGCGGTGCTGAAAAAGAGCATGGATTTGCAGCAGGAAAGCGTAATGATGCTGTTGCAGGCATTGCCACAGGCGGTCAATCCCGCGCATTTGGGGCAGACGATCGACGTTTTCGGCTGATTCCGTTTTTTCGACAGCCCTCCACTTCAAGGTATTGGCCCGGGAAGATTTTCCGGGCCGTTTTTTTTCAGACTCCCACGCTTTGCAGCCAGTCCGCGACGAGTTGCGCGGCTTTCCGCCAATCGCGTTCGAGCATCAGGCCATGCCCCATGTCGGGAAGGATGGTGCACGGCTCGCCGTAGGTTTTGGCCGTGGTCTGCGCCACGAAGGCGGGGATCAGCGCGTCGTGCTCGGCGCCCATGATGAAAAGCGGCGGGCGTTCCATGTGCACGAGTTGCGGCAGGCTGAAGAGCGACATATCCCAGATCGCGCGCTGCGATTCGTGTTGCAGCAGGCGGCTGTAGCGCCGCAGGTCGGTCGGGGAAATTTCCTGGGCGAACATGGCTTCGCGCAGGGCATCGAGGGAAATGTCGCTGCCGCTCAGAACGTGGTTGATTTCGGTCAGCAGCGAGGGCCGCGCCAGCAGCATCGAGAATTGCGCCAGTCCCAATCCCTGCGGCGGTACCGAGCACATCAGGACGGCGGCGGGCGCTTCGTGTTCCTCCAGGAATTTCTGCACCACGAAGCCGCCCATGGAGTGCCCGATCAGTGCCGGCGGCTCCTCGAAGGTCAGCGCCACGCGTGCCAGGTCGTCCACATAGTCCTGCATGCTGTACCAGTCGATGGAGCCCGGATTGTGGCTGCCGCCGTGGCCGCGCAGCGAGAGCGCGTGCGCCTCGTAGCCGGTTTCGGCGAACCAGGGGAGAAAGTGCTCATCCCAGATCCAGGCGCCGGCAAAAGCACCGTGAACGAAGAGCAACGGAGTTTTTCGCTGTGCTCCGGGCGGCTTGCGGGAGAGAACTTCCAGTCCCGAAATATTGTGTCGGACAGGTTCTGAAGCGGTGCCGGAGGAATCCGCCGGAATGGGTTTGGTGGATCCGGTGGATTTGACCGGAGCTGTTGGTGGCGGCACGGTTTTGCGGCGGGTCATCGTGTTTCGATCCGGGCGAGAGAATGAAATTCTATGCAATCAATTAATAATTGGTTAATTTCAACTGCATGATTTATTGTAAATTCTACTCGTAAATTGTAATTCATGACGTTTCCGAAGATGGAAACGCTTTTTTGACGGCGTCTACACGCGCCTCGTGCAGCCGGACGGGGATTTGCGCTGGAACGGGACAGTTCCGGGCAATGGCAGCGGCGTCGACACCTCGTATCGCCGCAAGGGCACACAGCAGAATATCGGGTGCGTTGTAAGTACGCGCTGACTTTTGGCCGGATTCCGGGGATTTCGTTCCGCGTCCGTAAAAATCGGCACTGCACGCTTGCAGCAATTGTTCGAAACGTTGCGGGCGGCGCAACGCGTCGGTTTCTTCCAGCAGGGAAACCAGTGTCGCGGGGCGCAGTTCCCCGGCGCGGTGGACCCTGCCGTGGTAACGCGCGGTGAGCAGCGCCAGGTCGCGGCATTCTCCCGGTACCTTGAGGCGAGCGCACACTGCGTCGGTAAGCCCTGTGCTTCTTTCTTCGTGGCCGTGGTGTCGCGGCCATTCGGCGGGCGGCGTATCCGCCTTGCCGAGGTCGTGGCAGAGCACGGCGAAACGTACCGGCAGCGCGGTGTTTTGCCGTGCTGCCGTGTCGAGCGTCATCAGGGTATGCAATCCGGTGTCGACTTCGGGGTGATGGTCGGGGCGTTGCGGCACGCCGAAAAGCCGGTCGACTTCCGGCAGCAGGCGCGAGAGCGCGCCGCATTCGCGCAGTACCGAAATCATCCGCGAGGGCCGCGCTTCCATCAGTCCGCGCGCGAGTTCCTGCCATACCCGTTCCGGGACGAGGTGATCGACTTCGCCATCGTCGACCATACGGCGCGCCAGTGCCAGAGTTTCCGCGGCGACCGTGAAATCGGAAAAGCGCGCGGCGAACCGCGCCAGGCGCAGAATCCGTACCGGGTCCTCGACGAATGCCGGGCCGACATGGCGCAGGATGCGCGCCTGCAAATCCCGCGCGCCGCCATAGGGGTCGATCAGCGCACCGTTTTCGTCCCTGGCCATCGCGTTGATCGTCAGGTCGCGCCGCGCCAGGTCTTCTTCCAGCGTTACTTCCGGCGCGGCATGGACGGTGAAACCGGCGTAGCCGTGCCCGGTTTTGCGTTCGGTGCGCGCCAGTGCATATTCTTCCTGGGTCTTCGGATGGAGAAAGACGGGAAAGTTGCGCCCCACCGGGCGAAATCCGAGCGCGCGCATTTCTTCTGGTGTCGCGCCGACGACGACGTGGTCGCGGTCCTGGAGCGGCAGTCCGAGAAGTTCGTCGCGGACGGCGCCGCCGACGGTGTAAATGCGCATAAGGTGTCGTGACCTCCCCGCCGTGCCTGCGGACGGGCGTTATATGAAGGTGAATTTCAGGTTTCGATGCCCGGATTCCGCGTGGGTACGCTGCGCCCATCCATGCAAATGCGCCACCCTACGCGTTGTTAGATGAAATCCGCGCTGGTATGTGATTCATGAAAAAACACAGTACGGGCAGAACGCAGTGTGCACGCACGGAAAATCATCCCCATTCATTTCCGCGCGGCCGATTCCGCCTCGGCGCCCGCGCGCCAATCCTGCATTGGCGGCAGCGCGAGCATGGTGTCGCACCAGGCGCGGCTTGCCGGCGGGAGGTTGACATCGTAGGTGTTGAAACGCCAGACAACGGGAGCATACATCGCGTCGGCGATCGAAAAGGCGCCAAAAAGAAACGGACCGGCGGCGGCGAAGCGGGTGCGGCAGAATTCCCACAGCGCGATGATGCGCGCGATATCGGCTTCGAGCTCGGGGCTTTCCTCCGCCTTGAGGTTCCGGGCGCACACTTCCATCGACGTCCGCTGCCGCAGCGCGGTGAAACCGGAGTGCATTTCGGCGCTGATGGAACGCGCCTCGGCCCGCGTCGACGGGTTGGCCGGCCATAACGCCGGATGACGCTCGGCCAGATATTCGCAGATCGCCAGAGAATCCCAGATGACCAGTTCGCCGTCGGTCAGACACGGCACTTTGCCCGAGGGCGAATAGCGCAGGATGTCGTTTTTCGTCTGCGGCCGGCGCAGCCGCACGGAACGCTCGGTGAAGGGGATGTCCGCCATGCGCAATGCCAGCCACGGGCGCAGCGACCAGGAGGAGAAGTTCTTGTCGCCGATGACGAGGGTAAGCATTCAGCGCCTCGGGTGCAGGCGGAACACGTTCAGGCGGGCCTTCGGCGCCGCCGTTCCCAGATACTGCGGCGCCACGGATTCGAGCGCCGTCGGTTCCCAGTCGGGATAGAGATGCGTGCCGTCGCCGATGTTGTCGATTTCCATCGAACGCAGGTTGTCCGGCGACATCATCGGCTTGGGCAGGGTCCACAGCAGTCCCGCCTGGAGATAGGCGAACAGGGGCGAGAGGCCATAGACCGAACGCGGGTGGCCGCTGAGCTTGCCGGCGTACTCGATCAAGCGGCGCAGCGTGTAGATCTTTGGACCGGTGAGGTTGTAGACCTGCCCGTGAGTGGCGGAACGGTCCAGCGCGTCGATGAAGGCATCGGCGATGTCGCCGACGAAAACCGGCTGGAAGCGCGAGGTGACGCCGCCGACGAAGAAGACCGGAGTGTATTTGAGCGCGCGGGCGAACGTGGTCAGAAATTTGTCGCCCGGCCCGAAGATGACCGACGGGCAGAAGACGGTGACATCGAGTTTGTCCCGCGCCGCGAGCACGATTTCCTGACCTTCGCTCTTGGAGCGCAGGTATTCGGAGGGACCGTCTTTCTTCGCATTCAGCGCGCTCATGTGCAGAAGGCGCGAGACGCCGGTTTCCTGCATCGCGGCGACGATCTTGCGCGGCAGTTCGACGTGGGCCGCGGCGAAGTCCCTGCCGTACGGATAACGCGAGTCGCGATCGTGCAGGACGCCCACCAGGTTGATCACGGCGTCCTGGCCGCGCATCAGGCGCGCCAGTGTTTCCGGATCGTGGATATTCGCCTGCGGCATGGTGACGGTAGGCAGCGTGATCAGTTGCTTGGTGCGTTCGCGGCGGCGCGTCGGAATCGTCAGTTCGATGCCCTGGGCGGCCAGACGGCTGGCGATCCAGGTGCCGACGAAACCGCTGCCGCCGAGGATCAGGATTTTTTTCGCGGTCATGTTCTTGCTCCGAAAATAGATCGAAAAATGAAAAACCGGGATAAAAGCTAAAGCGAGACTAAAACGGAATCAGTGCGGAATTGGCGCGAGATCAATACAGCATCAGGGCAGATCCTTGCTTTCGGCGGGCGGCGGCCCGCCGGCGCCGATCGTACCCAGGCGTTCCTTCAGCGACTGCGGCCGGCCATCGAACAATGCGGCGTAATAAGTGGTGTTGCTCATGACTTTCTTCACGTAATCGCGGGTTTCGTCGAACGGAATCGTTTCGGCGTAGATCGCTCCCTCCTGCGGCTGGCTGGAGCGCCATTTGCGCGCCCGGCCCGGCCCCGCATTGTAGGCGGCGGAAGCGAGCAACGGATGATTATCGAGCGATTCGAGCACCATGCGCAAATACGAGGTGCCGAGCAGCAGATTGACGTCGGTGTCGTTCACCCTGCCGTGGTGATAATCCTTGAGCCCGACCTTTTTCGCCACCCATTTCGCCGTCGCCGGCATCAGTTGCATCAGGCCGGAGGCTCCGGCACTGGAGCGGGCCTGGGTGACGAAACGGCTTTCCTGGCGCATCAGGCCGTACACCCAGGCGTTGTCGAGCGCCTGCGTCTGCGCCGCCGGGCGCACCTGATCGAGGAACGGGGCGAGATAGCGCAGCGTGTAATCGTGCTCGACCGTCGTGCGGTCGGCGGTGGAAATGGCCCGGTCATAGATGTTGCTGGTGCGGGCAAGCTCCGCGGCGGCGAGCAGATCACGGTCGTTCATGTCGCGCACGGCCCAGTTCCATTCACGCACGCCTTCCAGGCGCAGATTCAGCGCGAAGAACGCCAGCCCGCGGTAGATGCCGGGAATACGGCCGACGCGCGCCAGTTCTTCCTGCGTCGGCGGTGCGGCGCGAGGGGGAACGGCGATCGTCCGTCCCAGTTCGTTGTCGGCCAGATTGCCGTAGAAATTGGGCTGCCCGGCAATGCGCGCGAACAGCGCGTTCGCCTGCACATCCTTGCCTCCGGCCTGCCAGGCGCGGCCCTGCCAGTAGATCCAGTCGGGTTTGTCGGCCAGCCGCGGCGACATCCGCTCGGTTGTCGCGCGCACCGTTTCCCAGTCGCCGGCGCGCAGCGCGGCGCGGACTTTCCATTCCGTCACGTTGTCGCTCATGTCCATGGAAGGATTGGCGGAGGCGGCATTGCGGTACCAGCGCAGCGCTTCGGGCTGGTGGCGCAACGCTCCCTGCCACGCGATCTGGCTCCAGGCCCAGCCGCGTTCTTCCGGGCCCAGTTTCATTTGCAGCGATTCGAGCATGTTCGCCGCGGCGCGCGGGTCGTTGCGCGCCATGCGTTGTATGGCAAGCGCGGCCAGTTCCTTCCCCTGCCGGGTCTTTTCCCAGCCCGCGGGCTGTTTGGCGAGATAGGCCGCGGGTTTTTCGATCACGCCGTCGAACGTACGCGTGTTCGGCGTCTGCGAGGCGGGAAGATAATTCGTGGTGTAACGCGCGGCGGCGATCTTGTTGGCCTCGAATTGCAGGCGGATGCGCTGCCAAACTTCGCCGGCGAGCACTTTCTTGTCCCAGATCAGGCTTTCGATCACCGGGTAACACGCTTCCGGCGGCTCCATCAGCGAAAACCACAAGGACATCACTTCGTCGCCAGTGCCTTTGTCTCCTTGGCTGCGGCGGCTTTGCAGCGCGTAACAGCGCAGCGTCTGATCCGGCTGCCGCAGTTTCGGATATTCGCCCGCGAACGTCGTCCAGTCGCCTTTTTTGCCCAGCGCCAGGAGCCAGTCGGCACGCAGCTTCTCGCCGATGTATTCGCCCTCGTGCCGCGCCAGGAAGTCGCGCAGCGGCCGTTCGTAGGAATCGTCGTTTTTGTCCTGCAGGCGTTGCAGCAGTTGCCAGTATTCGGCGTAAACGCCCAGGGGATGGTCGCGCAGTTCCGGCGTCAGCAGGTTCAGTTTCGCCCGGTCACCGATCCGGGCGGCGTCGCGCGCGGCGAGAAAACGTTCGTCGTCATCGGGCGCTGCCGTGGCGGAAAAAGTCAAACAAAGCAATAAAGCGGTCAGAAAGAAGCGGTACATGGATCGATGGCGTGGAAGGAACGGCGGGAATTGCACGGAAAGATAGAGAAGACGCGGACAAAACGCATAGCGACTGTGTCAGAGGATAGCATAAAGGAGGTGCTGCAAAGAGGCGGAAACCGCGCCGTTACGGCGCCTTTGGCCTTGGTTGGGGGGGCATGTAGAATACGCGGAATAATCATGAATTTTCTTATTGCATACTTGTAACAAAGGAAACCGCAAATGAAGTTACGGCATTTCTTGTGGATAACTGCGCTATGGACATTGTGCGCTTCCGTTTCTGGTGTAACGCCGCCGCCGGATGTTGCACCGAGACGCGTTATGCCGTGGAACACCGTCGCGTATTTTCAGGAAGGCGACCTCGCCGCGGTCAAGCGTGTTCTCGCTACGGAATCTTTTTCCGGCGATTGGCTTACTGAGGCGTTTCTGGCGGCCGTGGGTTCCAACAATGTCGACCTGGTCGAATATCTTGGTAAACGCGGATGGTTTGAAGCCTGCCGTAAAGACACGGGATGCGACCCGGTTCTGAAGGCAGTGGTGGTAGGAAGCGGGGTAGACACCAAAAAAATGCTTGAATTCCTGTTTTCCCAGGGGTTCCCGCCGACAGAGTGGGCTTTGTTACAAGCTTCCGCACAAATATCGTTATTCAATATCGAGGCATCCAGAGCAAGTTTTGAAAGAGTAAAGCTGCTTTGCGAAAAAGGTGCGGATCCGACTGAATTGATAGTGATTTACAAAGAAGCTAACAGTTGGTCCGCCTGGGCCTATTCCATGGCTCCTTATGCTGTGTTCCGTGAGGATCAACCGCTCATGGATGCAAGCAGGGATGCGGCAGAAGCTCTGATTGCCGCATTTTTTAAAAAAGGGAGGTGCAAACCCGGAGCCATGGCGTCGACCGAGTTTGACGACTACCTGCGAAAGGCCCAGGCCTTTCGGTCCAGCGGCAAATTCGACGGGCTAAACGAATTACAGGCAGGGCGAAATGACGCCCGGTATGACCCTAGTATTGAAACCTATTTTTTGTATGAAGCCATTGCGTCCGGAAATATAACGCTGTTGCACCATCTCAAGGATTCGGGCTGGCTGGAGCGTTGCCGGGGACGTTCTTCCTATTGCCGGCCCCTCGATGCCGCGGCGAAAGCAGGGGTGGTGGACCCAAAAAACCCCACTATTCTGAAATTTCTGGTTTCCGAGGGATTCGGACTGGATACATTAAGGTATCGCAGAGAAAATCTTCTGCCGCTATGGCAGCGATCTTTGGAAAACAATCAAATCAAGAATATGCGATAGAGCAATTATTGGCGCATTGCATCGAAGACCGCATGCCGGCGGCGCCCGATCCGGGGCGCGGGCAAAATACGCGGAATATCCATGAATTTTTCCATCACCTCTCCACAAAAAAGGAAACTGCAAGTGAACGTACGGCATTTTTTATTGATGACCGCGCTATGGACGTTTTGCGCTTCCGCTTTTGGCTTTCGGCCGGTGGGCGTGACATGGGAGGACCCCGTTGTATTGAAGAAAATCGAGTATTTTGAGGCCGGCGACCTCGCCGCGGTCAAGCGTGTTCTCGCCGCCGAATCCTATTCCGGCGATCTGCTCATTAAGGCGTTTCTGGCGGCCGTGCGATCCGGCAATGTCGACCTTGTCGAATATCTTGGAAAACGCGGATGGTTTGGGGCCTGCCGCAAGGACAAGCAATGCGACCCGGCGACAGCGGCAGTGGGGGCGAAAGAGGGCAATCGAAAAATGCTTGAATTCGTGCTTTCTCAAGCGTTTCCGCCGACAGCGCAGGCTTTGTTACAAGTTTCCGCACAAGCAAGACCAAGTAATATTGAATGGCTCAATGCACGTATTGAAATGATAAAACTGCTTTGCGAAAAAGGCGCGGATCCGGCTGAATCGATAGTGATTTACAAAAAAAATAAAAGTTTTCCCCGTTGGCATGATCGTGGGCCGCCTCTCCCTCCCGAGCCGTTCCTGGAGGCACGTGGGGCTGCGGTAGAAGCTCGGATTGCCGCATTTTTTGAAACAGGGAAGTGCACAACCGGAGCCATGGCATCGACCGAGTTTGACGACTTCTTTCGAGAAGTCCGGGTCTTTCGGGACGGCAGGCTCGACAGGGTAAAAGAATTACAGGCGGGACGGAATGCCATCCGGTATGAGCCTGATATTGAGACCTATTTGTTATACGAAGCCATTGTGTCCAGGAATATCAGAAATATAAATCTGTTGCTCTATCTCAAGGATTCGGGCTGGCTGGAGCGGTGCCGGGCACGTTCCAATTGCCGGCCTCTCGATGTCGCGGCAGATAAGGGGATGAATCCCAGAACGCTGAGGTTTCTGGTTTCCGAGGGGTTCGGACTGGATACCTTGACGTATCGCAGAGAAGAATTTCTGCCGGTATGGCAGCGGTTTTTGAAAGACAATCAAACCAGAAATGTGCGATAGATCGATTACTGACGTATTGCATCAAAGACCGCATGTTTGCGGTGTTTGGCATCAAGATACGTACAAGACACGGGGGACGTCCATGAATTTTTTCATTGCATCCCTGCGAAAAAGGAATCCATAAATGAGCTTACGGAATTTTGTCTTCATGACCGCATTGTGGACATTTTGTGCTTCCGTTTCTGGCGCCACATGGGAGGAAACCGACGGGAAGTATTTTGAGGAAGGCGATCTTGCCGCGGTCAAGCGCATTCTCGCTGCCGAGTCTGAATCTTATTCCGGCGCTCTGCTTACCGAGGCATTTCATGCGGCTGTGCGCTCCGGCAATATCGATCTGGTCAAATATCTTGAAAAGCGCGGATGGATTAGAGCCTGTCGTAAGGACAAGGAATGCGACCCGATTTTGTCAGCGGTATTCAGTCAAAATCTGAAAATGCTCGAATTCATGCTTTCCAGGGGATTTCCGCCGACACGGATGGCTTTGTCCGTGGCTTCCGTACAAGCGGAGCCGTGGAGTATTGATTTTGAAGCGGTAAAGCTTCTTTGCGAAAAAGGGGCAAATCCGGCTGAGACGTTAGTGCTGCAAAGGGAAGAAAAAGGTTCTCTCGTCGAGGCCAGTCGCACCACCGTATTGCAGGATCTGGAAGCGCGCATCGCCCAGGAAGATTCTACGGGGATTATGAATAGCCCGCTACGGCATATGCGTGGAACTGCGGCAAATATTCAGGTTGCCGCGTTTTTCAGGAAAGGAAAGTGCAAAACCGGAGCCATGGCATCGACCGAGCTTGACGATTATCTTCGGGAAGTCCGGGCCTTTCAGGATGGCAGGCTCGACGAGGTGAAAGAATCACAGCCGGAACGAAATGCCGCCAGGTATGACCCTCGTGTTGAAACCTATTTGTTGTACGAGGCTATTGCTTCCAAAAATATAGATCTGCTGCGTTACCTTCGGGATTCCGGCTGGTTGGAGCATTGCCGGAGACGCAGTTATTGCCGCCCCATCGATGCCGCGGCGGAAGCGGGGGTGAGTCCGGAAACCCTGGAGTTACTGCTTTCCGAGGGGTTCGAACCGGATACATACAACGCATCACAGGGAACACCGCTGCTATATGCCGCGATCAATGGCCGGGTCGATGCGGTAAAGTTTCTCTGTCGGCATGGTGCCGATTTTCGGAAAAGAATCAGGTGGGATATAGACGACGACAGATCGATTATTCACACATTGCGTCTGGTATTCGACATGGCTTGGTGTGCATCGGCGACCAGCTCAAAAAATAACTCCATGGCAGAAGATCGTTGCATGGGAGTAAATGGTATAAGCGATCCTCTTGAATGCATGCCGGGTTCGACATGCATGTTGATTCCCTTCCCACCCAAAGGGCCGGTGGAGGCGACACAGAAGCTGATGGCGCTCAACGAGGTATTTCAGTATTTCAAGAACGGAAACTGCATGCCGACAGGAGGAGGATTTTGTGTTCAGAATAAGGCGAAGTTCGGGACATTGATTGGCGACAAAGTATCTCTCCGTTCCGATCCGGATCAGGCCAGCGGCAAAGTCGACGTTTTGCCCTTCGGTACCGTGGTACACGTTATCGACAACACGCAGAACTGTACGGTATTGGCGGGAAAAACAGGGCGATGGATAAAGGTCAAGGTAAAGCGCTTCCCTTGGGATTCCGAACGGGAAAAGGCGGAAAATGAAGGGTGGGTATTCGATACGTATGTCGATTATCTGTCGAAAACTGAAGAGGTATTTGAAGAGCGGCGTTAATCGGATTGATTCGCCATTTTCCGCAATTGCCAATTTTCAATTGCGAGTGATTGATGCTTCCGGGCATTTTTTATGAAAATCGAGGGTCATGACCATTCCGGCGCGGCGGGGGACGAAAACATCCGCCGGTTTCTGCGGCAATCCCTGCTCATGCGCCGCCGGGCGCTGCCGGAACAGGAATACGCGTACCTGTCGGCGGCGATCCGCGCCCGCCTGGCGGCGGAATTCCCGGAACTGGCGCATGCCGCTGTCGCGTTCTGCTGGCCGGTGAAGAACGAGCCGGACCTGCGTCCGCTGATGGTGGAGTGGCACGCGGCGGGCGCGCGGGCCGCGCTGCCGGTGGTCGTCGGCGCGGACGAGCCGCTGGTGTTCCGCGCCTGGCGGCCGGGGCAGATGCTGCGGGAGGATCGCTACGGCATTCCCGGCCCGGACGAAGGCGCTTTCCTGGTGCCGCAAGCGGTGATCGCGCCGGTTGTCGCCTTTGACGCTGCCGGTTATCGCCTCGGCTACGGCGGCGGGCTGTTCGACCGTACGCTGGCGGCGCTTACCCCGCGCCCACTGGCGATCGGGGTCGGGTTTGGATTTCAACGGGTGGCGTCGATCCGGCCGCAGGTGCACGACGAGCGGCTCGATGCCGTGGTGACGGAGGAGGAGACGCTACGCTGGCGGCGCTAAGCCGGTGCTCAGTCGGTGCTGAGGCGGTGGAGGCGAAAACGTCCGGAGTCCGGACTCACATGCCCGGATTCACACCGTTGCCAACGCCTTCCGCATCCGTTCCAGCGCCGCTTCCAGCGTGACGCGCGGACAGCCGAAATTGAGGCGCAGCCAGTTTTTTCCATCGTTACCTAGCGTGGTTTCCGGGGCGAACGCGGCGCCGTCGGAGAGGCCGACGCCATGTTCCTCGAAGAAGTGCGCCGGATTCGCCAACGGCGAGGCGGCGCCGTATTTCCGTTCGAGGCGTTCCGCCAGCGGGCGGGCGTCGATCCAGGCGAGATAGGTGGCTTCGACCGGGGTCGTCGCCAGGAACGGCATGTTCCCGATTTCTTCCAGCACGCGGTCGCGGTTGCCGCGCAGGGTCGCGAGCAGGTCGCGGTGCCAGTCCTCACTGTGTTCCAGCGCGGCGGCGCAGGCGGCGAAGCCAAAAATGTTGACGTCGGGAACGATGCCGCGCATGACGCTCTGAAAGCGGTGGCGCAGTTCCGGGTTGGAAATGACGGCGAAGGCGCAGCCGAGACCGGGAATGTTGTAGGTCTTGGACGGTGCCATCAGGGTTATTGTATGGCGCGCGAATTCGTCGTCGAGCGCGGCGAATGGACGGTGCTTGCGGCCTTCGTCGAGGATGAGGCCGCAATGGATCTCGTCGGAGCAGACCGTGACGCCGCGTTCCAGGCACAGCGCGCCAACACGCCGCAGTTCTTCCTCTTCCCAGGCGCGGCCGACGGGATTGTGCGGGTGGCAGAGCAGCAGTAGGCTGTCGTCGGCAAGCGCGTCGAGCGCGGCGGCGAAGGCGGCGAAATCCCAGCGCCAGCGTCCGCCTTCGAGCACGAGCGGCACGGTATGACGTTTTCGGCTGGAGAACGACGGTGCCGACAGGAATGGCGGATATACCGGCGTGGCGGTGGCAACGCTGCCGGAAACGGCGCGGCAGGCGAGATTCAGGCCAACGACCAGGCCGGGCAGCCAGACGAGCCATCCGGGTTCGACGTGCCAGTCGTATTCGTGTGCCAGATGTGCGCAGATGGTTTCGTTCAGTCCGGCCGGCACGGTGCCGTAGCCGTATACGCCGTCGTCTACGCGTCCGGTGAGAGCTTCCCGCACGGCGGGCGGCGCGGCGAAATCCATGTCCGCGACCCACAGCGGCAGGATGTCGCGTCCGGCGTACTTGTTCCATTTCAGCGAATCGCCGCCGCGACGTTGCGGCGGTTGAGTGAAATCGTAGGGTTTCATCGGTTCTGTCGTGGCTGTTTTTCTGAGTAAACATGAATATCATTTGATATTCGTAGCTGGTTATGCGCTGAAATTAAAATATATATTTAGAAAAATCCGCGGCGCAGGCAAGCGATGTTGTCTTGCCTGCGCTGCGGATTCTTTCCCGGCGTATCGAAAAATGCGTGTGGATGCCGGTCCATCCTCCGGTCCATTCGCCGGGTCACACTTCGAGGTGCGAGTAGAGCGCCGTGGAAAGATAGCGTTCGCCGAACGAGGGGATGATGATGACGGAGAGTTTGCCTTTGTTCTCCGGCCGTCCGGCGACTTCGAGTCCGGCCCACAACGCGGCGCCGGACGAAATGCCGACCAGCAGGCCTTCCTCGGCCGCGGCGCGGCGCGCGAGCGTGAAGGCGTCCTCGTTCCTGACGCGAACGACTTCATCGTACAACCTGGTATTCAGAATTTTCGGCACGAATCCGGCGCCGATCCCCTGAATCGGGTGCGGTCCCTTGGCGCCGCCGGAAAGCACCGGGGAAGCGTCCGGTTCGACGGCGATGATCTTGACGCCCGGTTTCCTTTCCTTCAGCACTTCGCCGACACCGGTGAGGGTGCCGCCGGTGCCGACGCCGGAAACGAAAATATCGACTTGTCCGTCCGTATCGCGCCAGATTTCCTCCGCCGTGGTACGGCGGTGGATATCCGGATTGGCCGGATTCTCGAATTGCTGCGGAATGAAATAGCGCGGATCGGCCGCGGCCATTGCCTCGGCGCGGGCGATGGCGCCGCCCATGCCTTCGGGGCCGGGTGTCAGCACCAGTTCGGCGCCGTATGCCCTGAGCAGCAGGCGGCGCTCGCGGCTCATCGTTTCCGGCATCACGAAGCAGGCCTTGATCCCGCGCGCGGCGCAGACCATCGCCAGGCCGATGCCGGTATTGCCGGACGTGGGTTCGAGCACGATGGTGTCCGGCTTGATTTTGCCCGCGGCCATCGCGGCATCGATCATCGACGCCGCGATCCGGTCCTTGACGCTGTGCGCGGGGTTGAAGAATTCCAGTTTGAGCGCGACCTCACCGTCGATCCCGGCACTCAGGCGGTTGAGTCGGACCAGGGGCGTATTGCCGATCAGTTCGGTAACGCTTTGCGCGATTTTTCTTGCCATGACGGACAACTCCTGTAACGGGGCGGGAAAGCTGAAAAAACGGGGGGGCGAGCACTGCCAAAAAAAGCTCGCGGCATTATGTTACAAGATGCCGCGAGGAATCGATATAAAACCGATATAAAGGAATGAGGATAAAACGATGAACTGGCTCGTTGCCTGCGACCGCCGCGCGGACATGGCATGGAATGAATGTCCGGAAAGACATCCGGCATGACATGCCGCGAAGACATCGTGGTTGCAGCCGGTTCATTTTTACGACTGCGATTCTCGGCAAAAGTTTTTATTCTGAGAAATACATTTTTCTTACAAAAATATAGATAAAAATTATATGCGGCGATAAGGCCGCAATAAGGTCGACAGCGGGCCGACAGCGAGTCGACAGCGAGCCAACAGCGCGGCATGTTTTCGTGCGCGAGGAAGAGAAAAAATGCGGGCGGATAAAAAGGCAATCCGGGGAATCTCCAGGCAAACCCCATGAGCAGTCCCCGTGCTACCATCTTTTTTTCATTTTCATTCTTGATGATGAGCAAATACTGGAGCCGAGTCGTCCGCGACCTGACGCCTTATATCCCCGGCGAGCAGCCGCAGCTTGCCGACCTGGTCAAACTCAATACCAACGAGAATCCCTATCCCCCGAGTCCGCGCGCGCTGGCGGCGATGCGGACGGCGGTGGGCGACGATCTGCGCCGCTACCCCGATCCCGAAGGCATGCAGCTCAAGACGGCGCTGGTACGGCATTTTGCCGCCCACGACATCGCGCCGGAGCAGATCTTTCTCGGCAACGGTTCCGACGAAGTACTGGCGCACACCTTCCAGGCGCTGTTCCGGCGCGAACGCGACGGCCAGCCAATGCCGCTCCTGTTTCCCGACGTGACCTACAGTTTCTATCCGTCCTATTGCCGCCTGTACGAAGTTCCCTGCCGCACGCCGGCGCTTTCCGAGCGTTTCGAATTGCGCGTCGAGGATTATCTTTTCGAGAACGCCGCCGACGCTCCCGGCGCCATCCTTTTTCCCAATCCGAATGCGCCGACGGGATGTCTTCTGCCGCTCTCCGACGTGGAGCGGATCGTCGCCGCCAATCCGGAAACCGTCGTCGTCGTCGACGAGGCATACATCGACTTCGCCGGCGACGAGAAAAGCGCCGCCTCGATTCCCACCGCGGTGGCGCTGGTCAACCGCTATCCCAATCTGCTGGTGGTGCAGACATTGTCGAAAAGCCGCGCGCTGGCCGGACTGCGCGTCGGTTTCGCCATTGGCGACGTGGAATTGATTGCCGGGCTGGAGCGGGTCAAGAACAGCTTCAACTCCTACCCGCTCGACCGCGTCGCGCTCGCCGGAGCGGTGGCGGCGGTTGCCGACGAAGGCTATTTCGGGCGCATGCGGCAGGCGGTGATGGAGACGCGCGCGCGGCTCGGCGCCGAACTGGAAACGCTGGACTTCGAGGTATTGCCCTCGGCGGCCAATTTCATCTTCGCCCGCCATCCCCGGCACGATGCGCAAACGCTGTTTGCCGCGCTGCGCGCACGCAACATCGTTGTGCGTCACTTCAAGCAGCCGCGCATCGAACAGTTCCTGCGCATCAGTATCGGCAGCGACGAGGAATGCCGCCGGATGGTCACGGTGCTGCGGGAGATTTTGGCGGGATTGGAATAAGAAGGATATTCTAAATATATGTAGTAATTTTTGCTTAAAATTAGCTACATGTATGAATCCAATATTTTCTAATTTAGAAAATTTTCTGTTGCGGTAAATCCAAAAGGCTGTGTTTTGGCTCTGAGCTTTATCTGGGCTCTGGACTCTGGGCTTTATCCGGGCGGGCGCGTCACGATTTACCTGTTTTCCCTCCCCGCATCCCGTCCCGTCCCGCCCGCTGTAATCCGAGCAGGAAACTCACCCCGTCGCTCTCGTTGCGCACGCCGATCGTGCCGCCCATCTTCGCCATGTAGGTTTTCGCGACGAACAGGCCCTGGCCACGATTGCCGCGGGCGGAGGCTTCCTGTGGGTCGGAGACGCCGTATTCGAAAATCCGCTCCATCCACTCGGGCGAGAGGCGCAGGCCGACGTTGTGGACGACCACCGTGAGCGGCGCCGCGTCCGTCTTTTCGTCCATTTCCAGTTTCAGCGTGATCGGCGTACCGGCCCTGCGGTAGCGGTCGGCGTTCTTGAGCAGGTGGCTGACGACATCCTCCAGCGAGTATTCGTCGGCATACACCCACACCGGCGCGGGAGCCGGATCGTAGACGACGTTCTCGATGCCGATGTGCGTCGCGTTGGCGGCGACGTTTTCCAGGAAAGCGTCGATATCCAGCGTCGCCACCGCCAGCGTCGAGGACTGGAATGCCTCGCTCGGACTGGCGTGGCCGTAAAGCACGCGCACGGCCTGCTGCATGCGGGCGATGTAGCGGTAGCTGGGGTCGTCCGAACTGCCGTGGAGCGCGAGCAGCGATTGCAGCGGCGACATGATTTCGTGGCCGACGGCGTGCCACTGGTCCTTTTCCTGCTCGGCGCGGATTTTCTCCCGCCCGGCGTCTTCCTTGACCCGGCGCAGCAGGTCGTTGAGGCAGTTGGCGAGAATGCCCAGTTCGTCGTTGCCGCGCAGGTCGCCGAGGTTGGAAATGTCGGAGGACAGCAAACCGTCCGTTCCCCTGACCGATTTCGACAACTGGCGGGAACGCCGCGTCAGGAGCGCGATGCGCCGCACGATGCCGATTTCGATCACCAGCCAGGCGAGCGAGATCGCCACCAGCATGGCGATCACGAACCAGGAAACGCGGGTGGCGGTGGCGCTCAGGGTTTTGTCGACGACGCTGCCGGCATCTCCGTGCAGCAGTACGGAATAATTTCCCGTCGGTGTTGCCACCGTGTCGACGAGGTCCACGGGCGCGTCGTAGCTTTCGACCGGCAGGCGGCGAATCAGGCGCGCCAGGAGCGGCGAAGTCTGTTCCTCGATTTCGTCCTTGCCCCTGATCCGCGCCAGTTCGCGCTCCGTGCCTTCCTTGCGGATGGTGAGGATTTCGCCCGGCATGAGCAGCGCGCCGAGATCGTCGAGCGAGAACGGCGCCACCGCGCCCGCTTCTTCGCTGTCGAACAGCGCCGGGCCGTCGCCGGGCGGCAGCACTTCGATATGCACGTGGATATCGGCCAGATCCGGCGGCGGCCAGGGGGCTTTCCTCGTTCTGAGCAGTTCGGCGATCAGGATGTCGACCGGCAGGCGCAGCGAGAAAAACGATTTTTTCGCACAATCTTCCGAACCTTCCCGCGCCGGTTTCGGTTCCGGGGCAGCGCCGGTTCGTTCCGCATTTTTTTCCATTTCCAGGCACTGCGCGCTTTGCCAGATCCAGCCGCGGAAATCCTTGACCGGCATTTCGCCGGTGTAGTCCCGGTCGTTCAGTTCGACATAACCGGTGAAGCGTCCGCGCAGCCCCTCCATCTCCGCGCTGCGCCGCGCCGGAAGCGCTTCGAACGGAGCCAGCCAGCGGTAGGTTTCGCCGCGCAGGCTGACGGTGGCGCGCATGCGGTGCGCGCCGTCGAGAAATTTGTCGCCGATTTCGTGCGGCGTCAGCGTGCCGCTGGCGAAGGTTCCCGCCGCGTAGATGAAACCGCCGATCCACGGATTGTTGCCGATCGCCACGCACAGGCTGCCGTGGCGCTTGTACTGGATCAGGCAGTCGGCCATCTCCACCGCGTGGCGGGCCTTGTTCTGGTCGTCGAAATCGATTGCCGAGAACGGCAGCAGCACCGGATGCAAGGTTCCGCCTTCGCCCTGAATCCCTTTCAGCCCGCGCGGCGGATTCAGGAGCGCCAGTTGGCCGGAAGGGTGGCGCAGGCGCGCGGCGATCTGCTCTTTCGTCTTCGAAAGGCTGGTCTGGTAGTTTTTGTAACTGCGCTGTTTTTCTTCCTGCAACACCGTGACCGCCAGCGCGACAACCGACAGGGCCAGCAGCAGGAACGCGGAGCGGAAAAGGATGCGCAGCCGGAAGGAGGCCAGCCAGAGAAGGAATTTTTTCATCGCGGACTATTGTGGGCGATTGCGGTTCGCGGTTTGCGGTTCGTGGCTTACGTTTTACGTGAGGGCTGACGCCTTATTTGCTTCGTTTCATCGCGCCGGTCATTTCTGTCATTTCCCGTCATTTCCTCATCCACCGGAATCCGCGCATCGGCACGTTTTCGATGCAGTCGAAATTTTCGTCCAGTTCGCGGAACGCTTCGCGGATGGTGCTGATGTGCTTGCGGATGTTTTCGCGGTTGCGCCCGCTTTTGACGGCGGCGAAAAGATCGTCGTAGGAAACGACGTCGCCGCGCCGCTGATACAGCACGGCGAGGATGCGCTGCGCGGTGAGCGGCACGTTGACTCTCTTGCCGCGCCAGAACGGCGCGCTCTGGCGCAGCGGATCGATGGAAAGTTCGTCATCGCCAACAGCCTCCGGCGACGATGGCGCCATGGCGCGCCGGGCCTTGGCGGCGCGCAGCATGTCCAGGAAAGTGTCGATGAAATCGGTTTCCTCGAACGCGGTCTTTTGCAGGTAATCCCAGGCATCCAGCGCCTTCATGATGCTGCGGTAGATTGCCGCCGGCATCGCCGAAACAACCAGCACCGGCGTGCCGCGTCCGCTCTTGTTGATCGCGTTGATGATCGCCACGCCGGCATGGCGCTCGCGCCCCAGTTCGATATCGAGAATGACAAGGTCGTAGTCCTCGCGTGCGATCGCGGCCTCCGCGTCGTCGCGGGTGAACCACTGCGCCACCTGAATGCCGGAATCCGCCGAGAGCGCCCATTCCTTGAACTGGTTGCTCGTCGGAAGGTCGTCTTCAATGATTGCAACCTTGTACATGGCCCGTTTTTCGGTGCTGGAAAAGAACGACAGTATCGTCTTTTTCCATCCTCCCGTCACAGGTCGTGAAGATTCGTTCACAAGGCCGAGGAATCCGGAACGGATATGTAGGGCCGGTTTTTTTCCTTACCACACTGGCACGGCGACGGCATGGAATGCTCCGCACCGTCCGCGGCATGATTCCCGACATGGCGGCACGGATGCAACTCTGCGGCGCCATAAGCGCGGATGGCTTCGAATAGTACCGACCAGACCATCCGATTCGGATGAGCGATTCTTCGGGAGGGATACATCATGTTGGGTAACAACGAAAACGACTTTGTCACGGAAGAAACCAGTGCAAAGGGAAAATGGGGCGAAACGCTGAAAGAAGACACGAACATTCTTTTTTCCCATCTCTACGCGTTTCGGCGCGGCCTGATCGTCCTGGGTATTGTGGCGATCGGCGGGTATGCGCTATATCAACACCCCCCCTGGCAAAAGGTCGAACAGGATGAAATAGGACTGCGCATCAATCAATGGACCGGAGAAACCAGCCGTTTCCGGGAGGGATCGGTATTGGTGATCCCCGGTTTGCATGAAATGCGGAACATTTCACTGCGCGACCGGATTTATCATCCTTCCGATTCATTTCAGTCGGTCGAAGGGCTTTCGATCGGCGCCGACATCACGGTGCGCTATACCCTCGATCCGGACAAAATTCCGACTATGGCGCAGGCCCTGCCCGAAGATATCAGCGGCGAAGTGGCCGAGCCGATTATCCGGGAGGTGCTCTACCGGACTTTTTCCCGTTATACCGTTCGCGAGATTTTTTCCACCAAGCGCCAGGAAATTCATACCCATATTGCGCAAGAACTGAACACCCGCCTGGTGGGCAATGGCATCAGGCTGAAACTTCTGACCATCGGCAAAATCGATTTGCCGGCCGATTACAAAGCGGGCATGGAGAAACTGCTGGCGATGGGTTTGGAAACCGAGCAGATGCGCTATACGCTGGAATTGAAAGATAAGCGTATCCGGGAGACCGAACTGGAAGCCCAGGCCGAAAAAGTGCGGCGGGAGAAAATCGCCGAGGCTGCCAGCGAGGAACAGATCATCGCCGCCAAGGCGCAAGCCGAGGCAATGAAACATATTCTGCCGTTCAAGGAAAAGCAGATTCAGCAACGCACGTTGGAAGCGGAAGCCGATAAGGCCGCTCGCCTGAAACGTGCCGAGGCGGACGCTCAGGCGCGGCGCATCGAGGCCGAAGCCGAGGCCGATTCGCGCAAAAAACTGGCCGATGCCGAAATTTACCGGCAAGACCGGCTCGGCAAAGTCAGCAGCGAACAACTGGCGCGTGATGGCGCGATCCTGACGCAAAGCCCGCTCCTGATCCAGAAAACCCTTGCTGACAAGCTCTCGGACAAGATTTCCGTCATCGTTGTGCCTCCTTCTACCAACGGTGGTTTTATTGGCGAAAACCTGATCGGCCGCCTGCCCGCTCCGGCGGCATCGTCCGAAGCCGCGACGCAACGCGCCGTTTTTGAGAGCACCGGGGAGGAATGATCGTGATCGAAATCCTGTTCAGCCTCGCCATCGTCACCCAGGACCAGATCCCGCTGCGCGCCGCGCCGACCGAAACCGCCGCCCGGCATGCCACGCTGTGGCAGGGCGACAATCTGGAAGTGCGCGGCGTCAAGGGCGATTACCTGCAAGTGTACGACCACCGGCGCGAACGCGCCGGGTACATCCGTGTCACGCAGGCGCGCGGATATACGCTGAAACCCGAGGAAGCGCCGCAGTTGAAGGCGATCGTCAACTTCCTGAAAGACACGCCCGGCGCCGAATCGCTCGGCATCGGCCACGCCGCCGCGTATCTCAAGTCCGCGCCGGCAGAGGCGATCGACGCCGAAATCTTCGACGCGCTGGGCAGGATGTCCGACCGGCTGGCGTGGCGCGCCTCCCGCCTGTCCGGCAAAGGGAGTGAGAATGCGGCGAAAACGGCGGCGGAGCATCTCGAAGTCGCCGCGACCTACGGCGTTGCCACCTACAGCGTCGAGCGCAACGAAAAAATCACCCTTTGCTACGACGGCGAAGCGTACCGCCGCGTGCTCGCGCTACCCGCGACCGCGGAACAGAAAGCGCGCGCGGCGCTGTCGCTGACCCGGCACGACTGTGTCAAATCGACGCTCTCGCCCACGGAACGTTTCGAGCACGATCTCTGGCGCGGCGAAATCCTGGATCGCGCCAGTGATGCCGCCGCCAGGGAAGGCCTGCCGGAACATCTGAAGAACCGTCTGAAAATGCGCAAGGCCGGCGTCTGGGCCAGTCTTGCCCATCAATACGCGCGGCGGCCCGATACTGCTCCGGCGACGATCAAGGCGGGGCAGCGCGCGCTCGACGAACTCGCCGCGGTCAACAAAAGCGAGCTCGTCGATGGCGACCTCGCCGCGTACGACGATGCCGCGATCCGCGTCGGCGCCTCGCGCTGGGCGGCGCAGCCGCAGACCGTCGCCAAGGCCGTCAAGGGCAGACCCGGCATTGCGCTGACCGCCGGCCAGCCGGGCGAGACCTGCGTGCATATTGTCGATGAGCAGCATTCCGTCAAGGAGCCGCTGTTTACCCGCTGCACCTACAGCGTCGTCTGGCCCGCGTCGCTTTCCGTGAGCCGCGACGGCAAGGCGATGGCGCTTGCCGTGCAGCCGCTGGATAGCTGGCGCGAACTGTGGGTGTTCCGGCAAGGCGAGAGCGGTAACGGTAACGGTGGCTGGCAGCTCGACGTGCAGCCGCCGTCCACTGGCAACCCCGAACTCGGCTACGTCGAATTCGCCGGCTGGGTGCCGGGGAACAAACAACTGCTCGCCGCCAGGGAAATCGCGGAGGAAGGGCGCTACAAGAAGCGTTTCGAACTGTGGAGCCAGAACACGCTGTCCGTCGAGAAATGGGCCGACAAGGCGAGCAACCTGTCGCTGTTCTATCGCTGGCAGGATCCGCTGTGGAAGGGCGGCACGGTGGCGCTGCGCTGATCGAAGGTATTTTCATGGCAACGATATTGCTGTGTGCCGGTGAAAAATCAGGGAGAAAGAAACATGAATCTGAACAAGCGGCTGCGATTGTTTTTACTGACGGGATTCATTGCAGCACCCGTATCTGCGGTGGCGGCAGGTTTTGACTGCCGCCGCGCCGAGTCGGAAATTGAACAGGCAATTTGTCGAAATGAAGAACTGTCCGGCCTGGATAGCCGTCTCACGGCGGTTTACAAGGAATTGCTTGCCGCCGTCGGGGATGACGGCGGGGCGATCAGGAAATCACAGCGCGATTGGATGAAGGATGGTTTTTATCGCGAGGCGAACCCAAGAGAATCGTGTCTTTGGGAAAAATCGCCACTCGAACCCTGTCTCATCGATGTTTATCAACAGCGGATTCGGCTGTTTTCCGCCATGGTGGAAAGTATCAAGACGGGAGGAAGCAAGGACTCCGGTTCGCGGTACGAACTGAAACACATCGCCAGAAAATACGATTTTGTCATTCAGACGTTTCACCCATGCGAAAGGAATGAAAAAGAGGATTATTCTTCATGTGCAAGCCCGGCGGTGGTATGGGTTTTCCGGAAAGGAGAAAACCGCCCGCTACAAGCGATCCCCATGCAAAACGTTTTTTTCAGTTTTTCACGCAGCAATGCTCCGCTGACGAATTCGGCCGCGCTTTACGATTACCAGGGAGTCATCAACGTCGGGGATTTCAATTTTGATGGCGAAGAGGATTTTGCCGTCCAGAATGGAAACCACGGTTCGTATGGCGGCCCGAGTTATGACGTTTACCTTTTTTCAAAAAGGTCCGGATCGTTTAAATACAATGGGAAAATGAGCAATCTGATCGAAGATACGCTCGGATTTTTCGAGGTCGACAACGATAAGAAACGGATCGCCACACTCGCGAAAAGTGGTTGCTGCTATCACGAAAGGACGGTTTATAAGGTTGTCAACGACATCCCCGTGCCCGTCTCGCGCTCGGTCAACGACGCGGCCACGGATCCACGCTACACCTATCTTTATGATGAAAAGTGGATTGGCGGCAAGTGGAAGCGCATGGAAACGCAGCAGTTCCGGCAAGAATCCTACTGTGAAGAAGAACTCGAGAATGCCGCCCAGTCATCCGGGCATTACACCGGCGCTTCCGAAAACCGGATGTGCAAGCCGCTGCCCTATGCGAAAAAACAGGGGGTCGTCGCTTTGCAGTACCCGACCGGCGGCAATGATCAGGCCCATGCGGAAAAGGGTTTTAAAAAGGGCCTCGATGTGTTTCTGGTCAACTTGAATGGCGGCGATATTCTGGGAACCTATTCCGAACCGAACGAGTTCAGGGATGACAGGCTGAATGGGCTGGACATCGATACGGCGCCTTATCTGTTACGCGCGGATACACGCGCATTCGGCGTGCGCAGCTTTTTTTACGCGAAAGGCGGCAAGGATAGCTTTACCCTGCTGACCTTGTTCATTCACAAAGAAGCGCAGCTTGTACCCGTGTTGCGGCACATCGTGATGCAAAAGCGCGAAGAAAATGTCGTCACGATACGTACCCTCTCCATGAAAAAACCTGTCGGCAGCAATTATGCCGATATCGTCGTTCATGAAGCAGTGCAGACGTTTCCCGATGCATCCAAGGAAAAACGGGGCACGGCAGCCGCGCCGACCGTATCGCGCCGCGATGTCGTATTGCGGTTCGACGGCAGGGAATATGCCGTTCCCGACGACCTCATGAGATATCCATGATGCCGCGCCGATTGCGGGCTGGGTGCCCGGCACGCCGCTCAAGCCTTCCGCTTGTGGGGAAAAGATTTACAGCACATTCAATCAGGGTGTGAGGAGAAACACATGTCAAACCGTCCGTTCGTTTTCATCTTCCTGTTGCTCGCCAGTCTTTCCGCCTGGCCCGGTAATGACGAATCGGCAACGATGTCGTTCAGCCTGCCCGGACAGCCCCTGGCATACGAGGAGGCAACGACTGCCGTTCCTCCTGAATATCTGGAAAAAAATTTCTGGTACTCGGTTTCTATTAATGACGAAAGCCTGAAGATCGATAGGGTCCGGCAAACGAGGCCTTCGGATTGGTTGTACGTGGAAGGAAAGAATTCCGAGGAATTCGCCGGGGTCGTGGCCGATTTCTCCAAACGGGGCTCTCCCGCGCTCGCACTTCCCGAAGGCAGCCTTTTTGCTTTCAGCACTTCCGACAAGCGCCGTTTCAAGCCGGGACAATATCCTTCGCTGCTGAATTCCGGTCAAATCCTGCGCACGGATTGGGAACAAACCATTTCTCTCGGCGCGGAAACCTGGACCGTCTTCACGCTCCACGAAAAAAGACCCGACGGCATTCTGCTTGCCGGATCGATCACACTGGTCGCCAGCAACTCGAAAGGAGAGCGGCGCGTACTCGTCCCGCCCGCGACGGAAATGGCTTTCGCGCGTCAGGAACTCCTGTGGCTTGGCGATCTGGATGGTGACGCGAAACCGGATGTACTGCTGAAGCGCGTCTGGATCACCGGCGAGGTCGATTACGTTTTTGCGGTGGAAAACCTGTCGGGTTCCGTTTATGAAGATCCGGACCATCCCTACCGGGCCTTTTCCTCGGGTATCGAAGAATCGTTCAGCGTATTCCGGCATGTGGATCAGCGCGTTCCGATGCCTCGGGGAGATTTTGAAAAGGCGGGTTTCGCTTTTTCCGACGAAGACTGGAACCGGATGCTGGACGAAGCCGCCAAGACGAAACTGCCGAAACTCCTGGCCGACCGCAGCCTGGCCGTCGATGGCGAGCGCATTCGTTTTACCTTCGAATATCTGCCCCGCGCCGAAGCTTCCGGAAATTTTTCCCATTCTTCCCGGAGCGAAAATTTTTCATGGGAAGGCCCGGTTCTGGTCAGGGTTCATTTTCGCGATGGGAGCCAGGTATTGATGCAGGCACCGCCACTCGATGGCGGCGGAATCGGAATCCAGGTGGCCCTTTTGAACGGCGAACCGGCGATCCGGATTTCATTCCAGCCGCACTATAACAACGACTTTACCCGCTACTGGATTTGGAATCCCGCCGGGAAGGGACGATTTCAGCGGCTGTTGATCGATCAATCGCAAGGCTGCTGAATCATGGGCAGCATCCGGAGCGGATGACTATTCGCTCCGGAACCGATGGGTCATGAGCGTAAGATACGTTATTTATAAATATAAATTAAATTTTAATTGATGTGCGTAGCTGAATTTATGGATAAATTAATTTTAATAAATAGAAAATTCCAAAACAAATTTTGCGGTGGTTACGAAAAGCCGGGAGGCGTGCGGCACGGCTATGTCTTTCAGTCGGTTCCGGATGCGCGTAGCGCCGTCGTCATCGCTTCATCGCCCTTGAGCGCTGCCAGCGCCAGGGGCGTCATCCGCGCGGCGGTGAACTTCGGCTCGCCGAAACGGTCTTTTTCCGTCAGGCGGTGCAGTACGAAGCCGGTTTTATCCGCTTTTCCACCGCACCGGATCAGCGTGCGCGCTGCCTCTCGTTGCCCGTATTCGACAGCGCTCATCAGCAGCGCGGTGTGTGGTGGGCCGTTTTTTCAGGCGCACAGTGTTTGAAGGCGCGCCCGAATTCGGCGGTTTTTCCCTGACGCAGCAGGCGTGCCAGAGGTTCGGTTTCGAGCATCAGGAGAATCTGCTCCTTTTTCCGGATATCTGTGGCGGATTCACCTTCCCTGTCGCGTGCCGCGGAAAAAGCATCTCTGCCTTCATGATCCTTCAGCTTCGGGTCCGCACCTTGGTAGAGAAGCCAAGCCACCAGAGATTGGTCCACATTCCTCACGGCCAGGTATATCGGCGTCATTCTGATGGCGTTGCGCGCATTGACGGAAATACCTGCCTTGCGCACGATCTGTGCGATTTCGAGTTCTTCGGACCGGTCCGCGATGGCACGTGGACCAAATGCCAATTCGTGCAGCAGGGTTTGTCCATTAGTCTTGTCGATGGCGCGCGGATCGGCACCGCGTGAAAGCAACAACAAGGCTATGTCATAACCTCGCCCGCCAACGACAAGCATCAATGGCGTCAGTGTTGAACCCGGCGATTTCGGTCGATCAGGATGCGCTCCGGCATCCAAAAGTCTGCGGACGGTTTTCAGATCGTCCATATCGGCTGCGCGCATCAGAGCACTTGTTTCCGCGAAACACTGGTTGGGATTGCCGCCTTCACGTAGCAATTGTTCGATCTGAAGACGTTGAGTGCGAATTGGCACAGGGGAGAAATTTGAAGCCGGGTCTTCGGGGCAATATTCAGGTACGTCGGCCTTTGGTGTCCGCGCCGATGCTTCTGTTCCATTCATGGCCAGTGCCAGAAGAAATCCGCACAGACAAACATGAAGCAGCGAAGATAGGCTCATTTTTGCCGGAATTTCATGGCTCAATGCGCCCAAGTCCATCATTTGACTCCGGAAACACGTAACACCGCTGTCATCGCCTCGTCGCCTTTGAGCGCCGCCAGCGCCAGAGGCGTCATCCGCGCGGCAGCAAGTTTTGGTTCTCCGAAACGGTCTTTTTCCGCCAGGCGGCGCAGCACAAAGCCGGTTTCATCCGCTTTCCCGCCGCACCGGATCAGCGTGCGCGCCGCTTCTCGTTGCCCGTATTCGACAGCGGTCATCAGCAGTGCGGTGGCGTGGCGGGCCGTTTTTTCAGGCGCACAGCGTTTGAAGGATCGCTCGAATTCGGCGGTTTTGCCTTGGCGCAGCAGGCGTGCCAAGGGTTCGGTTTCGAGCATGAGGAGAATTTGCTCCTTTTTCCGGATATCTGCGGCGGATTCACCTTCCCTGTCGTGTGCCGCAGAAAAAGCATCTCTGTTTTTATGATCCTTCAGCTTTGGGTCAGCACCCTGATATAGAAGCCAAGTCACCAAAGATTGATCCGCAGTGCTTGTAGCCAAGTATATCGGTGTCATTCCAATGGCATTGCGCGCATTGACGGAAATACCCGCTTTGCGCACGATCTGCGCGATTTCGAGTTCTTCGGGTTGATCGGCGATTTTACGAGGACCAAATGCCATTTCGTGTAAAACAGTCTGCTTGTCGAGTTTGTCGACGTGACGGGCATTGGCTCCTCGCTCCAATAGCAACAGAGAAATGCCATAACTTCGAGTAGACAATGCCATCGATAATGGCGTCACATTTACATATGCTGGTCGAGGCCGGTCAGGATGTGCTCCGGCATCCAAAAACTGGCGAACGATTTCCGGGTCATTGGCATCGATTGCCCACATCAAGGGACTCATGCCTGAGAAACATTCATTCGGGTTTCCATGGCCATGCAATATTTTTTTCAGACGGAGAAGCTGATCACGGCCCAATTCAGGAATCAGGGGGGCATTCATGTCTTCCGCACAATATTCAGGCACCGCAGCCTTCGGACTGCGCGCTAATGCCGCTGTTCCATTCACGGCCAACACCAACAGGAATCCGTACAGGCAACCATGGAGCAGCAACCGCAGGTTCACTCGCATTTCCTTCCCGTTTTTCAAGTACTGGGTCATTGCGCCCGTTTCAGCGCCGCCGCCATCGCTTCGTCACCCTTGAGCGCTGCCAGTGCCAAGGGCGTCATCCGCGCGGCGACGAGCTTAGGTTCTCCGAAACGGTCTTTTTCTGCCAGGCGGTGCAGCACGAAACCGGTTTCGTCCGCTTTCCCGCCGCACCGGATCAGCGTGCGCGCTGCCTCTCGGTGTCCGTACTCGACGGCGGTCATCAGCAGCACGGTGGCGTGGCGGACAGTTTTTTCAGGAATGCAGTTTTTGAAGGTGCGCTCGAATTCGGCGGTTTTTCCTTGGCGCAGTAGGCGTGCCAAGGGTTCGGTTTCAAGCAAAAGGGCGGTCAGCTCTCTTGCTGGAAAATCCTCGTCGTTTTTTGGCGTGCCGTCTCTCCTGACGCGTGCGCGGGTCAGGGCATCCCGGTTTTTGTGGTCTTTCAACGTCCAGTCCGCGCCATGTTGCAAAAGCCAGGAAATCAACTGATGGTCTGCCATGCCCACCGCCAGATACAGTGGTGTCATTCCGATGGCGTTGCGCGCATTGACGGAGATGCCTGCCTTGCGCGCGATCTGCGCGATTTCGAGTTCTTCGGGGCGATCGGCGATGGCGCGCGGGCCAAATGCCAGTTCGTGCAGCAGGGTTTGTCCATCGGTTTTGTTGATAACACGTGGATCGGCGCCACGCGACAATAGCAACAGGGCGATATCGTAATTTCGCCCGGAAAAAGTAAGCATCAACGGCGTCAATGTCGAACCTGGCGACCTCGGCCGGTCGGGATGTGCTCCGGCATCCAGAAGCCAGCGCACCATTTGCTGGTCATCCATCGCGATCGCCCACACTAAGATGCTCGTCTCCGCGAAGCATTGATTCGGATCACCTCCCTCACGCAGCAGCGATTGTTTGACGCGAAGGTACTGGCTTGGGGTGAGAATGAGCATCGGGTCTTCGGGACAATATTCAGGCACCGCAGCCTTCGGACTGCGCGCTAATGCCGCTGTTCCATTTACGGCCAGCATCAAGAGGAATCCATACAGACAACCATGAAAGAACGAACGCAGGCTCATTTGCACTTCCCTTTTCGTTTTTATCGGAATTTCATGGCTCAATCATTATTCGTTCCGTCGACATGCTTTTACATGGCCTTCATTTGTCTCCGGAAGCACGCAGCACCGCCGTCATCGCCTCGTCGCCCTTGAGCGCTGCCAGCGCCAGGGGCGTTATCCGTGCGGCGACGAGCTTCGGTTCGCCGAAGCGGTCTTTTTCCGTCAGGCGGTGCAGGATGAAGCCGGTTTCGTTTGCTTTCCCGCCGCACCGGATCAGCGTGCGCGCTGCTTCCCGGCGTCCATACTCGACGGCAGTCACCAGCAGCGCGGTGGCGTGGCGGGATGTTTTTTCTGGAACGCAGTTTTTGAAGGCACGCTCGAATTCGGCGGTTTTTCCTTGGCGCAGCAGGCGTGCCTGGGGTTCGGTTTCGAGCATCAGAACCACCTGCCCTCTGTCTTGGAAATCCCCGTCGGTTTTGGGCGTCCGGCTGTGCACGCCACGTGCCCGGGTCAATGCGTCCGGGTATTTACCGTTTTTCAATGTCCAGTCTGCGCCTTGATACAGAAGCCAAGCGGTCAGTTGCAAGTCGGCACCTTCTGCTGCCAAATACAACGGTGTCATTTCTATGGCATTGCGGGCGTTGACGGAAATCCCCGCTTTTCGCACAATCTGCGCGATTTCGAGTTCTTCGGGGCGGTCGGTAATGGCATGCGGCCCGAATGCCAACTCGTGCAGCAGAGTTTGTCCATTGGTACTGTTGACAGCACGCGGATTAGCGCCGCGCGATAGCAACATCAAGGCAATGCCATAATTCCGCCTAAGTATGACGCTCTCCAGCGGAGTCATCGTGACACCTGCCGGTCGTGGCCGATCGGGATGCGCGCCTGCGTCCAAAAGCTGGCTGACTATTTCCGGATCATTGGTATCGACTGCCCACATCAAAGGGCTCATACCCGAGAAACATTCGTTCGGGTCGCCACGCTCGCGTAATATTTTTTTCAGACGGGGAAGCTGATTGCGGCCCAATTCCGGAATCAGAGGAGCTTCCGGATCTTCAGAGCAATATTCAGGCACTGTGCCCTTCGGACTGCGTGCTGATGCCCCATCCACTGCCAGAATCAATAGAAATCCGTACAAGCAACTGTGAAACAAGAGCCGTAAATTCATTTGGTGCATCCCTTTCATTGCCTTAGTAGTAATCAATGACTTAGTACCCTTCATTTTTATACTTGTCATTTACCCCGCCAGCGCGCTCTAGATACTCCGATACGTCGGAAATGGCTTCTGCTTTTCCATTTCCTTGTTTAATGTCGGTAGCAATCAATCGGAGTACTTCGGCAACTACGCGGGGACCATTTTCTTGTCTTTTTTCCTGCCAAAGCCGCATTTGTGCATCAATGGTGATCACTTTTTCATCTACTAGCCGTTGTATCAGCTTATCCAGCATAATGCTATGGGCATTATTCCATGTCTCGACATCCAGCAACTTCATCACGAATTCCAAAATGACACCCCCCAGACGCGAAACCGCCGCCGCCCGGCTTGCGTTCACGTTTTTCGCTATCGCCCGCATATCCCGTCCGTGTTGCGCCTTGTTCCCCGCTTCATTGAGCCGGGTTTCGGTTTTCAGGATTTCCCGGCCCTTGTCGTGGTACGGCGTCGAGGAGAGTCCCTGCCGTGCCGCGCCCCGGGCGTTGTGCTGCGCTCCGTGCAGTTCTTCGAGTTGCCGCGCCAGTACGCGCTGTTCCGCCGAAGGATTGCTCCGTTTCAACATGTGGTGCACGGTGCCGGCGAGCCACTGCCGCAGGATTTTGCCTTCGCGGGCGCCGCGCACGACGGCGCCGGGCGGCTGGCGGCCGCGGGGGCCGGACATGCCGTCGGTCACGGCGTGCGCCAGGGCGTCCCGCACGGAGGGGGCGCGCTGCAGGGCGTTGAGGACTTTGCGGTAGGTTTCTTCATCCAGCGTGCTCAGGGTGCGCAGCGCGCGTTCGAACTGGTAGGAATTGTAGTGGCGCAGGGTATCGAGGTAGTCCAGGTAGTCGAGCCACTTGGGCACGCTGCGGCGGACGATCTTGATTGCTTTTTCGACGGCGCGGTGGTCGTAGACGTAGGTTTCCGTGCCCGGCTCGGGCATCGGCGGCCGGTCGCCGTAAGTGACCCGGCCTTTGGCGTCGGTGCTGCGGTAGATTTTTTCGTCTCCCATTTTTCCTTCTCCCTGGTTGGCGTTGTTGCGGACTCTTGGAGGCGAATGTTCCCGCTTCCGGCAAAAGGCGTAAACGGTGGGTATTATGCTCCGCAAGAATAAAGGAGGTATTAATGCCGGAAATAAAGGCGTGAAAATATTTTCGGCGGTGTTTTTTTACAACATGGGAATATCCTCCTTCATGAAAAGCTCCTTTTTGTCATTTGAAACGGGGCGTTTTGAGTAAAATAAGGGTGTGGTTTTTGCGGTCTGCAGAAATGCGAAAAATTGTGCAGAAATTCCACGATGAGCAGGTGGTGTGAACCGGAATCGCCTTTTTTCGCTCAAGACATGGTTTTACGGCCTGTGCGAAGGATCGGCTGCCAATTTCAATTTTCTAGATTTGAAAATAATTTGATTTTATAAGTCTCTACAATAATCATACTTTATTTTATTTTAATTGGAATTTTTCCATCGTATATCCCTGAAGCGTTTTTTGCTTTGAACGCAGATATGGGCGGCGTATAAAATGGGATTTTTTTGCCGATTTGCTTTGCCCCATTGCTCGTTCTGTTTTTATCGATTGTCCTCGCATTTCCGTTCGATTGTTCGCGGGCCATATTCCGCGCGGGATGAGTCGTCCTGAAAATCCCATAAAAATATTCCCGGAATGGCGATAAAAAAATCCCCCACGGGGAAAACCCGTAGGGGATTTTTGCGGGGTTTTCGAAAAGCCGGAGGCTATTGCAACGGCTTCACCACGCGCTTGACCGCCGTGTCTTCCGGATGCGGATGGATCGAGAAACCGAGGCTGGTCATCAAGCGGAACATCTTGGTGTTGGACGACAGCACGTCGCCGACGACGGCGCGGTATCCCTTCATCCGCGCACAGTCGATCAGCGCGGTCATCAGTTTGCGGCCCAGGCCGTGTTTCTGCCATTCGTCGCTGATGGCCAGCGCGAATTCCACCGACTCGCCGTCGGGGTTGGTGACGTAGCGCGAGACGCCGAGCTGCGTCTGCTTGCCCGTATCGTCCTTCAGCATCGCGATCAGCGCCATTTCCCGGTCGTAGTCGATCTGCGTGAAGCGCACCAGCATCGGCTGCGTCAGTTCGCGGATGGTGTCCATGAAGCGGGAATACTTGCTTTCGTCGGAAAGGTTCTTCACGAATTCCTGTTCCGCTTCGGCATCTTCCGGGCGGATCGGGCGGATGACGACTTCGCGCCCGTCGGGCAGTTGCCATTCCTGGATCAGGTGCACCGGGTAGGGGTGGATCGCCATGTGCGAGTAGCGGTCGCCGGAGGAGGGCGCGTAGTCGATCACGATCCGGGCGTCGACGGCGATGGCGCCGTTTTCGTCGACGATCAGCGGATTGAGGTCGAGTTCCTGGAGCCAGGGCAGTTCGCAGACCATTTCGGAAATGCGCAGCAGCACCTCTTCCAGCACCTTCATGTTGACGGGCGGCATGTTGCGGAATTCGGAGAGCAGCAGGTTGGCGCGCG
>JAVBTC010000128.1:0-3859 GCA_031556405.1 Rhodocyclaceae bacterium
CCGCGCGGTTTCCTCGTCGATGATCTTGCGCATCGTGCGGGTCAGGAATTCCTGCTGCGTTCCCGCTTCCTCCAGCCTGGCGCCGCCGAAACGGGCGTGGTGTTTCTGCGCGTGCAATGCCTGCGCGGTCAGATGCGAAAACGGGCAATGCACGCCGTGCGTCGCCAGTTCGGAGGCCACGGCGTCGAGCGAGGAAGCGTTCCAGAAGAAGCTCAGGAACGCCTTGCTGCGCCGCTGGCGCATGACCGAGGTGATGCCTTTGAGAAGGATCAGCGACCATGAAATCACCGACATCAGGAGCAGGATGGCGAGAAGGGTTTTACCCACGGCATCGCTCTGGGCGATGAAATGGCCAAAACCGAGTGCTGTCGTTTCGTTCATCGGTCAATGCTCCAGATTGAATGCGATGGGAATCAGGACCCATACCGGGACCGCCCGTTGTCCTTCCAGGTAGGGTTGAAATTTCGCGCGGCGAACCGCTTGTACCGCCGCTTCGTCGAGCCGGGGATACCCCGACGAAGTGGAAACCTCTATGGTATCCGCTTTGCCGCCGCTGTCGACCAGCACACGCAACATGACTTTGCCTTCCTCACCGCGCCTCTTCGAGAATGCCGGGTAGATGGGGTCTGGCTTGACGATGTAACGTACCGACGAAATGGATACCGTTTTCGGCGCCGAAATTTCCGTGGCGGTTTCGCTGCTTGCCGCGGATGCAGCGCCGGCCGGTGCTTCGGCAGCCGTGGCAGCAGGCGCGGAAAAAGGTGTGGCGGAAGGTTGTTGGGGCGCCGATGTGGCGGATGTTTCCGGTTGCGGCGGAAGCGCCGGCTTGGGTTCCGGTGTGATGACAGGTTTCGGAACGGGTTTCGGGGGAGGGGGAATGGGTTTCGGTATGATCTTGGGTATTGCCTCGGGGACAGGAGCGGGGTCTGGCGCCGCTGCTTTCGGTTGCGATACGGCGGGTTCGATGAAATGAACGAAAACGGGTAGAGCGGAAACGGTGTTGCGTACCGAAGGAATCTGCAATATTGCCCATGCGAATGCGAGGTGCGCGCAAATCACCAATGCGGCGATTGCCGCGCTGTGCCGTTTCGAATGGGTCTGTTCGGTGTAGGACAGGGAAAAGGGCGTGGATGGAATGGATGGAACGGACGAAATAACGGCGGCGCCGGCATTCATGGCGGGTACGAAATCCATGGCAGAGGTTTTCTCATGGAGTGCGGTCACATCTTGACCGGCGGAATGATGGAAGGCTTGCTTACTTGCGGTCATGCGGAACGAAAGTGCGGGCGGTCATGCCAACGGGGACGAACATACGGGAACAGGTGCCGCGCGGCAATGTTCCGGAAGGTGCCCGGGAAGAATAAACGGGCAGGCTACCACGACGCCGGGATGACGTACGAAAAACGGGGGTGAAGCAAGGATACAGGAAACGGAGGGAAATACGGACGGAGGAGGCGGACAAAAAAGCGGGCGAAAAAACAGAGCGTGGCTGAAGGACCGATGTTGAAAAGGATTTGTCTCCGTGCCGCGTTTTTTAGTGCAGCAGATCCTCGTCTTCGTCTTCGTGGTGAACGTGACCGTGCGATATTTCTTCCGGGCTGGCCGGACGTATCGCGGTAACGGTGCAGGTAAAGATCAGAGCCAAGCCGGCGAGCGGGTGGTTGCCGTCGAGAATGACTTTGTCTTCGGCGAGATCGGTAACGCGGTAGATGATGAAATCGTCTTCTTCGCCGCCTTCCGGCGAGCCTTCGAACTGCATGCCGACTTCGATCGGCTCGGGGAAGGATTCGCGCGATTCGACCTGCACCAGGTTTTCGTCGTATTCGCCGAAAGCCTCTTCCGGCGGCAGCTTGACCTGTATCGATTCGCCGACTTTTTTGCCGTGCAGGGCGGCTTCGATCTTGGGGAAGATGTCGTCGTAATCGCCGTGAAGATAGACGATCGGTTCGCGTCCGGCATCGACGACGCCGCCGTCGGGATCGGTGACACTGTAATCGAGCGTGACGACGGTATTTTTATCGACTTGCATGATCGTTTCCTTTGAACTCTTGTGCTGCGCGCAACATTGCGGCGGCGTGCCCTTTGGCGGTGACTCCGTATAACGCGAGCCGGATGAGGCCATCGTGGCCGATGAAAAAGGTCGAGCGCACGATGCCGAAACGTTTGAGGCCGTCGACTTCCTTGGCTTGCCAGACGCCATAGCGTTTGCACACGCTGGCGTCTTCATCCGAGAGAAGCCGGATCGAAATGCCGTGTTTGTCACGAAACTCCGCGTGACACAGGCAGTCGTCACGGCTGATGCCGATGATGGTGCAATTGTGCCGGGTGAAATCGTCTTCGTGGTCGGAGAAGTCGGTCGCCTGGAGCGTGCACTGCGGCGTATTGTCCTTTGGATAAAAATAAAGGATAACATTGCTCCGGTCGCGGAAATCCGAGAGGTTGACCTGTTCCATGTCCGCATCGAACAAGGAAAACTCCGGTGCGGGCTGTCCCGGCTTAAGCTGCATTGCGAACCCTCAAGTACATATTCGGAGCATCTTCTGTTGTGGATGGGGGTGATATTAGCGTGTATCGCCGTTTCCGGAAGGGCCTGAGAATGAATGGCGGGCGATTTTACGGATGAAGCGAATGCGCGCCGAAGCGTTTCCGTTTACCGTTTCCATCCGCCCCATATGCCCCATGCGCTCATCTGCCGCTTCTATCGTTCATCCCGCGTCTGCCGCCGATTTTACCTGCTGCAAGTGAAAAAACCACAGACTTCACGGTCTAAAAGCGGGACGCTTCGGATTTCCCCGCGTTTAACAACACTTTTCGGAGGACAACATTATGTTTCGATATGCCGTCTTTTGCTTCCCCCGCTTTTGTCGCGCCATCGCGTTGCTGGTGCTGCTCGTCCCTTTTTCCGCATGGCCGGCGGGTGAAGCGACCAATATCACCGCAGCTGCCGCTGGCATGGAACGGCGTGCGACGCAGATCGATCTTTCCGGCGAGGCCACGGTGACGGCGGCGAACGATCTGGCGCGCGCCACCGCGTTTGCCGAGGCTTCCGGGCCGACGCCGGGCGGCGCCACGGCGCAGGAAGTCAACCGGCAAATCGAGGCGGCACTGGCGAAAGCGAAGAAATATCCGCAGGTTTCGGTGCGCAGCGGCAATATTTCCGCCTATCCCGAATACAACAGCAAGAGCAGCGTCAAATCTTGGCGCGTACGCTCCGAACTGTTGCTTGAAACGCGCGACATGACGGCACTTTCGGCGCTGCTTGGGGAATTGCAGGAGACGCTCGGGATCGCCGAATTGCGCCTGATGCCGGCGCCGGAAACACGGCAGAAGGCGGAGGACGAGGCGATTCTGAAAGCGATGGCCGCGTTCAAGGAGCGCGCGGCACTGATGGCGGGCGCGATGGGCAAGTCGTATGCGATCCGCCGTCTGGTGTTGAACGGCAGTTCTTCCCGCCCGCTTCCGGGGTTCGGTGCCGACAATATGGTGATGCAGGCGCGGAAGATGGCGGCGCCGGTCGAAGCGGGAGAATCGCAGGTCAGCGTGATGGTCGGGGGAACGATCGAGCTGGTCGATTGAAAAGGGTGTCCGGTTGATTTTTATGCCATTGTGGATTGTCTTATTATCGTTTTTTTACTCGATAAGAGATATGCTTTCATGCTGTCATTTCAAAAATTATGGGATAACCATCCCACTATCGCTGGAGACGACAAGCTGACCTGTCTGATTTTTTCAGACCATTAATTCCTGGAATGCGACCTCGTTGTTGGCGGGTGTCCCGCAAGTATGCCTGAAGGCATCAGGCGTCAAATAGTTCAGACTCGAATGCGGCCGTACCGCATTGTAGTGGCGGCGCCAGGAT
>JAVBTC010000033.1:0-4107 GCA_031556405.1 Rhodocyclaceae bacterium
ATCGATGCCGGTCCGCCGCCCGTCTATATCGGTTTCGGCAGCATGAGCGCTTTCGTGCCGGAAAAAATCCTCTCCAGCCTGGCCGACGCGCTGGGAGACCGCCGTGTCATTTTTTCTCCCGGCTGGAGCCGAATCGATGCGACGCAATTGCCGGAAAATTTCTTCCTCATCGGCGACATGCCGCATGACTGGCTGTTCCAGCGTGCCGCGATGATCGTCCATCACGGCGGATCCGGCACTTCGCACACGGCGGCGCGCGCCGGCGTTCCGTCCGTCGTCATCCCCTTCACCGGCAACCAGTTCTTCTGGGCCGGGCGGCTGCACACCGTGGGCATCGCCCCCAAAGCCGTTCCGTTTACGCAGATCGACACACGTCTGCTGACGAAAATGATGGCTCACGCCGAACAGCCTTCCACCCGCGAACGCGCCCAGGTGTTCGCTTCCGCAATGGCGATGGAAGAAGGAACGAGCTACGCGATCCGGCACATCCGGCGGATCGCCGAAAGCAGAAACGGCAACGGCGCGCGCGAATATACGCGCCTTCCCTGATCCGCCCCGGCTTTATGCCCGGGTAACGTTTTTCCCGCAGCCGATCCCGGATATCCCGGACTTACTTCGTTCTCAGAGAGAGTTAGCGCCCTCAGTTCGCCATCACCGTCCGCTCCTGCGCCCAGCGGCGCAGCGCGTGGACTTCCTCGGCGCGGACGCGCGACAAGGGCCGCGTCGTCTGTAGTTCCGCGATCAGATGCCGCGTCGACAGCGGTTCCTTGACCGCGCGCGCCTCGTACAGCGCGGCGACGATCGCCTGTTCGATCTCGGCGCCGGAAAAGCCTTCCGAGGCATCGGCCAGCGCTTCGAGATCGAAACCTTCCGGCGGACATTTCCGCTTTGCCAGGTGAATACGGAAAATGTCGCCGCGCGTCGAAGTATCGGGCAGGTCGACGAAGAAAATTTCGTCGAAGCGGCCCTTGCGCAGCAGTTCGGGCGGCAGCCGCGAAATATCGTTGGCGGTGGCGACGAGAAAAACGCGCCGCCTGCGTTCGTTCATCCAGGTCAGGAACGTCGCCAGCACACGGCGCGAAACGCCGCCGTCGCCGGAACCTTCGTCGGAAACGATGCCCTTCTCGATCTCGTCGAGCCACAGCACGCACGGCTCCATCGACCCGGCGGTCTTCAGCGCCGTGCGCAGATTGCGCTCCGTCTCGCCGTGAAACTTGTTGTACAGCGCGCCGAAATCCAGGCGCAGCAGCGGTACATTCCACGAACCGGCCACCGCCTTCGCCGCCAGACTCTTGCCGCTCCCCTGCACCCCGAGAAGCAGCACGCCGCGCGGCATGTCGATGCCGTCGGCGGTCTCCGGCTTCAGGAAAATCTCGCGCCGCAGTTCGAGCCAGCGCTTCAGCCGCACCTGCCCGCCGACGCTTTCGAAACGCTCCAGCGAAGTCTCGAGCTGGATCGTGCCGCCGTCGGCGAGCGACTCATGCTTGTGCTGCAATACCCGGGCGACGTCCTTCATCGTGATCGCGCCGTCGTCTTCGAGACATTGCCGGATCAGCCGCCGCGCATCGTCCTTGTACATGCCGAGCATCTGCTGCACCATCAGATCGGCGATTTCCTGGCTGCCGCGCGGCGGCGAGCCGTTGTGCTTGGTCCATTCCGAAATTTCTTCGCGGAACACCAGCCGCAGATCGGTCAGCGACGGCGGCGCCGGGCGGAAGGTCGCGCTCATGCGCGAAATTTCCTGCGGCAGCGTAATCGTATTGCCGACCAGCACCAGCGTCCGCGCGGTATCGTTGAACGACATCGCGATCTGGCGGACATAGCGCACCAGCAGGGGATTCTCATCGAGATAAGGCTGTGCGTCGAACAGCGCATAAACGCCGTTCTGCGCCGTGTAGTGAACGTGGCGCAAGGCTTCCTGCAACTCGAACGTCTGCGGAATCACATCGGGACGGTTGTAGCGGCGCATGCCCTCGACCGCGTTCCAGATGAAAAACGGCAATTCGTCGAGATTGCAGGCGCGCGAAAGCAGTGAAACGACATATTGCTCCTCCGGCGTCTCGATCATAACGATGGGATAACGCGATTTCAGAATCAGCGCCAGATCGCGGATTTCGTCTTTATTGAGCATAAGCGGATCACCATAAGAAATCGGTTGCGCGGCTCCCCCGGAATCTGGCCGCGATGCGAAGGCGGAATTATACGGGGCAATGGAAAAAAGGATTTGACACAGGCTTTGACGCGGCGCCTTGACGCGTTCGGATTGCCGCTACGGTGGAATTGATGGCACCATAATTCCAAATCAAATTAAATTTACTTACATACATGTAGCGGAATATAAATAGAAATTAATTATTTTAATTGGAAAACAAAGACATGCGCGCTTTCTTTTCCCGCGCCAGAAATGCAGATACGGCCCGGCGGCCCGCGACTTCCCGTATTGCGCGCGTGCCGAGGCGCCGTTCGCGCAATTGCCGTTTGATCTCGCCCAGGACGGGGAAATCACGCCCGGCGTAAGGCGGATACCCATTCGCGCCGTTTCCGCCGTCGGCGCGCCAGAGACCCACCGGATCGAGCCTGAAAACGCGCCCATCCCGGGTTTCGATGAACAGCACGCCTTTCCCCGTATAAATACGCGATGCCCTGGAAAAAGTTCCCCCTTTGGAATACCACAACGGCAGGCGGATTTCGTTCCACGCCAAGAACCACGAACGCCCCGGATCGCGCTCACGCTCACAGGTGATGCCCCGTTCGTCGACGGAGAGCAGATCACCCCGCCGCCGCCAGCGCGCCAGCGCCGGCCAGAACGGAGCGGAAAAAAGCAGCGGCAGCAGGAACCAGATGTCCGCCAATCTCTGCGCCAGCGCCGTCGAAACCAATTTGAACGTCACGTCCCAGACCTGTGACGGAGGTATCGAAGCAGCGGCGGTCTTCCACAACACCAGAAAAATAAGGCCGCAAATCGCCGCCGAAACCAGCAGAAAACCCAACAGCACCCAACACAGGGAAACGATCCCCTCACGGATCAATCCTTCGCCGTTCAAGCGGAATTGCATCGTTTTCCTCCCCAAAGGACGCCACGCCCACACACCGCAACGATTCCACCGGCTTTTTCCATTCCTCTTTCCAACGCCTGAAATACGGCGTGGCCACCGCCGTTCTTCTATCCCCCACGCCGAGGCATGAAATATGGCGTCGCGGACGTTCCGGTGAGGATATAAATCCCTGCCGCATCATCATGATGAACCTGCATCTCCAGCCGCTCGCCCCGCGCATAAGCGCGGCGCGCCAGATGGGTATAGATCCTGACATCCTGCGCGGGCGCGCCTTGTATTCCCTCCATACGCCAAACCTGCGCTCCGTCTCTCGGCTCCAGCATTCCGTGCGTCGGTTCCTCATGCGAAAGGACAAAAACGCGCGTTTCCGGCATTGCGTTACGCACGGTGTAAAAACAGACAGCATGAAAAATCATCCAGGAAAAACTTGCTCCGAATAGAAGTCCGGCGAGAATTCCTGTTTCCCAGGTCGACTTGCAAAAACGCAAAAACAATGCTGCCGCCATGGAAAAAAGTACGCCCAGTACGACGAAGGAAACGAGCGGATAAACAACCAGGCGGTTCGGCCCCTCAGTGGAATCCCATTGCCACACGAAGTAGAGCACCAGTCCGGCAATGATGAAAATGAGGGAAACAAGGGCGATCTGTTCCGCCGCTTTTCCAATGTGCAGGGAAATTGGCGTATTGAACCCGAAATTGTCGTTATCGATCCGGAACCCCACTCCATGCCCCCCGTTTTAATGAATGGATGAGGCGAATATACCTGAATATACCTTTTTCCCGCGGCAGCGCCAAACCGGATAACCAATACGAGTACTGCCCGATTTTCACCCTTCCTCCAGCCGCGAAATCCCGCGCAGCCGCCACGCGACGCCGATGCAAACCGCCAGCATCAGGGCGAGACTGCCGGCGACGCCGTACCAGCCGCCGGCGGCCCACAACAGGCCGGAAAACGAACCGACCAGGCTGGCGCCGAGGTAGTAGCTGCACAAAGACAGGGCCGAGGCGAGCGCCCGGGCGCGCACCGCGCGGCGGCTGACCCAGCCGGAAG
>JAVBTC010000186.1:0-10672 GCA_031556405.1 Rhodocyclaceae bacterium
TCAGCGATTCCAGCGGATCTCCCGGCTTGGACAGCTTGGCTTCTCTTTCTTCAGCGGCAAACAGCTTTCTCATCGGGCTTTACCTGGTCTGGAGAAAGAAAAATCATGCCAGAAACAGGGGTTTTTGGATGTGCCCTTAAAGCTCGTCCATATGATAAAGAACGTGCAACTGACATCCCAAGCCGGGCCAAGGGAAAAGCCAAAAACGCAAATGAAATGTGCGAATAATCTGCAAAACAACTACTCGATTGGCATTGTAGATGTGATGATTCTCGAGCCGCCCTAAGATATCCGGAATCAGAGTACAGCAAGATCAAAAATATTGCGAACGAGGCATGAAATGAGCGCACCTTTATATTATATAGTTTGTTGGCTACTAAATAACCAAAAGTTGTTTCTTTTGTGGGTTGATGGCGGCAAAAGACCAGATTATTATGTTTTACACGAAAAATCCATGAAATTATTAATTTTCCAGACAAATGAAGAAATGGCAAGCTATACAGAAAAACACAAAATGGAACTTGTTGACCAGCCTGCAGATGTTATTGACTTTAATAAATCAAACATAGCGCTTACCGCACTCAGACCAAACATGCCACTTTCTTTGGCGAAAGCCGAATTACTCCTTAATGTCTGGAATGCGCTTGATGATGTATCACGATCAACAAATGTACAACTTATACCCGTTAATCTGTGCACTCAGGAAAACATGGACAAGCTGTATGAGAAATTGTTTTATGGAAACAACCTTCCTTCTGTAACACCGGAAGGTAAGAAATATTTTCCACTATTTGATGCCGAAGAACGGAGTATTCTCAGAAAGCTATTTAGAGGTGCCATCACAAATCTTGTCACACTTGTAAATATCGATTCAAAAAAAGTCTGAATCAGTTCCAGCAAGCGTACTCTGGTACTTGAATAGTAAAGGAGAGCAAAACCTAGTATGAGTCTTGGAATAGAAATCAAATTCTAGACCAGATAAAGAATTCGCTCTAAAAAAATAACGGGGCAAAGGGGCGAAATTCTATCTTTCCGGTTGAGGTTTGTCGTTGCAAGGTGACGGCAGACTGTTGGAAGCACTGCCAAATTGTCCAACCCGGCCTCTTGAAACCACGGGTAGGCCGCACACCGTCAGCCGGAAAATCGTACCGTCGAAAACAACCAGAACAAGCCGTGTCAAAACGTTTCCGCGCGGCTGGGCACAACACGCCTCTCGCTTTCCCCCTCTTCTTCCCGCTTTTCCCCCGCCACCATCGGACAATACTCCGGCACCAGTTCGCATAAATGGCGGCGCAACGCATCGGGATCGGGCTCGGGACCGGTCAGCCAGGCGCAGACGGTTTCGGCCCAGGCGGCATCGGGAGCTGCGCCGGCCAGGGTTTCCGGGCGGGCGATGCGCAGTTTGGGGTGCGGCGTCGGCAAGGTTTTTTCGTCGTCGGCAAGCAGTTCTTCATAGAGTTTTTCGCCGGGGCGCAGGCCGGTGTAGACGATCGGGATTTCTTCCTCGGTCAGGCCGGAAAGCTTGATCAGGTCGCGTGCCAGGTCGACGATCCTGACCGGATCGCCCATGTCGAGCACGAAGATTTCGCCGCCCTTGCCCATCAGCCCGGCTTGCAGGACGAGCTGCGCGGCCTCGGGAATGAGCATGAAATAGCGGGTGATTTCCGGATGCGTCACCGTCACCGGGCCGCCGGCGTCGATCTGGGCGCGGAAGAGCGGGATTACGCTGCCGGTGCTGCCGAGCACGTTGCCGAAACGCACCGTGACCACCGGCATCGTCGGTACGGAAGCAGTTCCATTCCCCGCGGTACTCGCGGAAGCGACGGCACGGGCCTGGCACAGTGTTTCCGCCAGGCGCTTGCTCGCCCCCATGATGTTGGTGGGATTGACGGCCTTGTCGGTCGAGATGAGCACGAACTTGCCGACACCGGCACGTTCGGCGGCCTCGACCAGGCGCAGGGTGCCGAGCGCATTGTTGGAGAGCGCCTCCCAGGCGTTGTCGATTTCCATCAGCGGCACATGTTTGTATGCGGCGGCGTGGAAAACGACGTCGGGTCTGTATTGCGCGAACACGCGGTCGAGCCGGGCGCTGTTCTTGATGTCGGCGATCACGCCCGTCACCGGCAGGTCGGGATGGTGCGCGGTGAATTCCTGCACGATGGCGTACAGCGCGTATTCAGAGAGTTCGAGGCAGATCAGCCGCGCCGGTTCGAAGGCGGCGATCTGGCGGCAGAGTTCGGCACCGATCGAGCCGCCGGCGCCGGTGACGACGACGGTGCGCCCGGTGAGCAGGCGGTGCAGGCCGGGGTCGTCGAGCGCGACTTCCTCGCGTCCAAGCAGGTCTTCGAGTTCGACGCGGCGGATCTGCGACACCGGCACCCGCCCGGAGAGCAGGTCGGCAATCGCCGGCACGGTCAGCACGGTCAGTTCCGCCGCCGTCGCCGCCTCGATCACGTCGCGGCGCGCGCGCGCCGGCGCCTCGGGCATCGCCATGATCAACTGGTTGACGCGCAGATGCTCGGCCAGCGCTTCCAGGTTGTCCCAGCCGCCCACGACCTTGACGCCGGAAATGTCGCTGCCGTGCTTGCGCGGGTCGTCGTGCAGCAGGCCGACGACGTGCCAGCGGGTGTCGCGCGCCAGTTCGCGCAGGAGGCGCGCGGCGGTATCGCCGACGCCGGCGACCAGCACCGGCTCGCCGAGCAGTTGGCTGTGTCCGTACAGGCGGCGTTCCTTCAGGATCCGGTAGGCGATGCGGCTGCCGCTCATCCAGACGGCGATCAGGATCGGGTTGAGCAGCAGCACCGCGCGCGGCACTTCGGCGCGCGAAGCGAAGATGAACGCGCAGGCGGCAACGAACAGTCCGGCAACGGAAACCGAAAGCACGATCCGTTTCAGGTCGGTGAGACTGGCGAAACGCCACAGCCCCCGGTACAGCCCGACGCGCCAGGCGACGACGGCGTGGATCGGCACCACCCAGGCGAGCGCCGTCAACATTCCGTAGCGATAGGCTTCCGAAAGCGGCTCGAAGTTGAAGCGCAGCTCGAATGCCAGCATCCACGAACCGGCAACGGCGATGACGTCGTGGAGAAACGCGAGCAGGATGCGCGTATTGAAGACAGGATGTTTTTTCATGATTGCGGGCGCTGTCGCCAGGCACGGTCGATAACGATCATCGCGCACAGGAACCCGGCCAGTTCCAGCGCCAGGATACCTTCGACGGCGAAACTGGCCTCGACTCCAGCCCCGACGCCGGCGTCGTCGGCAGCGCGGGCGGCAAAGGCTCCGGCGGCGGAAAACAGCATTGCGCCATAATACGCCAGTGCGGTGCGGCGATGGCTCCAGCCCATGCGGATCAGGCGCTGATAATAATGCTCGCGGTGTGCCTGCCAGATGCGCTCTCCACGAAAGAAACGGCGCAGCACCGTCACCGTGGCATCGATGATGAACGGCGCGAAGACGAGCGGCGCGAACCAGCCCGGCCACAAACCTTTCTGCTGCCCGGCCAATCCGACCGCGGCGGCGAGGAATCCGAGCGGAATGGCGCCGCAATCGCCCATGAACACGCGTGCCGGGTGAAAATTGAAACGCAGGAACGCCACCGCCGCGGCCGCCAACGAGCCGCCGAGCACGGCCAGCGGCGCATCGCCCGCGCTCGCGGCCGCCAGCCCAAGGGCGCCGAAACCGAAGAACGCCATACCGCCGGCCAACCCGTTCGAACCGTCCATGAAATTGTAGAGATTGGTCATCCAGCCGCAGGCGATGCAGGCCACGAATCCGACGGCGATGGACGAGAATGACGAGGACGGCAGTGAAAAAACCGACAGGGTCGGCGGAAACGGTACCGATGCGGCATTCAGCGCCAGCACCAGGAACAGCGCGGCGAGCAGGTGGCCGGCCAGGCGCAGGCGAACCGAAAGGCCGAAGGTGTCGTCGACCAGCGACAATGCCAGCAAAAACAGCGCCGGCAGCAACAATTGCCACGGCGCGCCGCCGACGAACGCCAACGGCAGCGCGCCGCCCAGGAGCGCCAGTCCGCCGATCCGCGGTACCGGATGTTCATGCAGCGAGCGTTGATTGGGCTGGTCCACGATCCGCCCGGCCAGACGCGAACGCAACAGCAGGAAGAGCAAAAGGCCGCAGACCAGCGCCGCCAGCAACGGATAAACGAGCAGCAGGAAAGAAAGCGGGGGATTCATCGCCGCGTCACGCTTCCTGTTCCGGTAAGTATGGCCGATATGGCGAGTTCGAGTCGAGCGCGGCCGCTCGCGATCCAGTCAACATAGACAGCGCCCTACACAGAATTTACCGGACAGCCCCTGCGGGGAAGCCAGATCGGAAAGGAACGAGACGACGATCCCGCCTCCGATCCAGAGCGCGATACGCGGGTATCCGGTGGCACGGATGGCGGGAGGTGACCCACGCATCATCATGGTGGCAACGATTCCCCATTCAACGATCCGCAAAGGGGTGTAAATTCCGAAATACAATGCGGCCACAGACTCGGGGGGAATCGATCCGGCCGCGACGAACACCGCCACGCCGAATCCCAGCCCAAGCAGCCAGCGAAAAGCGCCGTACCGGAACGATGCTCCCAATCCGGCCCCGGATTTATCGGCCTGATACGGCGCCAGCATTCGCAGGCCGACAAAGCACCAGGCGCTATAGGTGACAAATTTCACTACGGCATAAATCATCATCGAGATCATTTATTTTTCCCGCTCCGCTCTTGCTACAATTGGCATTTTTCGAATTATTTCGACTTTTTTCTTCCCGTGCCGAAACCTCCTCCTTCCTTTACCCCTTTCTTTGCCGCCACCGACTTCGGCGGCCCACCGCTGGTTTCGGTTCTGGTGGTCAATTACAACAGCGGCGAGTGGCTCACCCGCTGCGCCCAGGCGGTGCTGGCAAATACGGTATCCCTCGAACTGCTGGTCGGCGACAACGCCTCTTCCGACACCAGTCTCGCGCGGCTTTCCGCTTTCTGCGGCCACGACCCGCGCCTGCGCGTCATGGAGAACGGCGCCAATCTCGGCTTCGCCAAGGCGGTCAACCGGCTGCTCGATACCGCGCGCGGCCGTTATCTGCTGCTTCTGAATCCGGATTGCCTGCTCGCCCCGGACACGCTGGCGCGCATCGTCGAGATATTTTCCACCGCGCTCGCCCACGGTCATCCGCATGCGGGCATGGCCGGCGCGCTGATCCGCAATCCGGACGGCAGCGAACAACGCGGTTGTCGGCGTCTGCTGCCGACGCCGCGGAGCGCTTTTTTCCGCAGCCTGCCGTTCGGCGCGACGCTGGCGCGCTGGTTCGGGGTTTCCGCCACGGCGGCGAACTTCGATCTCACGGGAACTCCGCTGCCCACCGCACCGGCGGCGGTGCCGGCGATTTCCGGTGCATTCATGCTGGTGCCGCGGGAGGCCGTGAAAGCCGTGGGGGGGATGGACGAAGGCTATTTTCTGCATTGCGAAGACCTGGACTGGTGCGCCCGTTTTATCCGTGCCGGTTATGAAATTCTCTTCGTCCCGGAGGTGGAGATTATACATAGGCAAGGCGCATGCAGTGAAGGACGGAGGTTGCGCGTGGAATGGCACAAACACCGCGGTATGACGCGCTATTTCCGTAAATTTCACAATGGAGAGACCTTGCTTTTGCGCTGTTGCGTCCATCTCGGCATCTGGCTGCGCTTCTGTGCCGTGGCACTGTCGATTCTGCTGATTCAGCCGTTTACCAGGAATTCATGATCGCGGAAGAAAACCGGAACGACGCCCGAAACCGGAACGGCGCCCAAATCCCGCCGCAACCTCCGGCGGTGCTCGTCCTCGGCGCCAGCAGCCTGGTCGGCGCCTATCTGTTGCCGCAACTGGTACAAGCGGGGTACGAAGTGCATGCCGTCAGCCGTACGCCGCAATCTTCCGGCGGCGCCGATACAGGCGTGTCGAAGATCCATTGGCACGCGGCTGATGCAGACGCGTTGCAGGTTTTCATCCGCCGCCCTTCCTTTCCGCGGTGCACGCGTGTCATTTCCCTGCTGCCGCTGTGGAAACTGCCCGCCGCCGCAAAGCTTTTGCGCGCGCAGGGCATGCACCGCCTGATTGCTTTTTCCTCGACCAGCGCGCTGACCAAGACCGCTTCCGCCGACCCCGCCGAACGCGAACTCGCCGAACGCCTGCTGGCCGCCGAAGATGCGTTGTGGGCGCTCTGCCGCACCGGCAATCTCCACGCCAGCAATCCCCGCACCAGTAATTCCATTTCCGACCGGACAGCGGAAACGGAAGGGGGCAGTGTGACGGAGAGGGGAAAAAAAGAAGATGAATTCGCGCTCACCATTTTCCGTCCGACGCTGATCTACGACGGCAGCCGCGACCGCAACGTCACCCGGATCGCCGGGATCGTCGCCAGATACGGATTTTTCCCGCTCCTGGGCAAGGGCGGCGGCTTGCGCCAGCCGGTACATGCCGAAGACCTGGCCACTGCCGCCGTATGCGCGCTGGAGGCTCCCGCCAGCCATGGCCGCTGCTACGAACTCGGTGGCGGAGAAACCCTTACTTACCGGGCCATGGTGGAACGTATCGGCATCGCCCTGGCGCGGCGCATTCGTATTTTTTCCCTGCCGCCGCCATTGTTCGCGCTCGCTCGTGGGATATTGTTTCTGTTTCGCTCTCCTTCCCCCTTGTCCCGTTTTTTCCCCCGCCTCGCCACCGTTTCCCCGGAAGCGCTTCGCCGCATGAACAAGGATATGGCTTTCGACTGGAGTGCCGCCGCCCGCGATTTCGGCTATGCACCCCGAGCTTTCCACCCCGTATTTCCATGGCGGGACAAAGACGGCGAGCGGAATGCGACCCGATAGTTTTATTCCAATTTACTAAAAATAATTATCGATTTTATATAGCCACAGAAGCCGAAGTAAATTTAATTTTTATTTAGAAAACCTCATGGCCAAATCGCCGACCAAACTCGTTTCCTGCCCGCAGTGCGGTAAAAAATCTCCATGGAATCCGGACAACCGCTGGCGGCCGTTCTGTTCGGAACGCTGCAAAACGATCGATCTTGCCGCCTGGGCCAACGAGTCCTACCGGGTGCCGCAACAGGAGGCAGACCCCGGAACGGATTCCGTCGCCAGCCTTGAACCTTCTTCCGTCGATCATGATGAAAGCGACGGAAATACCGGCTAGGAAATTTTGTTCAGGCGCTTCATTCGTGCGGGCTAAACACGTCGTGCCCACGCGGAAAATATCTTGCCGAAGGCATCCAGGCAAAAAACGCCCGGCAATATCCCATTTTTCGGAATGACCCGCCCGCCTGAAACTTACCCCAGGAACAGCCGATACCCCGGATTCTGCGTTTCCTCCCGGTGCACGTAGCCGAGGTTCTTCAAGAATTCCTGGAATTCGCGTTTTTCCGACGGCGGCACCTGCATGCCGACCAGCACGCGCCCATAGTCGGCGCCGTGGTTGCGGTAGTGGAACAGGCTGATGTTCCAGCCGGCGCTCATCTTTTCGAGAAAATTCAGCAGCGCGCCGGGGCGCTCGGGGAATTCGAAGCGGTAGAGGATTTCGTCCTCGATGCCCGGCGCGTGGCCGCCGACCATGTGCCGGACATGGCTCTTGGCCATTTCGTCGTCGGTCAGGTCGAGCGTCGGGTAGCCGTGCTTGCGCAATTGCTCGACGAAGCGCAGCGACTCGGCGCGGTTGCCGACCTGGATGCCGACGAAGACCTGCGCCTCGTGGGCGTCGTTGTAGCGGTAGTTGAATTCGGTGATGTTGTGCGCTCCGAGCAGCGCAACGAACTTGCGATAGCTGCCCGGCACTTCCGGCAGCGTCACGGCGAGGATCGCCTCGCGCTGCTCGCCGATCTCGGCGCGCTCGGCGACGAAGCGCAGGCGGTCGAAGTTGAGGTTGGCGCCGGAGGCGACCGCGACCAGCGTTTTTTCCTTCAGCCGGTGCTGCGCCGCGTACGCCTTCAGCCCGGCGATGGCGAGCGCGCCCGCCGGTTCCAGCACCGCGCGCGTATCCTCGAACACATCCTTGATCGCGGCGCAGATGGCGTCGGTATCGACGCAGATCATGTCGTCGACGTGCGCGCGGCAGAGGCGGAAGGTTTCCGCGCCGACCGATTTCACCGCCGCACCGTCGGCGAACAGGCCGACCTGGTTCAGGGGCACGCGCCGGCCCGCCTTCAGCGAGCGCGTCATCGCATCGGCGTCGACGGCCTCGACGCCGATGATTTTCGTTTCCGGGCGCAAGCGTTTGATGTAGGCGGCCACGCCGGCAATCAGGCCGCCGCCGCCGACGGTACAGAACACGGCATCGATCGGCTCCGGGTGCTGGCGCAGGAGTTCCATGCCGATGGTGCCCTGCCCGGCAATGACTTCCGGATCGTCGAAAGGATGAATGAAAGTGAGCTGCTGCTCCTTTTCCATCGTCAACGCGTGCTCATAAGCGGCATCGAACGTATCGCCGGTGAGCACCACTTCGCCGCCGAGGTTGCCCACCGCGTTGACCTTGATCTGCGGCGTCGTCGTCGGCATCACGATCACTGCGCGGCAGCCGACTTTCTGCGCCGACAGCGCCACGCCTTGCGCGTGGTTGCCGGCGGAAGCGCAGATCACGCCACGCGCGCGCTTCTCCGGCGACAGATGAACGATCTTGTTGTAGGCGCCGCGCAGCTTGAACGAGAACACCGGCTGCATATCCTCGCGTTTGATCAGCACCCGGTTGCCGCTGCGCAGCGATAATCCAGTTGCATGATCGAGCGGCGATTCGATGGCGACATCGTAAACCCGCGCGTTGAGAACTTTTTCGAGGTAGTCCGGTTTCATGATCGTCCTATGTCGTGCAATGACGCAAAGAGCATCGAAAAAATAGAGATTTTAGCATTTCGTTTCCTTGCCATCGGAAATAATTCTATAAGCATTAAAAGGAACGTTGCGCTTTCCTATATTCGGCGGCTCCGTTATAATTGAAAGGTTTGAAAATTGCGGGGCAAACTTGCGTTTGGGTCGCATCCGGGTCGCGTCTGGGTTGTATCTGGGTCGTATTTCAGCCGGTTTTTTCGTCGGAACTCACTGACCTCACTGACTTATCCGGGTAGTTTCGGCCTTTTTGCCATCTTCTCCCGCATTTTCCTCACTCACTTTCTTCTCGTTCCGCACTTTCCGTTTCACTTTCGCCGGCGCTTTTCCGCAAAGCTTCCGGGAAGTTGCGCGCGCTGGAAAGGTGAGTGGAAAAGACCGCCAACCGTTCTGGAGTTTTTCGTGTCTCTGTTGCCCACACATACCCCCGCTCTGCTCGCCCTGGCAGACGGAACCCTCTTTCACGGGCACGCCATCGGCGCCGAAGGAAAAACCAGCGGCGAAGTGGTGTTCAACACCGCCATGTGCGGTTATCAGGAAATCCTCACCGACCCTTCCTACTGCCGGCAGATCGTCACGCTGACCTATCCGCATATCGGCAACACCGGCTGCAATGAAGAAGATTGGGAATCGCACGCCAATTTCGCCGCCGGGCTGGTGATCCGCGATCTGCCCGGACGCGCCGAGAACTGGCGCATGCGGCAGACGCTCGGCGACTACCTGCGCGTCAACGGCATCGTCGGCATCGCCGGCATCGACACGCGCAAGCTGACGCGCCTGCTGCGCGAAAAAGGCGCACAGCCCGGCTGCATTCTGGCGAAGAAAACGCTGACCGCGAAGGATACGGCGCAGGCTGTCGCGGAAGCGCGCGCCTTCGGCGGCCTTTCCGGCCTCGACCTGGCGCGCGAGGTCAGCACCGAGGAGCCTTATACCTGGACGCAAAGCGCCTGGACGCTGGACGGCTACGTGGACGTGGAAGCGACCCAATACCGCGTTGTCGCCTACGATTTCGGCGTCAAGCGCAACATCCTGCGCATGCTCGCCGCGCACGGCTGCGCCGTCACCGTCGTCCCCGCGCAGACGCCGGTGGAAGAGGTGCTCGCGATGCAGCCCGATGGCGTCTTCCTCTCCAACGGCCCCGGCGACCCCGAGCCGTGTGGCTACGCCATCGACGCCATCCGCGCGCTGCTCGAACGCGGCGTGCCGGTATTCGGCATCTGCCTCGGACATCAGTTGCTGGCGCTGGCCTCCGGCGCCAAGACGATGAAAATGAAATTCGGCCACCACGGCGCCAACCCTCCGGTGAAGGACCTCGACACCGGGCAGGTGCTGATCACGACCCAGAACCACGGCTTCGCCGTCGATCCCGACACGCTGCCGAACAATCTGCGCGTCACCCATCTCTCGCTGTTCGACGGAACCCTGCAAGGCATCGCCCGTACCGACGTGCCGGCCTTCTCGTTCCAGGGCCACCCGGAGGCGAGTTCCGGACCGCACGACGTTTCCTATCTGTTCAGCCGCTTCACCGACCTCATGACCCGCGGCACGGCGGCATTGCAGCCCGCCTGAACCTGGAACGGACGAAACAGCGGACAACACAGCGGACCAAACAGCAGCCCCAAGCACAACAAGCGAAAAGAATCATGCCCAAGCGAACAGACATTCAAAGCATTCTCATCATCGGCGCCGGCCCGATCGTCATCGGCCAGGCGTGCGAATTCGATTACTCCGGCGTGCAAGCGTGCAAGGCACTGCGCGAAGAAGGCTACCGCGTCATTCTGGTGAACAGCAATCCGGCGACGATCATGACCGATCCGGAAA
>JAVBTC010000141.1:0-15020 GCA_031556405.1 Rhodocyclaceae bacterium
TGCGCGTTTCACCGTTGGAGAGGTGGACGGTCAGCGTGCCGATGATGTCCTTCGTGCCGGCATATTCGTTCGGAACGAAGATGGTGTAGGCAACGCTGTTATACGTCTGCACCTTCGCGCCCTGATACGGGGTCGCGTACGGAGCAGAAGCCGCCGGACCCAGATCGGTCGAAAAACTCGTGCAGCGTTCGTACAACACATTGCCACTAACGGTGGTAGCTGATGCAGGCAGCGTCAGCGACGTATTCCTCGTCACGATCGGCCCGGTGGAGGTGGTGAGGTCATTGCCGAACGTCAGGCCTTGCGGCAGCGTCAGGACAAGCGCGGGTTTGGTGCTGTTGTCATTAGGGAGCCCTGCGGTGTCACAACGCAGAGCATTCGCCGCGTTTTCAAGGACCGTGAATGCCGGGATCGGAATCAGGCGACCCGGGGTGAAGGTGGTAGCCGTGCCGACGGTTTCGATCGTCACGTCGGGATTGACGATGTTGATCAGCGCCGGCGAATTGTCGGATTCAACGCCGGGCAGACCGTTGGAGGGACCCTGCATGGCTGTCAGTGTCACGGCACCCGTATTGGAATTGGTGATGTCGATGATCCGCGGATACGTACCCCAGTCCGCACCGTTTGCATACTGGTGGGCACCAGCAGGGTAAACAGCAGCGGCCGAGACACTCAACATCAGCTTGGTGAAGTCGACGTTAAGCTGTTGCAGCGGCTGGCCGTCGGCGCAGTCGGTGGCAGTGAGCGGCAGCGTGATGACTTCCGGGCGGGTGCCCAGATGGGGGCTACTGGCGTTTCCGCCCCAGGAAGCGGAATTCATCGCACCAAAGTCAATCTTACATGCTGTGCCCGACCCGCCGGTAAACGAGAAATAAACCGCTGTTGATGCCAAATTCTTGATCGCCAAGACGGCTTGGGCCACATTACCCGCTGTGTTGGTGCTATCGGACGCCCATACAGCGTTGCCCAGCACCAAGTCGATCGTTTTGCCGTTGGCATTGGCATTGAAGACGTTGTTGCCGCCGCTGGCAAGCTGTTCGACGAAGCTGGCGACCTGGCCGACTTCGACATACAGCTTCGACGTATCGTTCTTGATCACGCCGTAAGCAGGCGCCTTGGTGACGTTGCCATGCGTGTTCGCCCAAGCGGAACCCACCCCGGCGGTCAAAGCCACGGCCAGTGCGACTGCTACCTTTTTCTTACTGAATGCTTGCATTCAATCTCTCCTTAGTTATTTCGCCCCGGAAGGGGCAACAAGACAACACAACCTACAAAATCGGATACCGCACCGCTGCCGCGCCGGAATTTCAAGTGCTGCGAGAAAAATACGACGGGACGGCAAAGGATGCGCTTTCTACGCTGGCGGAATGTAACAATATTTAACACTTCGCGTCAAGCATGAAAGCGCCTAAAAACGTCCTCTCCGTTTCTCGGTGTGCATAGTAAATCCTATCTGCAAATGCCCTGCATCTACCCCACGAAACCATCTGGAATAATCAGAATCCTTTGAAGGACCGACACAGCGCACTCCGAAGCAAAGCCTAGCAAAAAAGGAAAAAGGAGCGAAGGGAAACGCAACGGTTAAAGTAGGGCGGCAACACTCTGTTGCACAAAAACTACAAATCCGGCACGGTTATCCGCTGCCGCAGGCAATTGAAAGTAAAAAGGCACAAATGCGATACGAAAGCGCGGAGCATTTTTCGCTCAACAAGATATCATTATTTTTTAAATTCACCCACAAATTTCCATTTGTTCTAACACAAAATAATACATGGACGACAATTTCTTTCTCGATGAACACGGATAATACAAATCGCGTATCCACGTACGATGTCGCCCGCCTCGGACAAGTGTTTACGCCGATGCCAGTGATCACGACGATGCTTTCGCTGGCGCGCAACATCGGGGAAAAGGGAAGTACGGGGAGAATACTGGAGCCAGCATGCGGCGATGGGGCATTTTTACGCCACCTGCCGCCGCAGACGGTGGGGATCGAGGTCGATGTGCGGCATTGCCCACCGGGAACGCTATGCCTGGATTTTTTCGCCTATCCCGGAAACGAGCGTTTTACGACGATCATCGGTAATCCGCCCTATGTCGGCTACCGCCAGATTCCGGTGCGAACGCGCCGCCGGATCGGGGCCACCGCTTCCAGTCTGCTCGACGGGCGCGCGAACCTGTATCTGTTTTTCATCGAGAAGTGCCTGCATCATTTGGCGCCCGGCGGCGAGCTGATTTTCATCACGCCGCGCGATTTTTTGAAGAGCACATCGTCGATGCGCCTGAATCGTCTGTTATGGAAGACGGGAACGATCACCGACCTGATCGAGCTGGGCGATACCAAGGTATTTGCCGACGCGACGCCGAACTGCGTGATCTGGCGTTTCGAGCGGGATAATTTTTCGCGCTGTACCCGTTATGCCGACCTGGGCATACCCGGCAGGGAGGGCGACAATTCGGGCAAATCCGCCTCGAAACGTGGCGGCGGGGATTTTCTTGCCGCCGCCCTGGCCGCGCCCGCCTGGGAAACTCGCCGATTTATCGAAGCGGGCGGGCACCTACTATTTGTAAGCGGCGATTATCCCCTGCGTCTGTCCGATATCGCGACGGTGAAGGTAGGCGCGGTTTCCGGCGCCGATACGATTTACGGCAACGAAGTTCACGGCACCCGCGATTTCGTCTGCTCGCATACCGCGCGCAGCGGGCGGACGCGCCGGATGATCTGGTGCGCGCCCGAAAGAGACGCGGAACCTCCGGCGGAAGTTTCTTCCGCCGTGCTCGGTTTGCTCGAACCGCATAAGGAGCGTCTTCTGGCGCGGCGCGTGCGGACTTTCGACGAATCGAACTGGTGGCAGTGGGGACGCGGTTATCTGGAATCGGAACGTCCGCGCGTCTATGTGAACAACAAAACGCGTCTGACGGCACCGTTTTTCGTGCATCCCTGCCCGCATTACGACGGAGCGGTGCTGGCGATTTTCCCACGTGCGCCCGAGGCTGACACAACGGCGCTGGCGGCGGCGCTGAACCGGGTCAATTGGGCCGAGCTGGGGTTCGTTTGCGACGGACGTTTTCTGTTCGCGCAGCGCAGCCTGGAACAATCGCCGTTACCGGCGGAATTCGAGCAGTTCCTACCACAGCGGGATTGACGCCTTCCCCTGCACCTCCCGTTGAGGCCGGCGAGAAAAACTTACTCCGTATTTCGTGAAAATCCCCATGGAGGGCCCTCCATGACGAGGATAAGGAATTTCCTATTTCGCATTACAAGAACCGCGCGACGAACGCGCCGACGGCGTCTTCCGGCAGCGGCGCCCAGACGCGATGCCCATCGCCCGGAGCCACGGCAACGGGCGCACCGGCGGAATCCTCGAGCCGAGCCAGCGTGAATTCACGGTTGCCGCGCGGCTGGATCAACTCCACGGTATCCCCGACGGCAAAGCGGTTTTTGACGGCGATTTCAGCGAGGCCGCGGGCGCGGTCGAACGCGACGACATCGCCGACATAGCGGCTGCGCCCGGCTTCGGAATGGCCGCGCAGGTAATTCTGCTGCTCGCGGTCGTGATGACGCAGGAAAAACCCGTCGGTGTAGCCGCGATTGGCCAATCCTTCAAGATCGCCCAGAAGCGCGGGGTCGAGCGGCCGTCCGGCGCAGGCATCGTCGATGGCGCGGCGGTAGGCCTGGGTGGCACGGGCGACATAGTAGGGCGATTTGGTGCGGCCTTCGATCTTGAGGGAGTCGACACCGATGTCGACAAGCCTCGCAACGTGTTCGACCGCGCGCAGGTCTTTGGAGTTGAGGAGGTAGGTACCGTGCTCGTCTTCCTCGATCGGCATCAGGGCGCCGGGACGCTCGCGTTCTTCGAGCAGAAGGGAATCGGTATCGGGGGCATTGGAAGCGGAGGAAACGGCGGATTTGACGCGGTATTCCCAGCGGCAGGCGTTGGTGCAGGCGCCCTGGTTGGCGTCGCGATGGTTGAAATAGCCCGAGAGCAGGCAACGCCCGGAGTAGGCGATGCACAGGGCGCCGTGGACGAAGACTTCGAGTTCAATGTCCGGGCAGCGGTCGCGGATTTCGGCGATTTCGTCGAGCGAGATTTCGCGCGAGAGGATGACTCGGAAAAGTCCGAGCGAGCGCCAGAAACGCACCGCGGCCCAATTGACGGTATTGGCCTGGACCGAGAGATGGACCGCCAGGTCCGGCCAGCGTTCGCGCACGAGCATGATGAGGCCGGGGTCGGCCATGATCAGCGCGTCGGGAGCGAGCGCGACGACCGGCGCCATGTCTTCGAGATCGGTAGTGAGCTTGGCGTTTCTCGGATAGATATTGCTGACGACGTAAAACCGCTTGCCGGCGGCGCGCGCGGCGTCGATTCCGGCGGCCAGCCGCGCCAGATCGCCGAATTCGTTGTTGCGCACGCGCAGTGAATAGCGTGGCTGGCCGGCATAAACGGCGTCGGCGCCGAAAGCGAAAGCCCGTTCCAGCATCGTCAGCGAGCCGGCGGGTGCAAGCAGTTCGGGTACGGCGATAGAATTCATGACAAAAGAAAGAAAAACAAAGGCGCCATTATAGGGCTGGAGTAAGAAAAGGAGAGGAACCGTCGTTGCAATCCGCCATCCCGGTTACCGGCGTCGCTGAAACAAACCGGGCAGTCCGTTCTTGTCGCCCTTTTTCTCTGTCTCGGCTTTCCGCCGCTTTTCTGAACTTCCGAACAACGGGAGTTTGCGCGGTATGCCACCAAGGGTTTCGGGGAGCGCTCACCTCTATGCGGAGGATGGAAATTATCGTCGCAAGTACGGCTGTGGTTAAAATGACGGGTTCCCCAACTATACGAGATGAAGCGGATTGCCGATCCGCTCGTACGACCAAACGTGAAAACCGCACGAAGACATCACCGCGATTATGTAAAAAAACATCGATCCGAGCAGGGCGGCGACGAGCCGGCCGCCGCTCTTTCCGACCTCATTGCCGAGGCAGTTCCGGAAACCGCGGCCGGAACCGCTTCTGTACCCGCTTCTGTGCCCGCTTCTGCACCCGTTCCCGAGCCTACTCCTGCGCCTGTTTCTACTGCTCCTTCCAGGTCCGCTTCCACCCCTGTACCTGACCCCACCCCCGACCCCGTCCCCACGCCCGGGTCGTTTGCCACGCCACTCGCGGAACAGATCCTGCTCAATTTCACGCCGCAGGAAACACGTGCCGCCGTGATCTACCAAGGCGTGGTGCAGGAAGTGCATATCGAGCGCAACGCCTCGCGCGGGATGGTCGGCAATCTTTATCTCGGGCGCATCTGCCGCCTGCTGCCGGGAATGCAGTCCGCATTCATCGATATCGGGCTGGAGCGCACGGCGTTCCTTCATGTTGCCGATATTCTCGAAGCGCGGCAGAACGGCGAACCGGCGAAACCGATCGAGCGTCTGCTCTCCGAAGGCCAGAGCCTGATGGTGCAGGTAATCAAGGACCCTATCGGCACGAAGGGAGCGCGGTTGTCGACGCAGGTGTCGATCGCCGGCCGGCTGCTCGTCTATCTGCCGCAGGAAAAACATATCGGCGTATCGCAGCGGATCGGCAGCGAGGCCGAACGCGCGCACTTGCGCGAGAAACTGGGACGGCTGGTGCCCGAGGGCGAATCTGGCGGCTTCATCGTGCGCACGATGGCCGAGAATGCCGGGGAAGAAGAACTGCGGCGCGATATCGATTATTTGCGCAAGATCTGGCGCGACATCCTGGAAAAGGCGAAAACCGCGGGGGCGCCTTCGATTCTGTACCAGGAGCTGAGCCTGGCGCAGCGGGTGCTGCGCGATTTCGTCACGCCCGAAACGGCGCGGATCGAGATCGACTCGCGGGAGAACTTCCGCAAGCTGGTGATCTTCGCGCAGGATTACACGCCCTCCGTGCTGCCGCTGCTCGATCATTACTGCGGCGGGCGCCCGCTGTTCGATCTGTTCGGCGTCGAGGAAGAAATCCAGCGCGCGCTGGCGCGGCGTGTCGATCTCAAATCGGGCGGCTATCTGATCATCGACCAGACCGAGGCGATGACGACGATCGATGTGAATACGGGCGGTTTCGTCGGCGTGCGCAATTTCGACGACACGATTTTCAAGACCAATCTGGAAGCGGCGCAGACGATCGCGCGGCAACTGCGCCTGCGCAACCTGGGCGGCATCATCATCGTCGATTTCATCGACATGGAGAACGAAGAGCACCGCAATGCCGTGCTCACCGAGTTCAACAAGGCGCTCGCGCGCGACCACACGCGCCTGATGGTCAACGGCTTCACCGCGCTCGGGCTGGTGGAAATGACGCGCAAGCGCACGCGCGAATCGCTCGCGCACGTGCTGTGCGAGCCGTGCGCGACCTGCGACGGCCGCGGGGAAATCAAGACCGCGCGCACGATATGTTATGAGATCCTGCGCGAACTGCTGCGCGAGGCGCGCCAGTTCAACGCCCGCGAATACCGCGTGATCGCTTCGGTCGCGGTGATCGATCTTTTTCTCGATGAGGAATCGCAATCGCTGGCGATGCTTTCCGATTTCATCGGGAAACAGATTTCATTGCAGGCGGAAAGCAGTTATTCGCAGGAGCAGTACGACATCGTATTGATGTAAAACGGGTGACGGCGGTGAAATTCCATTCAAAAAAGAATGAAGATTCACTACTGTAGCGACAATTATCAAATAATTATTTAACTCGTGTTTCTATCGGCAATATCCCGGCGCGAATCGCATTCCTGCATCGCCGTCCCTTTCGCTCCTTCCGCCCCCGCCTTCAAGGCGGACAGGAAGCGCCTGCCCGACGCTTCGCAGTGCTTCGGGGCAACCGCATGATCGGGAAATGGCATCCCCGGCGTCTGCACGCCGGACTGGCGAACGCCTCACGCGAACGCATCGGCGTGCTGTTCGCCGTGATCGCCGCGCTCGGTTTTTCGTTCAAGGCGATTCTCGTCAAGCTTGCCTATCTCGCCGCGCCGGTCGAAGCGATAACGCTCCTGGGGCTGCGGATGGCATTTTCGCTGCCATTTTTCCTTTGGGTCGGCTTTTCTTCCAGCCGCAAGGCGCCGCCGATTCCGCGCCGCGACTGGATCGCCCTGATCGTGCTCGGATTGCTCGGCTATTACGCTTCGAGCATTCTCGACTTCATCGGTCTCAAATACATCACCGCCGGGCTGGAGCGGCTGATTCTGTTTACGTACCCAACGCTGGCGGTATTGATCAGCGTGTTGTTTCTCGGCCACCGCCTGCACCGGCTGGAAGTATTTGCGATCCTTTTGTCGTATTTCGGCATCGGGCTGGCCTGCGCGCACGATCTGACGGTTTCCGCCGAGCTGTCGACGGTATTGATCGGCGCCGGTTTCGTGTTCGGCGCCTCGCTCACGTTCGCCATTTATCTTGCCGGCAGCGCGCCGCTGATCCAGCGGCTCGGCTCGGCGCGGTTTACGGCGCTGGCGATGGTGGTTTCGACGGTAGCCATCGCAATGCACTTTCTCGTCACCGAACCGTTTACGGAACTCGTGCAGCCATGGCCGATTTACGCCTATGGCGCGGCAATGGCGCTGTTATCGACGGTGTTACCGGCTTTTCTGCTCTCGGCGGCGATCGACCGCATCGGCTCGCCGCGAACGGTGCTGATCGGCACCCTCGGCCCGGTGCTGACGATTTTCTTCAGCTGGTGGCTGCTCCACGAGCCGTTGTCGGTGGAACAGATCATCGGTACGGTTCTGGTCGTCGTCGGCGTGATACTGGTGGGGAAAAAGCGGTAAGCGAGAGATTTATCGCGGTTCGCAAACACCTACCTACACAGGACATGAAAAAAACGCGCCGCAGGCATGTACCCGGCGCGTTTTTTTCGGCATGCGGCGTTTTCCGCCACAACCACTACATGCCGCCACATTCGTAACGCTTTTCAGCGTGCCGCAGCTTCTTTCATCCGGTCGGCGCGGCCGGCGGGATCCGGGTGCGAGGAAAGCAGCGCGTTCAGGCCGCCGGAGCCGCCGCCCTGCGCGGCAAGCTTGCGGAAGGCGCTTTCCATGGCGTTCACGTTGTAGCCGTTGCGCTTGAGGAAAGCCATGCCGTAATCGTCGGACTCGGTTTCGTTGGATTGCGAGAACTGCGCGTTGAGCAGCTTTTCGCCCAGGTCGCTGAGGTCCGCGTCGCCGAGTTTTCCAGCTTTTCCGCTTTGCGCGACGATTTTGCGTCCCGCGGAGGCAAGCGCGGCGGTGCGCATCCGCGCCGCGGTATGGCCGAGTTTTACGTGGCCGATTTCGTGGCCGATGATGCCCATCAGTTCGTCGTCGGTCATCAGGTCCATCAGTCCGGAGTAAACGCGGATGCTGCCGTCGGCGGTGGCGAACGCGTTGACCGTCGGCGACAGATACACCTTGTAGTTGAGCTTCAGGCCGTCTTCCTGCGTGTGCTTGGAGACGAGCTTCTCCAGGCGCTTGGCGTACTTGTCGTTGGGACCGGCGACTTTTTCCTTCTTGTCGGAATAGGCGATGAACTGGCGCGCGAGATCGACGACCTGCTCGTCGCTGAGCGAGGCGGCGCCGGAAACGTCCTTGGCGATATCGAGCGTGGAGCCCAGTTTACCGAACTGGGCCAGCGCGGTTCCCGGGACGAGCACCAGCAACGCGGCGCTGAGGGAGCATGCCAGCGAACGCGTGGCGTGACGGAAAAGGGTGTTTTTCATGAATGAAGTCCTTTTTATTGGGATTGGAGGAAAAAAACGTTTTTTACCAGCGAAATCCGGTAAAAAGCCGGAATTATGCAGCATTTTCCCATTCGCCATCACGAAAAGTTCCGTGTCGGCGCCATCGCGGGAAATGCGGGGAAGTTCGGAAGAAATCCAGCACCGTCCTATTGCACCGTTTCGTCCGCCCTCTTCCCTTCCATTTTCCCCTCCGTTTCCCCGATCCCGAGCCGGCGGCAGATTTCGAGGACCAGCGGGGCCTGGTTCATCGAATAGAAATGCAGTCCCGGCGCGCCCCCGGCGCGCAGGCGCTCGCACAGCGCGGTAACGACGTCGAGGCCGAAGGCGCGGATGGAGGCCGCGTCATCGCCGAAACTTTCAAATTTACGCCGGATCCAGCGCGGGATTTCGGCGCCGCAATTGTCGGAAAAACGGGCCAGGCGGGAAAAATTGGAAATCGGCATGATGCCGGGAACGATGGGAATCGCGACACCGGAAAACCGCGCCTGATCGACGAAGTGAAAATAGGCGTCGGCGTTGAAAAAATATTGCGTGATGGCGCCGTCGGCACCCGCCTTTACCTTGCCGACGAAGGCGGCAAGGTCATCCCGCGGCGTTTTCGCCTGGGGATGCCATTCCGGATAGGCGGCGACTTCGATGTGAAACGCCGCCCCCGTTTCGGCACGGATGAATTCGACCAGTTCGTTGGCGTAGCGGAATTCGCCGACATCGGCGGTGCCGGAGGGCAAGTCACCACGCAGGGCGACGATGCGGCGGGTGCCGTCATGCTCGAATTCCTCGAGAACGGCCCGGATGCCGGCACGCGTCGAACCGATGCAGGAAAGGTGCGGCGCCGCTTTGAAGCCTTCCCCGGCGATTTCGCGCACGATGGAGAAAGTGCGCGCCCTGGTCGAGCCGCCGGCGCCGTAGGTGACGGAAAAAAATTCCGGATGCAGCGCCGCCAGTTGCGCGCGTACCTCCCGCAGCTTGGTGATGCCTTCCGGCGTTTGCGGCGGAAAAAATTCGATCGAGATCGGAAACATGATTCTAATTATCGATAAATTAACGAATAGAAAAAACTCGCTACAGTAGCGAGCTTTCAAAAATCATTTTTTGCAAATTTGGAAATTTCATTTGCCGGGCAGGAACAGGCTGATCAGCAGCCACGAAATCAGGCTGTAGACGATGGAGCCGAAAAGCGCCGGCCAGAACCCGGAGACGGCAAATCCCGACACGAGTTGCGCGGCAAGCCAGAAGAGCAGCGCATTGATGACGAAAATGAAGAGCCCCAGGGTGAGGATCGTCACCGGCAGGGTAAGCACGACCAGCACCGGCCGCAGCACGGCGTTGATCAGACCGAGCACGAGCGCGACGATCAGCGCGCTGCCCAGCCCGCGCACGCTGATTCCAGGCAGGATGTAAGGCAACGCCAACAGCGACAGCGCGTTCAGAATCCATACGATCAACAGGTTGCGCATGAGTCGACTCCTTTTCGTTCAACAGAGGGCAAAATCGTGCCGGGTTTCGCCTCCTCGCCCGCCGAAGCGGGCGAGGGACGCGAAACCGTCAATAAGCGTTCAATAACGGTAATGCTCGGATTTGTACGGCCCTTCGACCGGCACACCGATGTACGCGGCCTGCTGCGCGGTCAACGCCGTCAGCCGGGCATTGAGCCGCTTCAGTTGCAGGCGCGCCACTTTCTCGTCGAGGTGCTTGGGTAAAGTGTAGACACCGACCGGATATTCCGCCGTGCGGGTGAAAAGCTCGATCTGGGCGATGGTCTGGTTGGCGAACGAGGAACTCATCACGTAACTCGGGTGCCCGGTGGCGCAGCCCAGGTTCACCAGCCGCCCCTTGGCGAGCAGGATGATTCTTTTGCCGTCAGGGAAAATGACGTGGTCCACCTGCGGCTTGATTTCTTCCCAGCGGTATTTTTCGAGGCTGGCGACGTCGATTTCGTTGTCGAAGTGGCCGATGTTGCAGACGATCGCCTGATCCTTCATCGCCGCCATGTGCTCGTGCGTGATGACGTGATAGTTGCCGGTGGCGGTGACGAAAATGTCGGCCTGGCCGCAGGCCTCCTCCATCGTCACGACGCGGTAGCCTTCCATCGCCGCCTGCAACGCGCAGATCGGATCGATCTCGGTCACCCAGACCTGTGCCGAAAGCGCCCGCAGCGCCTGCGCCGAGCCTTTGCCGACGTCGCCGTAGCCGCAGACGAGGGCGATCTTGCCGGCGACCATCACGTCGGTGGCGCGCTTGATGCCGTCCACCAGCGATTCGCGGCAGCCGTAGAGATTGTCGAATTTGGACTTGGTGACCGAGTCGTTGACGTTGATCGCCGGGAATTTCAGCTCGCCCTTCTGGTGCATCTGGTACAGGCGATGCACGCCGGTCGTCGGTTACTCGGTAACGCCGCGGATTTTTTCGGCCCGCCGCGAGTACCAGTTCGCATCCCGCGCCAGCCGGCCCTTGATTGCGGCAAAGAGCGCGACTTCCTCTTCGCTGCCGGGATTGTCCAGCACTTTGAGATCCTGCTCGGCACGCCCCCCCAGGTGCAGAAGCAGCGTGGCGTCGCCGCCGTCGTCGAGGATCATGTTCGAAAAGCCTTTGTCGGGCCATTCAAAAATGCGGTGCGTGTATTCCCAGTATTCGTCCAGCGTCTCGCCCTTTTTCGCGAATACCGGCGTTCCCTTCGCGGCAATCGCGGCGGCGGCGTGATCCTGGGTCGAGAAGATGTTGCACGAGGCCCAGCGTACCTCGGCGCCGAGCGCTTCCAGCGTCTCGATCAGCACCGCGGTCTGAATCGTCATGTGCAGCGAACCGGCAATACGGGCGCCGGCGAGCGGCTTCGTTACTTGGTATTCGTCGCGGATCGCCATCAGGCCGGGCATTTCGGTCTCGGCGATGGCGATTTCCTTCCGCCCCCACGCGGCAAGCGCGAGGTCGGCGACGAGGAAATCTTGAGAGGAGGAAGAAGTGGATGAGGCGGCGGACTTAGTCACGGTATCCATGGAATGGTTCCTTGCAGTGACCAGGAGAAAGGGCGAGCGGGAAAGAAACGGCAGCCTGCGGGCTGATGAAACGATCTGGCGCTTTCCTTATCCCCCGGCGTGGTTGTCGGATAATCAAGCGCCGTTGAAACAACGAGCCTGGGACCGGAACCGGTCTTGCAGCGCCTCTCGGAGAAAATGAAAAACTACCGGCTCTCACCCAAAAACTATTGGGACGCATGCTTTAAGCGCAGTACTCTCAAGCCTGTAGCAACAAATAAAATAATATGCGCCAAGGACCACAAATAAAAGCCCGGACCATACCTATAAACATCTGCCCAGTCTGGGCCATTGCCATAACCCAACACTCGGTGAACGGAAAAAAATGAAGTTAAAGCGATACACAGAGAAATGAGTGCGACGCAAAAATCATAGCGGCCATTGGACATGTACAATGCCATTGATATCAAAAACCCTAAATTAGCGAACCATGCAACGCTTCCACTAAAAACCGCGAACCAACCAAACAGCAAGACTTGCCATCCCATATAGACAGGCCCCTCCACACAACTCCCATGATCACAACCCCAATGACTATAGAAAACCGGAAAAAATAAGGAAAACAAGAAAGCAGCTATAGCCAGCAATAAAAAAACAATTTTTTCGATTCCTAGTGCCATCGCAAACACCTTTTACGCACTCAATTTTTAAAAGCAAGGGTAAGAAGCATAAATTGAATTCACATATCCAATTGCGCGAACTGCAATTTATACAATTGTGCATAGGCACCGCCCTTCTGCAGCAATTCGTCGTGCTTCCCGACTTCGACGACCCTGCCATGGGCAAGGACGGCGATACGGTCGGCGCCCTCGATGGTCGACAGGCGGTGCGCGACCACCAGCGTAGTGCGGTTAACCATCAGGCGTTCCAGTGCGGCCTGGACGAGGCGTTCGGATTCGTTGTCGAGCGCGGAGGTGGCTTCGTCGAGGATCAGCACCGGCGCGTTTTTCAGGATCGCGCGCGCGATCGCCAGCCGCTGCCGCTGACCGCCGGAAAGGCGGGTGCCGTTTTCGCCGATCAGGGTGTCGAAGCCCTGTGGCAGCGCGCGGATGAAATCGAGCGCGTTCGCCGCCTGCGCGGCGCGTTCGATTTCCTCGCGCGGCAGATCCGGCGGGCTGCCGTAGGCGATATTGGCGGCGACGGTGTCGTCGAAAAGCAGCACGTCCTGGCTGACGTAGGCGATATTGCGGCGCAGCGATTCCAGCGTCAGGGTTTCGATATCGTGCCCGTCCAGGCGCACGGCGCCGGCATCGGGCGAGAAAAAGCGCGGCACGAGCGCGGCCAGCGTCGATTTGCCGCCGCCGGAAGGCCCCACCAGCGCCAGCGTGCCGCCCGCCTCGATGGACAGCGTGACACCATCGAGCGCGCTGCGCTCGCTGCCGGGATAAGAAAAACGCACTTCCGAAAATTCGATTTCGCCGCGTGCGGCGCCGAGGTCGACCGTGCCGCGATCGACCTCCGGAATTTCGTCGAGCAGTTGGAACACGCTCTCCGCCGCCGCCAGTCCGCGTTGCAGAGGGCCATTCAGGTCGGAGAGATGCTTCAGCGGCGCCAGCAGCATCAGCATCGCGGTGATGAAGGAAACGAAGCCGCCGACCGTGGTCTTGCCGTCGGCCGATTGCAGCAAAGCCATGTAGACGATCGCCGCCACCGCCAGCGCGGCGAAGAACTGCACCAGCGGCGTTCCCGCCGCCGCAGCGATGGCCTGGCGCATGTTCTGCTGGCGCAGCGTGTTGCTCGATTTGAGGAAGCGCCGCACTTCCTGCGTTTCGCCGCCGAAGATCTTGATGATGCGGTTGCAGTGCGCGGTTTCCTGCAAAATCTTCACCATCGTCGCGGTACCGGTCTGAGCGGCGCGGCTGGCACGGCGCAGACGACCAGAGAAGGAGCCGATCACCAGCGCGACGCACGGAATCAGCGCGAAGCAGATCAGCGTCAGTTGCCAGTTGAGCCAGAAAAGCACGATGAGCAGGCCGATGACGGTAAGACCGTCCTTCATCAGCGTGACGATGACGCTGGTCGCGGCGGAAGCGACGTTCTGCACATCGTAGGCGATCTTGGTCAGCGGGATGCTGGAGGCGTGACGCTGGAAATAGGCCACGGGCAGATGCACGAGGCGTTCGTACATCTCGTTGCGGACATCCATGATGACGCGGTTGGCGACCCAGGAGAACCCGTAGGAGGAAAAATAGTTGAAGCCACCGCGCACGATAAAGATGACGATGATCGCCAGCGGAATCAGAATCGGCTGCGAAAATCCCTGCCCTTCCTTGCTGAACCCCTGATCGAGGAACGGTTTCATCAGCGCCGCGAAGATCGGCTCGGTACTCGCCATTACCGCCGTGGCGACGAGCGAGGCGACGATGGCCTTCCAGTACGGGCGCGAATAACCGAGCAGGCGGAGATAGAGGGCGCGGCTGGAATGAGCCTCCGAAACCGGGGTGGGCGGAACGGGATGGGGATCAGGATTCGATTTCGGGTTCGTTGCTGGAGCGGTCATGGAGGGTATAGACGGCGGCGCCTGCCATTCATTTTGCGCAATCGGCCATGATACGCGAGCACCGCGGTAATTGCAGTCTTACCGGTAATTGCCATAGGCACGCATGCAGGGATTTTTGATATGATTTAAAGATATATATTACGGTGTTCCAGCGATTTTCCGTCCGGAAACGAAACCACTGCGTTGAAGCGAGGAAGGAGGAACCAGATGCTGAAGAGAATTTTCGTTGTTTCCGCCGCCCTGATGTTTTCAAGCGCCGCCTGCCACGCGGCGGGCCTAGGCGGTACTTACCGGCTGGTGGAGGATTCCGATGGAACGATTCCGAAGGCGAAGGCGATCGTCACCATTACGTTCAAGGGGACAACATCCGGCGGCGTTTCCATGAAAGCAACGCAGCCCGGAGAGACCGTCACCGATAACGGAAATTTCTCGGTAAATGGTTCCTTGATATCTCTCTCATTTCAGGAAATGGTATGGGAGGCGAAACGGCAGCCATTTTCGCTCGATGGCTGCACGCTGATCCTGCCGTTCAAGGCATTGAGCGGCAGCGAAGGTCCCGGCACGTCGACCTGGACCAGCGAAAACCCGTCGTGCCTGCCGCCCGTAGCGGCGGCGCCTCCGACCGGAAACGACGCAAGCACCGCCCCCCCGGCTTACGAACAGACAAATGCGACACCCACCGCATCATCCCTGCCAGCGTTGTTCAAAAAACATAAAACCCCGAAGTGTGGATGTGAACATATCGATGCTATCAAACGGTCATTGGAAGACGACCAGTATCTACAAGAGC
>JAVBTC010000106.1:0-10383 GCA_031556405.1 Rhodocyclaceae bacterium
CGTCTGGCCTCCGGCAAGCCGGCGAAAAGTATCGTGCGCCTGGAGGCGCACCAGGAAGGCGACCATGTCGTTCTGATCGTCGCGGACGATGGACGTGGCATCAGTCCCGAGCGTATCCGTGCCAAGGCGATCGAGAAAAACCTGATTTCCGAAGAGGAAGCCAACACGCTTGATGAACGGCAAAGCCTGAATCTCATTCTGCTGCCCGGTTTTTCGACCAAGACGGAGATTTCGGACGTTTCCGGCCGCGGTGTCGGCATGGACGTGGTCAAGAACAACTTGCAGAAACTCAACGGTTCGATCGAAATCCGTTCCGAACTCGGCAAAGGTAGCGCTTTTTACATTTCGCTGCCGTTGACGCTGGCGATTCTGCCGGTGCTGCTGGTGCGTCTGGGAGAACAGCCCTTCGCTCTGCCGCTTTCCATGGTGCGGGAAATTCTGCCGATCGAAAAAGACAAACTGCAGGAAGTCGGCGGCAGGAGAACTCTGGTGGTTCGTGGCGAAATTCTTCCTGTATTGGCGCTTTCTCATCTGCTTGGCTGGCCGCAGGCGCAGGAACCGGAATTTGGCGTCCTGATGCAAACTTCCGAGCGCAGCTTCATCCTCTCGGTAGACAGTTTCGCGGGACGCGATGATGCCGTTATCAAGTCGCTGGAAGATTTCCGTCCGCGTGGCGTTGCCGGAGTCACTACATTGGCCAATGGACAGATCGTGTTGATTCTCGATATGAAGGAACTGCTTACCGACCTCAGCCAGCAGGCGTCGGCCGATCCGCGGCTTGCCTCCCCTTCCGCCATGCGAGCCCTTGAATTTGCCTGATTTCGTCTAGCGTCTTACGATCTCCCGAGATACATACCGCCCGCCTCAAGGAATTTTTCCTTGAGGCGGGCGGTGTTTTTTTGTCATGGTTTTCCAATTAAGGAAATATAATTCATATGTAATTCAGGCTACAAGTATCATTGATAATTTAACTTGTTTATAAACTGACAATGATGTTTTTTGAGGCTTCGGTTTCTGTGACAGGCAAAGATTTTTTATTTGGATTTTATTTCTTTTGCAAGAAAATTCTGTAACCGATCTTCGATTGAAATTCTTAACTATATTGATTTATATGGGTTTTTTAAGAGAAATTTTCGTCGTAAGAAAGGAATAATGAAAAACAAGAGTTATTGGGGATAGAAAAACCTCTATTGTGAAAATTCCAGATCAAAAAAACCAAAAATCTCAGAAATCGTTTAGAATCGCACCTTCTTTGTTCGGATAATTCCACTAAAAAAATAAAAAAAGCAGAGTTTTCAATGTTAACGCGGACTGGAGGGGAACGCAGTCATGCCCGATTCTGTTGTATTTGTGCAGGCAATCTAGAAACGAAATAAAAAGAATGCCGTATTTGTTTAATTTTTATCGCTTTTTTCTATAATACCAAGAATTCCGGTAGGCATAGAGCATGGCCGAAGAAAGCGATCTCGAACGAACAGAAGAGCCCTCAGCGCGACGGCTGGAGAAAGCGCGTTCCGAGGGCCAGGTTCCGCAGTCCAGAGAATTGGGAACATTCCTGATTCTCCTTGTGGGCGCTTCGCTGCTTTGGGGAATGGGCGGCTGGATGATGCGCCGCACGATTGCGCTGGTCGAGAGCGGCTTGACCCTTGATGCCAAGGTGATGCATGAACCGCAAAAAATGTTCCCCCGGTTTACCGATCTTTCCTTTGAGGTTCTGTTGCTGCTCGCGCCGCTTTTTCTGGCGCTGATCGTCGCTGCGCTGGCGACGCCCGTAGCGCTCAAGGGATTCGTTTTCTCTCCCGCGGGACTGCAGCCTAAATTTTCCCGTCTCAATCCTTTGCAGGGAATCAAACGTGTCATTTCCAAGAACGGTCTCGTCGAACTCGTCAAGGCCGTACTCAAGGCTACATTGATCGGCGGTATTTCCGCGCTGGTGATCTGGAAGGAATTCGGCGATCTGATGGGGCTTCTTTCGCAGCCGTTGCATGCCGGACTCGGCAATGCGGGCCGGCTGGTCACATACAGCTTTCTGATGGTCGTCTGCGGCATGATCCTGATCGCCGCCGCCGATGTTCCTTTCCAACTCTGGCAGTACTATGACAAATTAAAAATGACCAAGGAAGAGGTGCGCCAGGAACATAAGGAAATGGAAGGCGATCCTTACATCAAGGCACGTGTCCGAGGTATTCAGCGCGATGCCGCGCGTCGCCGGATGATGAGCGCGGTGCCTCAGGCGGACGTTATCGTTACTAACCCTACGCATTTTGCCGTTGCGCTTGTTTATTCTGAAGGGATGAAGGCGCCCAAGGTCATCGCCAAGGGGATGGGTGAGATTGCGCGCAAAATCAAGGCAATCGGCGCCGAACACGGAGTGCCGTTGCTGGAGGCGCCGCCGCTGGCGCGCGCGTTGTACCGGCACGTCGATCTCGACCGTGAGATTCCGGGAACGCTCTACGCTGCCGTTGCCGAAGCGATGGCCTGGGTGTACCAGCTTTCCGCCTGGCGCAAGACGGGCGGGCAATATCCATTGCCGCCCAATGATCTGCAGGTACCGAAGGAGTTGCTCGCAGGAGAAATGAATGGCTAGTCCGGCGCTTTCCCTGCAACAGATTTTCGGGCGCATGAATGTGCGCCAGATGAGCGGCCCGATACTGATCGTCATCATCCTGTCGATGATGGTGTTGCCGCTGCCGCCGTTCGTCCTCGATCTGTTTTTCACTTTCAATATCGCCGTTTCCATCATCGTCATGCTGGTGGCGATGTACACGCTGAAACCACTCGAATTTTCCGTATTTCCGACGATTCTGCTGGTAACGACGTTGTTGCGGCTCTCGCTGAACGTCGCTTCGACCCGGGTCGTGCTGATCAACGGGCATACGGGCCCGGATGCGGCGGGCAAGGTGATCGAGGCATTCGGCCACTTTCTCGTCGGTGGCAATTTCGCCGTCGGCCTCATCGTTTTCCTGATCCTGGTCATTATCAACTTTGTCGTCATTACCAAGGGCGCCGGCCGGGTGGCGGAAGTTTCGGCGCGGTTTACCCTCGATGCGATGCCGGGCAAACAGATGGCGATCGACGCCGATCTGAACGCCGGGCTGATCGGTGAGGATGAAGCGCGCAAACGCCGGACCACGGTCGCGCAGGAATCTGAATTCTTCGGTTCGATGGACGGTGCTTCGAAGTTCGTGCGTGGCGATGCCATCGCCGGCCTGATCATCATGGCGGTCAACGTCATCGGTGGGCTGATCGTCGGCGTTCTGCAACACGATATGGAAGTCGGCGCGGCGGTCAAGGTTTATACGCTGCTCACCGTTGGCGACGGGCTGGTGGCGCAGATTCCGTCGCTGATCATCTCGATCGCCGCGGGTATGGTCGTGACCCGGGTCGGCGACGGAGAAGACCTGTCGAACCAGTTCATCAACCAGTTGTTTACGAAGCCGCGCGTGCTCAATCTGACAGCCGTCATTCTCGGCGTGCTGGGATTGATTCCGGGGATGCCGAATTTCGTTTTCCTGCTTCTTGCCAGTTCTCTGGCCGGGCTGGCATGGCGTATCGAAAGAAAAGGGGAAAGAGTACAGGAGCCCGTCTCGGTCAGCGCTACCGAGCAGCAGCAACAGCAGCAGGCAGAACGGCAGCAGGAATCGCAGGAAGCGAGCTGGGCCGACGTGGCGCCCCTCGACCTGCTCGCGCTCGAAGTCGGCTACCGGTTGATTCCGTTGGTCGACAAGGCACAGGATGGCGACCTGCTGCGGCGCATTCGCGGCATTCGCAAAAAATTCGCGCAGGAGATCGGCTATCTCGTTTCACCGGTGCATATCCGCGACAACCTCGAACTCAAACCCAACGCTTACCGTATTTTGCTCAAAGGTGTCGAAATCGGCCAGGGCGAAGCCTTCCCCGGCATGTTCCTGGCGATCAACCCCGGCCGCGTCGCCGGTACGATTCCCGGCAACCCCACGCAGGATCCAGCGTTCGGTTTGCCGGCGATCTGGATCGAAGCGCAGGTGCGCGACCAGGCGCAGGCGTTTGGCTACACCGTCGTCGATGCCAGTACGGTGATTGCCACCCACCTGAACCATCTGACGCTCTCCCATGCCGCCGAACTGCTCGGACGCCAGGAAACGCAATTGCTGCTCGATCATATCGGCCGGGATATGCCCAAGCTGGTCGAGGATCTGGTACCCAAGACCCTGGCGCTGGGCACGCTGCAAAAAGTACTGCAGAACCTCCTCGAAGAAGGCGTGCATATCCGCGATATGCGCACCATTCTCGAAATTCTCGCCGATTACGCGCCGCGCATGCTGGATCCGGAAGCGCTCACGACGCAGGTGCGTATCGCCCTGGGGCGTTCGATCGTGCAGGAACTCTATCCGGGTAATGCCGAGATGCAGGTCATGTCGCTCGACCCGCAGCTCGAGCGCATCCTGCATCAGGCGCTCGCCGGTGGCGGTGACAACGCCAGCATCGAACCGGGGCTGGCCGACGCGCTGCTGCGCGAAACCGCCGGCGCGGCGCAACGTCAGGAAGAACTCGGTCTGCCGGCGGTGTTGCTCGTTCCCGCCAGTCTCAGAACCCTGCTTTCCCGCTTCCTGCGGCGAGGCATCCCGCAACTGAAGGTCCTCGCCCACAGCGAAGTGCCGGACAACAAAATCATCAAGGTCACCTCGATCATCGGAGGTAAAGCATGAACGTCAGAAAATTTATCGCTTCCAACGCCCGCGATGCGCTGCGGAAGGTCAAGGAAACCCTTGGCCCCGATGCGATCATCCTTTCCAACCGCGGGGTTGGCGATACGGTCGAGATCATGGCGGTGGCCGCACGAGATATGGCTGCAATCGTACCCGGCGGCAGTTATGAACGCCCGGCCGCGCCGGCGCCAGCACCGGCGTATACCATGCCTCCGGTGGAGACCAGACCCGTATCGGGGTTTGCGTCGGCACCGGGACCTTTTACCGCGTCCGCCGCCTCCAGGGATATCACCGATGAGCAGGACGACTACACCGTCCGTCTTTCGGCGGCAATGCGCACGCGTGCTTCGACTCCATCCCCGGCTACCCCAGCAAACGCGGGATCGAATACCGGTACCGGAACGCTTTCCCGCCCGGAAATCCCTACCGATGGGCGTGGCGCCGTCCGTCCTGATATCGCCCGTCCAGCGCCGCCGCGCCCGGCGGTACGGAATGAACCCGATGCAATGCGTTCCCCGCCCCCGTCCGCGGTGACCGTTTCCGCGGCGGTGGTTCCGGCGGAAGTCATGGAAGAAGTGCGTGCCCTGCGCAAACTGGTCGAACAGCATCTGGCCGGATTCGCCTGGGGTGAAACGGCGCGCAGGCAGCCGGTAAAAACCGAAATTCTGAGGCATATGCTCGATGCCGGCTTTTCGCCACAGTTCTCGCGCGACCTGCTTGCCGGGCTGCCGACGCAGTTCGATGCCCGGCAGGCGCTGGCCTGGGTGAAAAGTGCCGCTGACCGTTTTCTGATCACGCTCGGCACGGATCTCGACATCATCGACCGGGGCGGCGTCTTCGCGCTGATCGGGCCGACCGGCGTCGGCAAGACCACCACCACGGCCAAACTCGCTGCGCGCTGCGTCCTGCGGCACGGCGCGAGCAAGCTCGCCCTCGTTACGACCGATGGTTACCGGATCGGAGCGCACGAACAATTGCGGATTTACGGCCGTATTCTCGGCGTTCCCGTGCATCTGGTGAAAAACGGCGACGATTTGCGCCAGACGCTTGCCGATCTGGCGCACAAACATGTCGTGCTGATTGATACCATGGGCATGAGTCAGCGCGACCGTCAGGTTGCCGAACAGATCGGCATGTTGACTGATTGCGGCGTACACCGTTTGCTGTTGCTCGCGGCGACGGGGCGGGGAGACACGCTCGACGATGTCGTTCGCGCTTACGACGGTCCCGGCCTCGCTGGCTGCGTTCTGACCAAGGTCGATGAAGCGGCGAGTCTCGCGACCGCGCTTGATGTCATCATGCGTCACGGCCTGAAGCTGCACTATGTCTCCAACGGTCAGCGCGTGCCGGAAGATTTGCATCTGCCCAACCGGCCGTATCTGCTGCACCGCGCTTTCAAGGACCTGCCGGAACAGTCGCCGCATCGCCACACCGGCATCGAACCCGGCCTGATGCTTGCCAATGCCGGCGGCGCCTTCGGGGCGCCTCGTGGCTAGAGTGGGGAAAATGGGGGGCGATCAGGCCGCAGGGCTGCGCCGCCTGTTCGGACAGGAGCGGGTACGCATTGTCACCTTCGCTGCCGGGGACGAAGGCGTAGGCAAGACCGCCTGTGTCGCCAATCTTGCCGCCGCTTTTGCCGCGCAAGGCAAGGAAGTTTTGCTGATCGACGAAAATACGCACAAAGACATCGCCAGCCACTTCGCCGCCTATAGCCGGGATGGCAATCGCTATGACCTTTGTCACGTCATCAATGGGGAAAAGACGCTGTCGGAGGTCGTGCTTTCCGTCGCGCCGGGGATCCGCATTCTTCCGGTGGCACAGGCCGTGCAGAAACTGAACCGATTGTCGCCCCTGGAGCAGGGAAATCTGCTCCAGGCGGTCGGCGGCATGGAACGCCCCGCCGATATCATCCTCGTCGACGCCACGACCGATCATCCACTCGGGTTTTCGCCGCTTGGGCTGGCGACTCAGGAAACGGTGATCGTTCTTTCCACCGGCAGCAACGCGATCACCTCAGCCTATGCGCTGATCAAGAAAGTCAGTCTTGGTTACGACCGGCGCAATTTTCATATTCTGGTCAACAAGGCGCGCAACGAGCGGGAAGCACGCGTCATTTATGGCAATCTCGCGCGCGTTGCCGCCGCGCATGGAGTGGCGAGGCTCGATTATCTCGGCCATGTGCCGCGCGACGAACGTTTGCGGCAAGCCTACCGCTTTTGCCAGCCGGTGCTTGCGTTGCACCCGGAAACACCGTCGGCGCAGGCGTTCCATGATCTGGCCGACGATATGCTTTGCTGGCCCACGGCGAATTTGGAACATGGCGGATTCGAACAATTCGTACAGCAACTGTTACACTTGAGTCAACGGATCGATCCGGTCGAAATTCATTATGGATAAATTCTGATTCGGCGACTCATCATGTACGATGCTGCCGGACGTCTCGAACGCGAACAATTGGTCGAGCGCTTTCTGCCGCTCGTCAAACGTCTTGCGCATCATTTGATGGCACGCCTGCCGGCGAATATTCAGGTGGACGATCTGATCCAGAACGGCATGATCGGGTTGCTCGATGCGATTACCCGCTTCGAGTCGGGGATGGGGGCGCAGTTCGAGACTTACGCCACGCAGCGCATCCGCGGAGCGATGCTGGATGGTCTGCGTGAAACCGACTGGGTGCCGCGCGGTCTCAGACAGAACATGCGCCGTATCGAGGCCTGTATCGCCCGTCTGGAGCAGGAAAACGGCCGGCAGCCGACGGAGACCGAACTGGCCGCCGCGTTGGATATGCCGTTGGCCGAATACCAGAAATTGTTGTTCGACGCGCGCGGACACCAGGTTTTCTACTTCGAGGATCTGGTCGCCCCCGGCGATGAAAGCTTTCTGGAACGCCATGCCGGCGACGAGTCCGCCAACCCCGTAAGACAACTGGAAGACATCGAACTGATGCAGCAATTGGCCGCGGGTATCGATCAACTGCCGGAACGCGAGAAACTGATGATGGCGTTGTATTACGAACAGGACCTCAACCTGCGCGAGATCGGGGAAGTGATGGGGGTCAGCGAATCGCGCGTGTGCCAGTTGCACAGCCAGGCGGTGGCCCGCCTGCGTGCCCGTATTTTCGGCACGGAAGAGGTGAAGAAAAACAAAGGCAAAATGAAGCGAAGCGGCAAGAATACCAATGGATAAAATCAGCATCGCCGGCCTGATCGTCGGTATTCTCGCCATCGTCGGCGGGCAGATACTCGAAGGCGGCCATATCGCCTCCCTGGCGCAGCCTACCGCGTTCGTCATCGTCGTCGGCGGTACGCTGGGCGCCGTGATGCTGCAAAGCCCATGGCATACGTTCAAGCGCGGTTTCACCATGGTGAAATGGGTTTTCCTTCCGCCCCAGATCGAATTCGCGCGCCTGACGCAGCAGGTGAGCAACTGGAGCACCATTTCGCGCCGCGAAGGGCTGCTGGCGCTCGAAAGCTTCATCGCCGCGCAGCAGGACGAATACATCAAAAAGGGGCTGCAGCTCCTCGTTGACGGTGTCGAGCCGGAACGGATGCGTGAGATTCTCGAAGTCCAGATCGGCATTTACGAGGAGGATGCGCGCCAGGCCGCCAAAATCTGGGAATCGGCGGGCGGTTATTCGCCGACGATCGGCATCCTCGGCGCCGTCATGGGGCTGATCCACGTGATGGAAAATCTCACCGATCCTTCCAAGCTTGGCGGCGGCATCGCGGTCGCCTTCGTTGCCACCATTTACGGCGTCGGTTTTGCCAATCTCGTTTTCCTGCCGGTCTCGAAAAAACTGATGGCCCTGACCGCGCGCCAGGTGACCTGCCGGGAGATGATGCTCGATGGCCTGATCGGGTTGGCCAATGGGGACAATCCGCGCATCATCGAGAATCGCATGCGCGGTTACTACATCGTTTGAACGGCATTCTTGCCGCCGTCCCGATCATGGCACGCAGGTCACGCAAAAAACATAACGAGGAGCATGAGAACCACGAACGGTGGCTGGTTTCGTACGCCGATTTCATTACCTTGCTCTTCGCTTTTTTCGTCGTCATGTACGCGATTTCCTCGGTCAACGAAGGCAAGTACCGGGTTTTGAGCGATTCGCTGGTCAATGCCTTCCGCCATGTCGAAATCCGCTCCAGCGGCGATGCGATCAACCTTTTGCCGCATGCGCCAATCATCACGCAGAAATCGCTGACCAACCGCCCGCCCGATGCCGGGAAAGAGAAGCGACGCGAGAAGATGAAAAATATCGCCCGCGACATCATGGAAGTCCTGGCGCCGCTGGTGCGGCAGGGGAAGGTGCGCGTGCTCGAAACCAGCCGCGGCGTCACGATCGAAATCAACGACAGCGTTCTTTTCGCACCCGGTCAGGCGCAACTGGCGCCGGAGTCGATGCGGGCAATGCAGGCGGTTGCTGACGTCATTGCACGTGCCGACCTTCCGGTGACGATCGAAGGGCATACCGACAATGTTCCGATCAATACCCCCTTCTTTCCTTCCAACTGGGAACTGTCCGCCGTGCGCGCGACGACTGTGCTGCGTCTTTTCGCCGATGCCGGTGTGCCGCAGAATCGTCTCACCGCCATTGGCTATGGCGAGACGCGGCCGGTGGACAATAACGACAGCATCGAAGGCCGGGCGCACAACCGCCGCGTTTCGATTCTGATCGATTCGACCGAGCCGGAAAAACCCGCCGAACTGGGCGTCATGGGAGAAGGAAAGGAAGTTTTGCCGCCGCCGGAACCTTCCCGCACGGCTCCTTCCGTTGCGGGAAACTCAGCCGCTCCCACAGGCGCGCCATCCACGCCGTCCGTACCGCCTTCTACGCCGCCTGCCAGGGTAACGGCCAATTGATTCCAGATTTGTTTAAATTATCTTTCTTTGTCGTAGCTTGTTGTAATTTTCAATTAAATAACAAAATTAGAATGTACGAAGATGTCCGTGCATGAAAAACGGACGCGTTTTCACATAGACATGTTGTCGCAGCGCGGAAAAAGCGATGGAATCCGCACGGAAAATGTGTCGGCAACGCCGGAACGCGGCGCTATTTCTTGTGTTCCGCTTTTTCCGTCTGCGGGCGTCCGGAGCCGTTTCGCTCCCTCCCCGCCATGACGATCATTTCCGGAATTTTCTGCAGAGGGATGATGATTTTGACCCCGCCCAGCTCGATGGCGACCTTCGGCATGCCGAAGACGACGCAGGTCTTTTCGTCCTGGGCGATCGTGTAGGCGCCGGCATCGTACATTTCCTTCATGCCGGCGGCGCCGTCGTCGCCCATGCCGGTCATGATGATCCCGGTCGCGGCGGCACCGGCATTCTGCGCGACGGAACGGAACAGAACGTCGACCGACGGGCGGTGGCGGTTGACCGGCGGGCCGTCGACGATATCGACGTAATAGTGGCCCACGGCGCGGTGCATCACCATATGCCGGCCGCCCGGTGCGATCAGCGCCAGGCCTGCCTTGACGCGGTCGCCGCTTTTGGCTTCGCGGACTTCGATCTTGCATTGGGTGTTCAGGCGCTCGGCGAATGGCGCCGTGAATTGCGCCGGCATGTGCTGGACGATGACGATACCGGGCACTTGCGCGGGCAGAGCGCACAGTACCGTGCTCAAAGCCTGCGTGCCGCCGGTGGAAGTACCGATGGCGACGACGGGTTCGGTGGGAGGTGTCATCGTCTGCCGCTT
>JAVBTC010000130.1:0-12951 GCA_031556405.1 Rhodocyclaceae bacterium
TGGCATAGATGCGCAGCCGCGGGCCGTGCAGCAGGCGCGCGGTGTCGGCGGCGAAGGTGAGGTCGGCGGCGGCTAGCGTGACCGCCGTAGGCTTGCCGGCGGCGACTTCGTCGGAGAAACTTGGCCCGGACAGCGCCCCGCATGGTCCCGTTGCGCCCAGTTCCTCGGCGACGATGACGTGCGGCAGCTTTCCGCTTTCCGCTTCCAGTCCTTTGCATACCCACAGGAGCGGCGCCGCGGCGCCGGGCGTATCAAGCGCTGCAAGCTGGCGCGCGGTGGGGCGCAGCCCGGCGAGCGGCGTGGCGACGATGAGAAGCTCCGCCCCGGCGACGGCAGCCTGAAAGTCGGTGGCGATCGCCACGGCATCGGGCACCCGGTGGCCGGGCAGAAAGCGGCGGTTTTCCCGTGTTTCGCGCAGGCTCTGCGCGACGTCGGCCTCGCGCGTCCATAGCGTCACGCGGTGATGTTCGGAAAAAGCGATCGCCAGCGCCGTGCCCCAGGCACCGGCGGCAAGAATGGTCAGATTCATGGGGTGGGGAAAAGTGGCGCGGGCGGGATGGGTGGCATGGATGACGGAAAAATAGCCGGAGTGACGACCAAAATGACGTTCTCAGACTCCCCAGACCTGGGAGATGCGGATGAATCCGGTCTGTCCGTCGAGATGTTTGACCTTGGCCCAGCCGACCGGGCCAACCGAAACGAGTTCGAGCGCGACGCCCTTTTCCGCCTCGAAAACGATCCGGGCGCCGTCGCTGGCGGATTCGCGCACTTGCGCCTGGTCGGCGGTCACCTGCACGGTACGCTGGGTCGACAATGCGCTTTTTTCGACCCAGGCGATCCCGCCGGAGGCGTCGCGCACCTTGAGCCAGCCTTCGAGGCCGATGATCAGTTCAACCGGGGTATAGCGGCGGATCACGTAGAGCTTGCTGCCTTTTTGCGACGGCGAGTCATACAGGATCGCCGCTTCCTTCAGCGAACGATAGTCGACGGCGAAGGCGGACGACGGCAGCGCCAGGATGATCCCCAGCACGACGCCCGCGGCGATTCCCAGACGGGAAAAGAACCGCGGGGAAATGCCGGAAGAAGCGGCGGAAGAAGCGTACGGAACGTGTGTGCCGGTGCGCGGAGTCATCGTTGCCTCCATTGAGGTCGGTTATTGAAGCTGCTGCGGCGTGGACTCGGCGTTGGACTGCGCTTCCTGCAGGCGGGCGCGGTAGAGCGCCTCGAAGTTGATCGGCTGCAGCAAAACCGGGGCGAATCCGGCGCGGATGACGGTGTCGGAAATGACTTCGCGTGCGAAGGGAAAGAGAATGTTGGGGCAGGCGATTCCCATCAGTGGCTCGATATCCTCGGCCGGGATGTTGGCGGCGCGGAAGATGCCGGCCTGGTTGGCCTCGACGAGGAAAACAGTTTTTTCGCCGATCTTGGCGGTGACGGTGACGACCAGTTCGACTTCGATGTGGGTTTCATCGAGCTGCCGCGCCCGCGTGGTGAACTGGATGCCGATTTCCGGACCCTCGCGTTCGAGGAAAATTTCCGGTGCGTTCGGCACTTCGACCGAAAGATCCTTGACGTAGAGTTTTTCAATTCCGAAGGACGGTTCGGTTTGTTCGGAAATCGGTGCGGTTTGCGGTTCGCTCATGATGAAAGCTTTCTGTCAGATTGAAAAAAATCGAAGGTGCGGCGGAAAAAAACAAGGCCATGAAACCGGGGTTTCATGGCCTGTCGTATTCAGGAATTCTCGGGTGAGTTCTCAGGCGTTTGGCGCGAAAGCAGCGGAAGCAGTTTGCCCGACTGGTCGAGCGCGATCAGATCGTCGCAGCCGCCGACATAGAAATCGCCGATGAAAATCTGCGGCACGGTACGCTTGCCGGTTTTTTCCATCATCGCATCGCGCAGGACGGGATCGAGGTCGATGCGGAGTTTTTCGATTTCGGCGACGCCGCGCGCTTTCAGAAGCTGTTCGGCACGCTGACAGTAGGGACAGACAGCGGTGCTGTACATTACGACATGAGCTTGGGTCATGATTTTGTCTCCTTTTTGGCTGGTGTTTTTTCCGATGTTTTCTCCACTGGCAGCCCGGCGCCCGTCCAGGCATTGATGCCGCCCTCGAGGTTGAAAACGGATTCGAAACCGAGTTTCCTCAACTCGGCGACGGCCTTGAGCGAACTCTGCCCGCTTTTACAATAGACGATCAGCGGTTTCTTCTTCAATTTTTCCAGTTCGGCGGCGCGTTCGGAAAAATTCCCGAGCGCGATGTTGCGCGCGCCGGGCAGGTGGCCGGCGGCAAATTCCTCGGTGTTGCGGACATCGAGCACGTTGGCGTTCTCGCGATTGATCTTCAGCGTCGCCTGTGCCGCGGTAAGCGGCGCGGCACCGCCGCGCCGGACGAAGGAATACACGACCATCGCGCCGCTGATGACGGCGATGAGAACCAGGTAGATATTTTGCTGAACGAATTCCAAGAAAAACTCCGTTGAAGGCTGCTGGAAAAGCGAACCGGAAATAGACCGGAAACAAGACCGGGAGTAAAAACCGGGTGGGGCTGCCGGGAATGAAGGACAGTCAAGGACCGTCGGCGGAAATGTCGCAAATATAAAAATTGCGGATATCGCTATGGATGCCGCCTGCCGGTGCACTCGTCAAGTCGAGTTGCGCATTATAGAATGTTTCGGTTTTTTCTCCCACTTGTCGCATGTGCCGCGCGGTTTTTGCGCTTCGCGAAGGAAGTCGGGAGGTTTTTCAATCGATTCATTATTTTCTCGGTAACGTTATGTACAAAATCGTTCTGCTGCGCCATGGCGAATCCGTCTGGAACAAGGAAAACCGTTTTACCGGGTGGACCGATGTCGATCTTTCCGAAAAAGGCCTGACCGAAGCGCGGGCCGCCGGCAAGCTGATGCGCGAGGAAGGGTTTGTTTTCGATCTTGCCTTTTCCTCCGTATTGAAACGCGCGATCCGTACGCTGTGGATCGCACTCGACGAAATGGATCGCCTCTGGATTCCGGTCGAACGCTCCTGGCGGCTGAACGAACGTCAGTACGGCGCCTTGCAGGGCCTGAACAAAACCGAAATGGCAGAAAAATACGGCGAAAAACAGGTGCTGGTCTGGCGCCGCAGCTACGATACGCCGCCGCCGGTACTGGATTTCGACGATGAGCGCCACCCGCGCTTCGACGCCCGTTATGCGGCGATGCCGCAGGGAGACCTGCCCTGTACCGAATGCCTCAAGGACACCGTGGCGCGTTTCGTTCCATACTGGCAGGACCGTATCGCGCCCGCCGTGCGTTCGGGAAAAAAGATTATCGTCGCCGCGCACGGCAACAGCATCCGCGCGCTGGTGAAATATCTGGACAAGGTTTCCGACGAGGAAATCGTCGAACTCAACATCCCGACCGGAATTCCGCTGGTCTATGAGTTGGCCGAGGATCTGACCCCGATCCGGCATTATTACCTTGGCGATCCCGAAGCCGCCGCCGCCGCCGCCGCTGCGGTCGCCAGCCAGGGGAAAAAAGGGTAGGACGGGGGATAGCGCGCTGAAATTCCCGGGCTGCCATCGCCGCCGCCTTTTTCGTTGTCATCGTCTTTTGCGCCTTCCGTTTGCGCGGACCGTTGCGACCGTGGCTGAGGTGCTTCGTCAATACCATCACGGGATGCGTTGGCTACCGGGAAAAATCTCGCTGGGAACGGCGGCATTTCTGCTGGCGTTCTTTTTCTTATCGGCGCCATCGTCGATAGTGCCTGCGGCGGCACAGGAAAACAGGAATACTGCGGCAAAAAGCGCCAAGAAACCCGCTTCGACGACAAAATCGGCCGCGAAAAACACGAAAGCGGCGAAATCCACGAAATCGACGAAATCGACGAAAAATTCGACCGCCAGAAAGACGACGAAGTCCTCCGCAGCGGCGAAAAAACGTTCTTCTGCTTCCGCCAGCGACGACGCCGATCAGCCTTCGCCGCAGAAGCAGGCGGCGCAAACCGAAGCCGATCTGAAGGCTTTGCGCCAGCGTATCGAGGCGCTACAGAAAGAAATCACGACGGCGGAAGGATCGCACGCGGAAGCCTCCGATCAACTGAAATCTTCCGAACAGGCCATTTCCACGTTGCAGCGCGAGCAGCTTACCCTGTCCCGGCAGCATGACGATCTGCGCCGGCAGATGGAAGATCTGAACCGGCAGGAAAGCGATCTGGGCGGGCGGCTCGGGGCGCAGCGCCAGCATCTCGGCAATCTCCTCCATTCCCAGTATCTGCGCGGTGCGCCGGACAGCCTGCGGCTTTTTTTGAGCGGCGATGATCCGAACCAGATCAGCCGCGACCTGTATTACCTGAGCGCCATCGCCCGCATGCGCGGAGCAATGCTGGAAGAAATCGACGCCACCCTGAAAGAGAAGCGGAAGCTTGCCGCCGCAACCAAGGAACGGGCCGCCGAACTGGAGGTGGTCGAGACGAAACAGAAAACGCAGCGCGAACAGCTTCTGGCGCAGCGCGAGGAGAAAGAAGAAACGCTGAAACGGATTGCGACACAGATCGAAACGCAAAAACGGGAAGTCGGTACGTTACAGCGCGACGAGAAGCGCCTTTCCAATCTGGTCGAGGAACTGACGCGCATGATTGCCGCGCAGGAAGAAGCGCGGCGGCGCGCCGAGGCGGCGCGGAAAAAGCGCATTGCCGAGGAAAAGGCGCGCATCGAGCAGGAAAAAGCGGCAAAAATGGCGCGGGAGGCGCAGGAGGCGCAGAAGAAGGAAAAATCCCGCGAGGCGGAGGAATCCGCTCCGAAATCGGCCCAGAAAGAACCGAAAGAATCGCGGGAGAAGGGGGGGCAGGGGGATCAGGAAAAAACGGCGGCGCCGGAACTGGAAAACGAATATTTGCCCGAAGCCGCGCCCGCCGGCAGTTTCGCCCGGCTGAAAGGGCGCCTGCGTTTACCGGTCAAGGGCTCGGTGAGCAATCGCTTCGGCGGCGCGCGCGCCGAGGGCGGAAATTGGCGCGGGATCTTCGTCAAGGCGGCGGCGGGCGGCGAAGTGCGCTCCATCGCCGCGGGCAGAGTGGTATTCGCGGACTGGATGCGCGGCTTCGGCAACCTGCTGATCGTCGATCACGGCGATGCCTATCTTTCGATCTACGGCAATAATGACGCGATATTGAAACAGGTCGGCGACATGGTGCAGGGCGGCGATGTCGTCGCGCGCATCGGCAACAGCGGCGGGAATCCGGAATCCGGTTTATACTTTGAGCTTCGGCATAAAGGACAGCCCTTGGATCCATTGCAGTGGGTGGCGTTGAAATGACGCCAAAATGGAGCTGGAATGATTTCGCTACCCCGCAAGCATGACTCAGGAACTTCGCGCCGGATTCGGCAACGAAAGCCGAAGGGTGGGAAGCGGTGATGAGAGTCCTCGATGTGAGTCCTTTTTGTAAGTCCTTTTCCCAGGCGGCGGTCCAAAAATCACGGTGTAGGAATCGAATTTGTCCGTGCGGAAGGCGGCGCGAGAAAGCCGCGTTCGGGTGCGGGGCAGGGTATTTTTTGAACGGTTTTTAAAGCAATCAACGAACTGGAGCGGAAATCAACATGAGCCGATTGAAACAGGCGAGCCTGATCGGGACGGGATTCATCGCCGGAATCCTGATCAGTCTGCAAATGGCGGCGATGGCCGAGAAGGAACAGTCCAAGGCGGGCGTGCCGGTCGAGGAACTGCGCACCTTCGCCGAGGTTTACGGCGCGATCAAGCAAGGCTATGTCGAGCCGGTCGAAGACAAGAATCTGATTACCTACGCGATAAGCGGAATGCTCTCGAATCTCGATCCGCATTCGGCCTATCTCGACGCCGATTCGTTCAAGGATCTGCAAGTCGGCACGCAAGGCGAATTCGGCGGCCTGGGAATCGAGGTCAGCATGGAAGACGGCCTGGTCAAGGTCGTTTCGCCGATCGAAGACACGCCGGCTTTTCGTGCCGGCGTCAAGACCGGCGATCTGATTTACAAGATCGACGATGCGCCCGTCAAGGGAATGTCCCTGAACGACGCCGTGAAGAAAATGCGCGGCAAGCCCAAGACCAAGATCACCATCGGCATCTTGCGCAAGGGCGAGCAAAAGCCGCTCGAATTCACGCTGATGCGCGAAGTGATCAAGGTACAGAGCGTCAAGTCGAAACTGGTCGAACCGGGCTACGGCTATCTGCGCGTCACCTCCTTCCAGGACAATACCGGCTCTTCGCTGGTCAAGCACTTCAACGATCTGCAGAAAACCGGGCCGCTGAAAGGGCTGGTACTCGATCTGCGCAACGATCCGGGCGGTCTTCTGAATGCCGCGGTCGGCGTCTCTGCCGCATTCCTGCCGCAGAAGTCGCTGGTCGTTTCGACCAACGGCCGCACCGAGGATGCCAAGCACCAGTTCTACGCGCTGCCGGAAGACTACCTGCGCGGCACGCGTGACGACTATCTGAAGAATCTGTCGGAGGTAGCCCGTACCGTGCCGATGGTCGTTCTGGTCAACGGCGGTTCCGCGTCCGCTTCCGAAATCGTCGCCGGCGCCCTGCAGGATCACAAGCGGGCGATCGTGATGGGCACGCCGACGTTCGGCAAGGGCTCGGTGCAGACCGTGATTCCGCTTCCCGGCGGCACGACGGCGATCAAGCTGACGACGGCGCGCTACTACACGCCGTCGGGCCGTTCGATCCAGGCCAAGGGCATCGTTCCCGATATCAATGTCGAGGAAACGATCAATGGCGATTCGATGAGGCACATCCGGGAAGCAGACCTCGAACATCACCTCGGCAACGACAGAGACAAGGACGGCAACGCCCTTCCCAATGCCACGACCGCCGCGACGGGCGAAGACGGCGCGAAGAAGGATGCGCCGGCGGCGGATAAAGATAAGGACAAGGAGAAAGACAAGGCCAAACCCGACAGCAAGGGCAAGAGCGACGAAAGTGCCAAGGAAAAAGACGGCAAGGATGCCAAGAAAGTGGAATTCTCACCGTTGCAGTTCGGCACCAAGGACGATTACCAGTTGAACCAGGCGTTCAACCTGCTCAAGGGCTTGCAGATCATGCAAGGAGCGCGTTCGCAGGCGACGGCCCAGCAGTAAAACGGAAAAAGCGTTTTTCGCCGGTTTCAGCAATGACTTGCCGCGCGTCCGGAAATTTTCGGTCGCGCGGCTTTTCTTTTGTAGTGATCCTGGGAAAGGCGACAGGCAAAAATTCGGATTCCTTCCAGGACGGTCAATAATTCCGTCATTCCCGCGCAGGCGGGAATCCGGGGAAATCAAATAAGCGCGGAGTACTCTTCAGAAACCGGATACCGATAAACGACGAACGATGAACGACGAACAATTACTGCGTTATTCCCGCCATCTCCTGCTCGACGAAATCGGTGTCGAGGGCCAGGAACGGCTGCTTGCCGCCCATGCGTTGATCGTCGGCGCCGGCGGATTGGGGTCGCCGGCGGCGCTGTATCTCGCCTCCGCCGGCGTCGGCAAAATCACGCTGGTCGACGGCGACCAGGTCGACCGTACCAACCTGCAACGCCAGATACTGCATACCGAAGCGCGGGTCGGCTGGGACAAGGTGCTTTCCGGCCAGCGGGCGCTGGCCGAGATCAATCCCGAAGTCACCGTGGTTCCGGTCGCGGCGCGGCTTGATGCCGAGGGCTTGCGGCCGCATGTCGTTGCTGCCGACGTCGTGCTCGACTGCTGCGATAACTTCGCCACCCGGCACGCGCTCAACCGCGTCTGCCGGCAGCACAGAAAACCGCTCGTCTCCGGTGCCGCGATCCGTTTCGATGGACAGATCACCGTCTTCGACGCGCGCCGCGACGATGCACCCTGCTACCACTGCCTGTTTCCCGAAACCGGCGAAGCCGAGGAACTGCGCTGCGCCACGCTTGGCGTTTTCGCCCCGCTCACCGGCATGATCGGCACCACGCAGGCGGCCGAGGCGATCAAGCTGATCGTGGGCTGCGGCGAGCCGCTCGCCGGGCGTTTGCTGCTGCTGGATGCGCTGACGATGCAATGGCGCAGCGTGCGGTTGAGAAAAGATCCGGGGTGTCCGGTGTGTGGCGGTTCGCGGTGATGCGATGATCGGCGGAGGAGTTTTTTCTAATTTAAAAAATAATTCTTATTTATATGTGGCTACATTGCTTTATATTAATTCTATATAAATTGGAATTTTTTCGGTCGAATAAAAACGGCTGTGCATGCGCGTTGATGCGGGATGCTTGTATTTTTTCGGAGCAGGCAAAAAACCGCCGCCCGTTTTCCTTCAATACCGGCGGCGACGCCATGCTTGCCGAACCTGTGCGCGAACATGCGATGGATGAGCGGTTTTTTGAAATTGCATATTCTGATATCATTTGTATTTTTGAGAAAAACGGGAGGTTGTCATGGCTGGACCGGAAAAATCGGATTACGAAAAATGGAAAGACACCATTGACGGGGGGCTGAAGGACGACAAATGGAATGGGCACGACAATATCATTAAAGCGACCGTCGATAAATTCAATCTGCATTTGGCGGGCGTCGCCGGATATATGCCTTTGGATTGGGTTTTGATCAAGGCGATGGTGTGGGTCGAATCCGGCGCGGAGCATTCGGCATGGAAGACGATGCCGATGCAGATCGGTGTCGCGGGCGATCCCGGCTTGAGAGCGCTTTTGCATGGAAAGGAAGGAGGCGATTTGATTCTGCCTCCGACCATCAGGGGGGAAATGACCGAAAATTCGGTGAGGACGCTCCCGGAACACAATATTCGCGCGGGTATCGGTTATCTGTTGATGCGAATGGCTTATTTTGAATATCAGAACGTGTATGAGGCAAATTCCGCGGAATATGAGATCAAGGTCAAAGCGGGAGACAACCTGTCCAAAATCGCCGACGAGCAGCAGAGCACGGTTGCGGCCTTGCAGGAATTGAATCCCAGGGTCGGCATGCTTCGTCCCGGTCAGACGCTGAAATGCCGGAAAGCGTCGATCCAGCAGGTGATTACCAAGTGGAGAAGCATCACTTCCCAGATGATCCAGCAGCGTTATAACGGCAACGGGGATCCGAATTATGCAAAAAAGCTTGATTATGTGCTTTCCGCGTTACGGAAGGGGCAGGGTGAATCATGAGAAGAACGGATTGGATCGCGCTGTTCGTTATTTTGTCGATGCCCGTTTTCGCGAACGGGGCCGAACCGGTTCCCGTCCAGAACGAGCGGAGCGTCCGTGAGGAATGCTCGTATGCAAAGTCCGGCATCCGGGGATGTCTGGAGGAAAAGGCCAAGGCGAGCGAAACCGCGTTGCGGCAGGAAGAAGACAATGTGCGCACGTCTCTTGCAAAATGGGACGAGGACGCGAAATACATCAATCTAGCCAAAACCAGGTTCGACGCATCGAGTAAGGAATTCGCAAAATATCGCAAGGCACAGTGCGAATTCGCGGGTTCATTGGGGGGGGGCGCCATCGGCAATGCGCTTGAAACGATGCGCCTTGCCTGTGTTTTCGAATTGAATGCGGCGAGGACGGAGCAACTCAAACGCGCGGTTTCCGAGTTGCCGGTGAAATAGGACGTCATCTGGATATTCATATGAAGACGAAAAAAATACTTGCGCCGCTGGGAGCGCTGCTCGTGTTTTCGCACTACGCCGCCGCGGGCGCGGCGCTCCCGGATTCAGGCTGGTACGGATTCGACTGGCTCCATCCGGAAAACGCGGAATGCGTCAAGATGACAAAGAAACTTCTGGCGCGCTTTAAATCGTGTGAATACCGTGCGGATGGAGGGTTTGCTGGCGACAATGTAGAAACCTATGAATGTACGGTCAACGAACATGTTCAATATCTAGTCTTTAAAAATAAGAAAATCTGCAATGACCAACTGGATGTCATGGAAAGCATTGGCGGATCGCTCTAGAATCCTGGAGGAGTATCACAATAATGAAAGTCATAAAAATACTGGCACTATTCGGAGTGCTGCCGGTTTTTTCGTGTGTCATTGCCGTGGAAAACACTGAGCTTCCCGGTCCGGGCTGGTACGGGTTCGACTGGGGAAATCGGGGCAATCTGAAAAATGTACAGTGCGTCCCGATGACGGAACGGCTTCTGGCACGGTTTCAATCTCTCGATTCGTGGTGTGATGAGGTCGAGAAAAGCGGCTACGGCGGCAAAACGGACAACTACTATGGATGTAGGATCGGCAATGCGAGCAGGTATCTCGTCTATGCGGATGAAAGCACGTGCAATCTCGCACTGGGCGTCATGAGAACGTTTACGAAAGCTTCCGCGGAGGAAATCGCGCCGCACAGTCTGAATTGGCACGGATTCGACCGGCGCCATTTGCAAGGTGCCGAATGCGTCCCGATGACGAGGGAGCTTTTGACGCAATTCAGACCGTGCACATACCGTGCCGCAGCGGCGGGCAGGCTGGGCAATCCCGAAAGCTATCGGTGCGCGGTCAGCAAAAAAGTTGAATATCTGGTGTTTCCCGATAAAGACACTTGCGACTACGAACGCTCCGGGATGCTGGAGCGCTTTCTGCTTCGATTGGACGGTGTTTCCGGCTAAGCGCCTTGCGCTCCGCATGCGTTGCGGGAGCGGGGCGAATTACATTCCAGAGAGTATCCTGCTTTCTTTTCTGTAGCAGGTTTTTCCGAAGAATTATTTAATTTCCCTTGGCAGGGGAGCGGGGTGGAGCGGGCTGCATGTAAGCAATCCTGCCAAGTAGTCATGGTTCTACTTCTGACTACACCGGTTTTGCGGGAGGATCACCAAAGCCAATGGCTGAACGGGATGAGCGCTTCGGCGCGTCAGCTTTTCAACTTTTCAACATTTCCCGTGCGTGTCGCCGGGTGATCTCGGTGATTTCCACTCCGCCCAGCATGCGCGCGATTTCCTCGACGCGGGCCTTTGCGTCGAGTCCGGCGACGCGGCTCTTGAGGGCGCCGTCCCTGTTTTCCTTGCTGACCTGCCATTGCCAGTCGGCGCGTGCGGCGACTTGCGGCAGGTGCGTGACGCAGAGCACTTGCCGGTCTTTCCCCAGTTCATGCAGTAAACGTCCGACGACTTCGGCGACACCGCCGCCGATGCCGACGTCGACTTCGTCGAAGATCAGCGTCGGGACTTCGGCGGCGCGGCTGGTGACGACCTGGATCGCGAGGCTGATGCGCGAGAGTTCGCCGCCGGAAGCAACCTTGGCGAGCGGACGCGCGGGGCCGTCGGCAAGGCCGGCGATACGGAATTCGATCTGCTCCAGGCCATAGGCGTTGCCTTCTTCAAGCGGGATCAGCGCGGCTTCGAAACGGCCGCCCAGCGCCAGTTGCTGCATCAGCGCGGTGACATCGGCGGAAAGCGTGCGTGCCGCCTTCTGACGTTTTCCCGAAAGTTTTTCCGCCTGCGCGCGATACATCGCGCACGTTTCCTCGGCGCGCCGCGAGAGTGCTTCCAGGTCGATGCCTGCCGATACTTCGGCCAGGCGTGCCCGCGCGGCGGCAAGTATCTGCGGCAGTTCCTGCGGCGCGACGCGGTATTTGTGCGCGCAGTCGACGACGGCGCGAATGCTGCGTTCGACTTCGGCCAGCCGTTCCGGATCGAGGTCGGTACGGTCGCGGTAACGGCGCAGCGCCTGCGCCGCTTCGGAGAGTTCGGCGCGTGCCGACTGCACGAGCTGGACGATTTCGGCCAGTGCCGGATCGCAGGCAAGAAGCGGTTCGAGTTGCGCGCGCACGGAATCGAGCCGCGCGAGGCAGGCGCCGTTACCCCGGCCTTCCTCCGCCACCGCTTCGTCCTCGGCAAGCGCCGCGAGCGCGTATTGCGCGCCGTCGATCAGCGCGCCGGCATTGGCCAGGCGTTCGTGTTCCTGTTCGAGCGCCTGCCAGCCTTCGACGCTGAATTCGAGCGTGGCGATGTCGGAGACGGTCCAGTGCAGGCGCTGCCGTTCTTCTTCCAGCCCGGCGGCGTTGGTGGCGGCTTCTTCCCGCGCCGTGCAGGCCGCGCGCCAGTCGCGCCAGGCGGCGGCAACGTCGGCGGCGAGGGCGGAAAGACCGGCGTGCGCGTCGAACAGGGCGCGCTGCGCACCGGCGCGCAACAGCGATTGATGCGCGTGCTGGCCGTGGATGTCGAGCAGATGTTCGGCGATTTCGCGCAATTGCTGCACGCTTGCCGGCGTGCCGTTGATATAGGCGCGGGAGCGTCCGTTGGTATCGATCACGCGGCGCAGCAGCAGTTCGTCGCCGGGGCCGTGTTCGATATCGCGTTCTTCCAGCCATGCGGCGAGCGGCGGCAGCCTGTCGATGTCGAAACCGGCGCTGATTTCGGCCCTGGCGCATCCGGTCCGGATGCTGGCGGCGTCGGCGCGTTCTCCGAGCGCGAAGGCCAGCGCGTCGACCAGGATCGATTTTCCCGCGCCGGTTTCGCCGGTGAGGACGCCGAAACCGGCTTCGAATTCGAGTTCGAGGGTGTCGATGAGGACGAAATCACGGATGGACAGATGACGCAGCATGGCGGACGTAGCGGTTTACGGATTCGGATCGGAGGGTGGGGAAGGTGGGGATGAACGGAACGGCGGCGGTGCCGTCCGCAGGGTCAACTGCGCGGACGTTCGCTCCAGTGCAGTTTTTGCCGCAGCATCGTGAAATAGCTGTATCCGGGGGGATGCAGGAAACAGATGGTGTTTTTCGAGCGGCGCAGGGTCAGTGAATCGCCGGGCATCAGGTCGACGGTGACGTGGCCGTCGAAATAGACGCGGCACTCGCTGGACTGTCCCGCGCGCACTTCGATTTCGGCACGGTTGCCGACCATGATCGGCCGGTTGGTCAGCGCGTGCGGGCACAGCGGCACGAGCGCGATGCCGGAAACCTGCGGGTGCATGATCGGCCCGTTGGCCGACAGCGCATAGGCGGTGGAACCGGTCGGGGTGGCGTCGATCAGTCCGTCGGCGCGCAGGTTGTAGATGAATTCGCCGTCGCTGATGAGTTCGAATTG
>JAVBTC010000076.1:0-4485 GCA_031556405.1 Rhodocyclaceae bacterium
CGGGTGATTGGGGAAGGGGGAAGGGGAAAGGGGAAAGGGGAAAGGGGAAAGGGGAAAGGGGAAAGGGGAAAGGGGAAAGGAAGCTTAAGGGCACTCCGCAAGGACGGAAGGCGTCAAAGAAATGATCGACCGCCGTGCCGAAAAATCCGAACCCGGAGGTTCCGGCGCGACTTCGGCGTAAAATCGTTAATTTTACCGCAGGAGATTTCCATGCCGCGCTATCGTTCCCACACTTCCACGCATGGCCGCAACATGGCCGGCGCGCGCGCGCTGTGGCGCGCCACCGGCATGAAGGAAGGCGATTTCGACAAGCCGATCATCGCGATTGCGAATTCCTTCACGCAGTTTGTTCCCGGCCACGTGCATCTGAAGGATATGGGGCAACTGGTGGCGCGCGAGATCGAGGCGGCGGGCGGCGTCGCCAAGGAATTCAACACCATCGCCATCGACGACGGCATCGCGATGGGGCACGGCGGAATGCTGTATTCGCTGCCTTCGCGCGATCTGATCGCCGATTCGGTCGAATACATGGTCAATGCTCACTGCGCCGACGCGCTGGTGTGCATCTCCAACTGCGACAAGATCACGCCGGGAATGCTGATGGCGGCAATGCGGCTCAACATCCCGGCGATTTTCGTTTCCGGCGGACCGATGGAAGCGGGCAAGGTGGAATGGAAGGGGAAAATCATCGCCGTCGATCTGGTCGACACGATGATCCAGGCCGGCGATGTCTCGGTGCCGGAAGAGGCGGTGCAGGCGCTCGAACGTTCGTCGTGCCCCACCTGCGGTTCCTGCTCCGGCATGTTTACCGCCAATTCGATGAATTGCCTGACCGAGGCGCTCGGCCTGTCGCTGCCGGGCAACGGCACGCTGGTCGCCACGCATGCGCGGCGAAGGGAACTGTTCCTTGAAGCCGGGCGGCGCATCGTCGACCTGTGCCGCCGCTATTACGAAAAAGACGACGCCAGCGTGCTGCCGCGCGCGATCGCCAACCGCGCCGCGTTCGAAAACGCGATGACGCTCGACGTGGCGATGGGCGGTTCGACCAACACCGTGCTGCACATCCTGGCCGCGGCCCGGGAGGCCGGCGTGGACTTCACGATGGCCGACATCGACCGCATTTCGCGCGGCGTGCCGTGCCTGTGCAAGGTGGCGCCGGCGACGCAGACCTACCACATCGAGGACGTGCATCGCGCCGGCGGCATCTTCGGCATCCTCGCCGAACTCGACCGTGCCGGGCTGATCCGGCGCGACACGCCGACCGTGCATACGGCGACCTTGGGCGAAGCGCTCGAACATTTCGACGTAATGCGCGCGCCGGCGGCGGAACTGATCGAACGTTTCGATCTCTACAAGGCGGCGCCGGGCGGCGTGCCGACACAAGAGGCGTTCTCGCAGTCGCGCCACTACCCCGAACTCGATCTCGACCGCACCAACGGCTGCATCCGCGACAAGGAACACGCCTATTCGCAGGACGGCGGTCTCGCGGTGCTCTACGGTAACATCGCGCCCGACGGCTGCATCGTCAAAACCGCCGGCGTCGACGAATCGATCTGGAAATTCACCGGCAAGGCGCGGGTGTACGAGAGCCAGGAAGCCGCGGTGGAAGGCATTCTCGGCGGCGAGGTCGTGGCCGGCGACGTGGTCGTGATCCGCTACGAGGGACCGAAGGGCGGACCGGGGATGCAGGAAATGCTGTATCCGACCTCCTATCTGAAGTCGCGCGGCCTGGGCAAGGAATGCGCGCTGCTGACCGACGGGCGTTTTTCCGGAGGCACCTCCGGCCTGTCGATCGGCCACGTTTCCCCGGAAGCGGCCGACGGCGGCATGGTCGCGCTGGTGCAGAACGGCGACGCAATCGAAATCGATATCCCGGCGCGCAGCATCCGGCTTTCGGTCGACGATGCGGAACTGGAAAAGCGCCGCGCGGCGATGCGCGCGCGCGGCGACAAAGCCTGGCAGCCCGAGGCACGCGAACGGACGGTTTCGCCCGCGCTGCAGGCCTATGCCGCGATGACGACCTCGGCGGACAAGGGCGCGGTGCGCGACCTGACGCGGCTGCGCGGAATGATGAATGCAGCGAAGTAAATGCGTCGCCCTGGGAAGGTCATGGAGCGCGTTGACGCGGAACCGTGACTTCTGGATTCCCGCCTGCGCGGGAATGACGGAAATATAACCTCCCATGGGCGGAACTACCGGCGGCGCTCCAAAAGCAGCGATTCTTTTCGGCGGCGATTCATAACTTCGTCATTCCCGCGCAGGCGGGAATCCAGGATGATGTCCCACCAGGAGGTATTTTTACAATGAAACCTTGGCTTGCCTTCATATCGTCGCCGCTGTTCCTCGCCGTCGCCTTTTGCGATACCGCCGCCGCTCAATCCGATGCCGGCATGTTAACGCTGGCGAAAGCGAAAAACTGCACCACCTGCCATTCGGTCGACAAGAAAATCGTTGGCCCCGCCTACAAGGACGTCGCCAGGCGCTACGCGGGACAGAAGGGAATCGAGGCGACGCTGGTCGATAAGGTACTCAAGGGCGGCAAGGGCAACTGGAAAAAGGAACTCGGTTCCGAAATCATGATGCCGCCGAACCCGGGCGTCAGCCCGGAAGACGCGAAGAAGCTGGTGCAATGGATTCTCGGGCTGAAGTGATTGCCTGGGAAATACCCATGAAATCCCAGTTTATTAAAATTAATTATTTGGTAAAACTTCCTACATAAACCGACACAAATTTAATTGAAAATTGGAATTGTGTTCAAGGATTCATCAGAAAGCCGACGCCGCCACGAATGAAAAGACTGGAGTTAATGGACTGGCTGCGGCTGGTCGCCGCCCTGTCCGTCATGTCGTTTCATTACTTCGTCAACGGCATCGTCAACCATAAGATTTCCTCGCTGGACGGCTTTTCCGCCATCGCCGGGGTTGCCAAGTACGGCTATCTCGGCGTCGAATTCTTCTTCATGATCAGCGGCTACGTGATCCTGATGTCGGCGCAGGAAAAAACGGCGCGGCAGTTCGCCGTATCGCGGCTGCTGCGGCTTTATCCCGCCTTCTGGGCCGCGGTGATACTGACCTCCGCGCTCGCCTTTTTCTGGGGCACGGGCGCAACCACGGTGACGCCGGGACAATTCCTCGCCAACCTGACGATGCTTTCGCCCGTCTTCGGTTACGAATTCGTCGACGAAGCCTACTGGTCGCTGGTGTTCGAACTGCGTTTCTATGCGCTGGTGCTGTGCTTTCTGCTGATCGGCATGCGCAGGCGGCTGGCGCCGTTCTTTCTTGCCTGGCCGTTTCTGATTGCGCTGGCGACGGTCTTCGAACTCAACCATCTGCCCTACATGGACGGCTATTACAGCTATTTTGCCGCCGGCGCCTGCTTTTTCCTGCTGCGCGGGCGTCTGGCGCCGATGCCGCTCCTTTCGTTATCCGTCAGCCTGGCGTTGTGTCTGTGGTTTTCGCTGGAAAAAGTCCGGTTCGGCGAACGGGCGATGGGGCTGCCCTATTCCGAGACCGTCGTCTTCATCGCGATCGGCGTCTTTTTCCTGTTCTTCTTCCTGCTCAATACGCCGTCCGGTTTGAACCTGAAAATCAGAGGGTCGCAACTGGCCGGCGCGCTCTCCTATCCCATCTACCTGCTCCATGCGCATTGCGGCTACATGTTCCTTTCCCGTTTCGCCACGGAAGCGAACAAGGCCGTCGTCTATCCGCTGACGATCGCCCTGGTCGTCTTGGCCGCGCTGCTTCTGCATTTTGCCGTCGAGAAAAAAGGTGCACGCTTCTGGCGCGCGCTGTTCGAAAAGGCGGCAGGCGGGTTCGTGGAAAAGCTGGACCGGTGGCTGGCGGAACTGCGGCGGCGGTTTGCCGGTACCTGATGTGTTTTTCATGGGAATCATGGCAATTCCTATGAATGAGCGCACGGAAAACGAGGCTGCCGCGTGGGCACGCTGCGCCCATTCGTATAAATGCGCCCCCCTGCGCGACGAGCCCTGATCGGAGCGCAACTGTCGGTGTCGTTGTACCGGTACCGGCTGGAATGAAGCCCGGCATGGACGCTGGTTCGAGACGCCTTCCGCTGCGCGGCGGCGTAACCTCGTAGTGACCTCGTAGAGCGGAAAAGCGAAGCTCCTTCCGCCGGTCGTGATTCACTTCCATTGGTGGAACTTCAGACGCCCACATCCGGCGGAAGGCGCTTCGCTTTACCGCCCTACGGGTTGTGCGGGATGCCAGTGGTACGCACCTGAATCAAAAAAGCTCTAGCCCACCCTGCGCGACTGACGCGTATTTCGCGGAGAGTGTTTTCGGGGTTCATGGCGGTCTCCATAAATGAACGCACGGGAGGAATTTCCTGGATTCCCGCCTGCGCGTTAATGACGTAGAAAAAGACGGCGCGCGGGGATATGCTTAAATAATGATGTCCGGTCCGCCTGAACGGTCGTTTATCGGCAAAAGACTAAAATATTCACGTCTTTCCCGCGCAGGCGGGAAT
>JAVBTC010000168.1:0-10012 GCA_031556405.1 Rhodocyclaceae bacterium
GCCGAAAACGCGGCCAAAAAAAAACCCGCCCTGGGTGCGGGAAATGAAACCCATCTAGATGATGGGGTCAGGGGGAGGTTCAGTAGCGATTCTACGGATCCATCCGGAAGGTGTCTGTTGTACTTGCACAGGACTTCCGTAACTTTTTTCGACAAAAATTACCTTATTGCTGATACGGGTCGCCGAAGTTACGGAGAATGCGGAGAAACCGGAACCACGCTTGAACGGATATGGGGGAACGAAGGGCGGAGGCCGAAAATGCGGGCGAAAAAAATCCCGCATTGACTGCGGGATTCGAAACCCATCTGTAGATGATGGGGTCAGGGGGAGGTTCAAGGACAATACTACGGAAATCCCCTCGGCCCGTCTGTTGTACTTGCATGCCCCTTTCGTAACGCTCTGTAACCGATTTTTTCAGTCGGGTATTTTTTCTCAATCCATAACTTTTCTCACGCAATCACAGCTTCGTTCAGAATTCCGCGCGCTGCACGGATTCCGCTTCTGACCGCTCCTTCGAGCGTGGCCGGATAATCGGCATAGGTATAGTCGCCGGCAAGCCAGAGACCCGGCTCGGGGAGCGTGAATTCGGGGCGTTCCAGCCCGGGCAGGCAGGCGAAGGTGGCACGCTGTTCGCGAATCGTGCGGTGCCATAAAGGTGGTGGGAAAGGGCCGATGATGGGGCCGAGCAACGGGCCGAGCAAGGAGAGCAATTCCAGATGCAGTTCGGCGGCAAGGGTATCGTTGTCGCGTTCTTCCCAGGGGCCGCGCGCGGAAAGAACGCACGCCAGAATGCCGGCGCTGCCGTTGCTGCTGTTGGCGATCGCGCCGCGGTCGAATACCCATTGGCCATGGCTACCCTTTCTGTCGGGAAGTGCAAGCATCGGGGCGGGCAGACGCACCTGGGGCGGATAGCCGAGCCAGATGGTGGCAATCGGCTCATAGGTATAGTCGGCAATGGTATGCAACAGCGCACCATAGCCGGGGCGCTCGATGAAAAATGGAGCGATATGTTGCGGGGCGACAGCGAGAACGACATGGTCGAAGTACTCGGCGCCGATCCGCCAGCCCCCTTTTTTTCCCGGCCGATCGATGCGTTGGAGCATTTCGGGCTGGACGCGCGTGCTCAAACGAATGGCGCCGCCGCATGCGCGGAGGAAGGCAGCAGCCGGTTCGACGAAAAGACTGCCAAGATCGGTGCGCGGCAACAACAGGTCGGTATCGGTGCGGGTGCCGCCGATACTGTCGCGCAGGACGTTTACAAAAATCTGCGCCGAGGCTTCCGCCAAATGGGTATTGAGCGTTGCCAAGCAGAGCGGCTGCCAGAGATGGCGGATGAGATTGTCGCTTTGCTTGTGCTGGCGCAACAACGCGGCAACGCTGCAATCGCGGGGTAAGCGGTAATGCAGCGTGCGCAGCCAGAATATGAAACGGGCGGCGACGGTTTTTTCCGCGAATGAGAGGCCGCGTGCGCCGAGGAGTCCACAAGCCAGATGCAGGGGCGCAGGCAGGCGCGGCAGGGATAAATCGAAAAAATCGTTACGGCCGGGAGAAAAAAAGCGCAGCGGAAGGCGCAGGAAATACCGTTCCGGGATGATGCCGAGCAGACGGAGCAATCCCAGTGTCTCCCGGTAGGCGCCGATCATGATGTGTTGGCCGTTGTCGAGCCAGTGGCCGTTGATGTCTACCCGGCGGGCGCGGCCGCCGAGTTGTCGGGCGGACTCGAAAAGGACGACCGGACAGCCGTTGCGGGAGAGTTCCACGGCGGCGGCGAGTCCGGCCCAGCCGCCGCCGACGATGGCGACCCTGGGAGGATAGGAAATTTCCGTCGCGGCATTCATTCCGTGTCACCCGTGCTCATCCTTCGCGTACCCACGTACGCGCTGCGATCCAGAGCTTGCGCAACGGCGTCAGTGTGGTGCGTTGTGTCAGCACCATGCAGCCATCACGGTGGATCTCGTGCAGAAGCGTCCGGTAAATCGCGGCCATGATCAGGCCCGGGCGCTGTGCCTTGCGGTCGTTCGTGGGCAGTCGTTCAAAGGCGCGCCGGTAATGGTCTTCGGCGCGCTCAATCTGGAATTCGAGCAGACGCCGGAAATTGTCGTCATGTCGGGAATCCAGTATCTGTGCTTCTGAAACACCGAAGCGCCGCAATTCGTCCTGCGGCAGATAAATACGGTTGCGTCGCGCATCTTCACCGACATCGCGGACGATATTGGTCAGTTGGAAAGCCAGCCCCAGTTCGTGCGCATATTCGGCGGTCTGTTCGTTTTCGTAACCGAAAATTCGTGCCGCGAGCAAGCCGACGACACCGGCGACACAATGGCAATAATGGGTGAGTGTGGAGAAATCCGGATAACGCGAACGTTCCAAGTCCATTTCCATGCCAGTGACGATTTCCTGCAATAACGCTTTCTCGATGCCGAATTCGGAAATTGCGGGATGTAGTGCCTGTGTCACCGGATGAGTCGGTGCTCCATCGTAAAGACATTCGATTTCACTGCGCCACCAGCCCAGCGTGGTTGTTGCCAGCGTGGGGTCATGACATTCGTCGACGACATCGTCGACTTCGCGGCAAAAAGCATAAAGTGCCGTAATCGCACGGCGGCGCGGCGCCGGTAGAAACAGAAAACTGTAATAAAAACTTGATCCGCTGGCAGCGGCCTTGTCCTGGCAGTATTGATCGGGTGTCATGAAGTGAGTGGTGCGAATTCGATCAGCCGGTTCGGGATGGCAGGCCGCTTTTCCGGTTTACTTTCCGTTTCCTTTTGGAACCTATTTCGCTATGCGCCCGGCCGCAACGACGTGGAAAATTCCTTCAGGATCAAAAAGTCGGAAGTAGGTCGGAAGTATCGTTCAGAGGTGCGGGCAATGCAAATATCGCTACAAACGTATTTTGTTACGACATTCAAATTTCAGAATAAGAAATGTTCTATTATAAAGTGTAATTAATATTACTCCCCCGCAGATACATGCACCTGCCAATTATTTAATAATATCATTGTTTTTCGCTATCGGGCGGCGTTGTGGCGCGGGAAAAAGGTTACATTCGTAGCGCGCGAGTGCCCATCAATATCCAGTCGGCGGTGCCGAGCGTGGGACGGTGGCAAAAGACATCGCCGGAAACTGCGCGAATTTTTTCGACGATCCGCCGTCCTCCCTGTATCGTCAGCCGAATTTCCCAACCTAGACGCCCAGGCAGTTGATCTACCAGTGGCGCCCCCTGGAGCAAAAGGGTAAGCGCATGGTCGAGTTGAGCGGAGATGAGCGCGCGCCATTGTGGCGATATTCGGGTGTCGCCAGGGGCGGCATCGGCGGCGCGAGCAATTTCTTCCTCGCGTATCCCAAAACGTGCCAATTCACTTTGCGGCAGATAAACGCGTCCTTTTTTCCAGTCGATTGCGATGTCTTGCCAGAAATTGATCAATTGCAATGCGGTGCAGATGGCGTCCGAATGCTTCAGGTTGACTTCATCGGCGCGGCTGACCAGGGCGAGGACAAGCCGACCGACCGGATTGGCGGAACGACGGCAGTAATCGGTGAGTGCGTCGTAGTCGTCATAGCGCAGGGTCGTCACGTCCTGGGAGAAGGCGGAAAGCAGGTCATAGAAGGGGGCCTGCGGCAAACGCCATGTTTTTATGACTGTACCGAGTTCCTGAAACAAAGGAGTTTGCGCCGGGATATCGTGGGCCAGGCGATCCAGTTCCTCCACATAGGCGGAAAGGTCGTGCAGGCGTTCTTCATTGCTTGCCCCTCCTTCATCGGCAATATCGTCGGCGCTGCGTGCGAAGCGATAAATGGCTTCGATCGGCCGGCGCAGATGGCGTGGCAGGAGCAGAGAGGCGACGGGAAAATTTTCGTAGTGATCGACGGGCATTGGGAAAAAACAGTAAGATCCGGTTCGGTCAAATGCCGGAAAATATTCAAATGGGATTAAGGGGGGCGCGAATAATGCCGTCCCTTTGATTGGCGATCTTCTAGTTTTGGAAATTAATTCCGCAGAATATCCATCTATTGATAACAGATTAAATTATTCTGTTATTTAGAAAATCCCTTTGTCTCGGGATGGTCGCCTAAAGGCGTCGGCAAATGGTGCTTTTGCCGGTGGTGCGGACGGAGAGACTCGAACTCTCACGCTTTTGGCGCCAGAACCTAAATCTGGTGCGTCTACCAATTCCGCCACGTCCGCATTTCCGCGCATTCTAGTGATTTTTCCGCCGGAACGGTATTTTCTTCGCACCGTCGGTCATGTTCCGATCCATTCCAAATTTCCCCCCAAGCATTGTCCCTAAGCGTCGTTTTCGTCATGCTATAATTCCACGCTTTTCGGCGGACGGGTTCAGCACTCTTCTCCGCCGTTCGTCGAATTAACCCACACGCTCGAGCAATCAAGGACTTGGTCATGGAAACAAGCAGCGAAAACGCAAACGCACTGGAACGTCGTCTCGACCTTTCGGTGGCTATCGCCGATCTCGATAAGGAAGCCGACGCGCGTCTGAAGCGCATGGGCAAAAACGTCAAAATCGCCGGATTTCGGCCAGGAAAAGTGCCGATTAAGATCATCAAGGAGCGTTATGGTGAACAGGCGCGCCACGAAGCGTTGTCCGAAGCGCTTGACCGGGTCTTCAGTGAAGCGGTGATGGCAGAAAATCTGCGCGTTGCCGGTTATCCGCGAATCGAGGCGAAAAAAGCAGAAAACGGTGCAGAATCGTCCACTCATCTTGAATTTTCGGCGATTTTCGAGGTTTATCCGGAAATCGCGCTTGGCGACGTATCCAGTGTGGAAGTTGAACGGCCCATGCTTGAAGTCGGAGATACGGAAGTCGACCGGACGCTCGAAATCCTGCGCAAGCAGCGAGTCCGCTTCGAATCGGTTGAGCGTGCCGCAGCGAGCGGAGACCGGGTAGTAGTCGACTTCGCCGGAAAACGGGATGGGGAACTCTTCCAGGGCGGTCAGGCGGAAGATTATCCCTTCGTACTTGGTGAAGGAATGATGCTGCCGGAGTTCGAAACTGCGGTGACCGGTATGAAGGCAGGTGAACAGAAAACTTTCGACATGACTTTTCCGGACGACTATATGCCGCAGGAACTGGCCGGCAAGACCGTCCAGTTCGATCTGACGCTGAAACGCGTCAGCGAACCGGTACTACCCGAAGTCAATGCCGAATTCGCCCGCACGCTCGGAATCGAGGATGGTGACCTGAACAAAATGCGCGACGAGATCACCGCCAATCTGATGCGTGAGGTCAAAGGACGTATCCAGGCACGGCTCAAGGATCAAGTGATGGATTCGATTCTGAAAACGACGCCGATCGTGCTGCCCAATGCTCTGGTGCAAGGTGAGGTAGGGCGCCTTATGGACAACGCGCGCCAGGATTTCGAGCGCCGTGGTATCAAGGCAAAGGATTTTCCGCTCCAGCCCGAATGGTTCGCCGAGCAGGCGAAGCGCCGTATCGCGCTCGGACTGATTATCGCCGAGATGGTGAAAACCCATAGTCTCTATGCGAAGCCGGAACAGGTGCGAAAACTCGTCGAGGAAATGGCAGAGACCTATGAGCATCCGGAGGAGGTTGTCCGCTGGTACTACGCACAGCCGCAACGCCTGCAGGAAGTCGAAGGTGTTGCGATCGAAGACAATGTAGTGGCGTGGGTGCTCGACAATGTGAAAGTCGTCGACAAAGCAATGAGCTTTGATGAATTGATGGGTCAAAAATCTTAATCGATACCGGTCTTCATGGGGAAACGAGGGCAAACATGCTGAACAGCAATCCTTACGGGATGTCGGGGGTTTTTGGCGGAGCGCAGGAAACGCGCGCGCTTGGATTGGTGCCGATGGTGGTCGAGCAGAGCGGGCGTGGTGAACGAGCCTACGATATCTACTCGCGTCTCCTGAAAGAACGGGTAATATTTCTCGTCGGTCCGGTCGATGACAATTCGGCAAACTTGGTCGTGGCTCAACTGCTTTTCCTTGAGGCCGAAAATCCCGATAAGGATATTCAGTTCTACATTAATTCTCCCGGAGGATCGGTAACGGCGGGGCTGTCAATTTATGACACGATGCAGTTCATCAAGCCCGATGTTTCGACCCTGTGTCTGGGGCAGGCAGCATCGATGGGGGCTTTCTTGCTGGCTGCAGGCGCAAAAGGAAAGCGTTTCGCGTTGCCCAATTCCCGCGTATTGATCCATCAGCCGATGGGGGGATTCCAGGGACAGGCTTCCGACATCGAGATCCACGCCAAGGAAATTCTTTCCTTGCGCGCCAAACTGAATTCACTGATGGCTCATCACACGGGACGTCCAGTGGAACAGATCGAGCGCGACACCGATCGTGACAATTTTCTTTCCGCAGCGGAAGCGGCAGAATACGGATTGGTCGATAAGGTATTGGCGCAGCGCGATTTTTCCGCATAGAGCGGCAAAGTCGCAGTAGGAGTGGTAAATGGCAGATGACGATTGCGCCGCTGATGAATTAGGAAAGGTTAAACGAAATGCCCGACAAAAAAGGCAGTGGCGAAAAACTGCTTGAATGCTCGTTTTGCAGTAAAAGCCAGCATGAAGTAAAGAAACTCATTGCCGGGCCGTCGGTTTTTATCTGCGACGAGTGTATCGAACTCTGCAACGAGATTATCCGCGATGAGGTAGCCGCCGACGAAGAGGCGGAGAGCCGTGCCAGCCTGCCGACACCGAAAGAAATCTGCACCATCCTGGACAGTTATGTAATTGGTCAGGAAATGGCGAAGCGGATCCTTTCCGTGGCCGTCTATAACCACTATAAGCGTTTGCGTCATCGTGCGACGAATAGTAGCGGCGCGCAAACGGACGACGTCGAACTTTCCAAGAGCAATATCCTGCTGATTGGTCCCACCGGATCGGGTAAGACCTTGCTCGCGCAAACCCTGGCGCGCCTGCTCAATGTCCCCTTCGTGATGGCTGATGCGACAACGTTGACCGAAGCGGGTTATGTCGGTGAAGACGTCGAGAACATCATCCAGAAGTTGCTGCAAAAGTGCGATTACGATGTCGAAAAAGCGCAACAGGGCATCGTTTATATCGATGAAATAGACAAGATTTCGCGCAAATCCGATAACCCGTCGATTACTCGCGACGTTTCCGGTGAGGGAGTTCAGCAGGCTTTGCTGAAACTGATCGAGGGAACAACCGCCGCCGTGCCGCCGCAGGGGGGGCGAAAGCATCCGAATCAGGATTGTGTGCAGGTCGATACCACCAATATCCTCTTTATCTGCGGTGGTGCTTTCGATGGCTTGGAAAAAGTAATCCGGGAACGCTCGGAAAAAGGTGGTATCGGTTTTGGTGCGGAAGTCAAAAGCAAGGAAGACAAAAAAGCGGTCGGCGCGGTACTGCGGACCGTAGAACCGGAAGATCTGATCAAATTCGGTCTGATTCCGGAATTGATCGGACGGCTTCCGGTGGTGGCTACACTGGAGGAATTGCACGAAAACGCACTGGTGGAAATTCTCGTCGAGCCGAAGAACGCACTGGTCAAGCAGTATCAGAAGCTTTTCGCGATGGAAGGCGTCGAATTGGAAATCCGTCCGGCGGCACTCCAGGCGATTGCCCGGCGTGCGCTGGAGCGCAAAACCGGTGCACGCGGTTTGCGTTCCATCATCGAAACGGTTCTGCTTGAGACGATGTACGAACTTCCGGGTATGAGCAATGTCTCAAAGGTCGTCATTGACGAAAGCATGGTGACGGGTGATGCGCAGCCGTTACTGATATATGCCGATCCCCCTGTCAGGCAGTCGAAGATTTCCGGATCTCATTGACCGTTAGAGCTGTTCTGTTTCACCTCTGTTTTTTCTGTCCCTGGCGCGGCGAGGGTGAGTGTTTCGATTGCCGCCCGGCCGAGTAGCACCTCAGGGATATGATGCTCTGGAATGTTCCGGAGCAGGGTGCGGGATTTCCGCGGAGCTTGAATTTTTCTATATTGTCTCCATGTAGAGGCATATAGATCTTCATTCTTAAGGCATGATATGTCCCATACCTACGATCCTTCCTCCTCCGATGCTCCCGAATTGCCGCTGCTGCCGTTGCGCGATGTAGTGGTATTCCCGCATATGGTCATTCCGCTCTTTGTCGGGCGGCCTAAGTCGATTCATGCGCTGGAAACGGCGATGGAGGACAACAAGAGCATTCTGCTCGTGGCGCAGAAATCCGCCGCGAAGGATGAGCCCGGTGTCGATGACCTCTACAGTATCGGGTGCGTAGCCAATATTCTGCAAATGCTGAAGCTTCCGGACGGCACGGTGAAAGTCCTCGTCGAAGGAACGCAGCGCGCGCGTTTGAGCGCAGTCCGTTCCTTGCCTGAAATGTTTGTTGCGGTGGCCGAGCCCGTTGCTTCCGAAAACGTTCTGGGGCATGAAATCGAGGCAATGCGCCGGGCAGTGATTGCGCAGTTCGATCAATATGTCAAACTGAACAAAAAAATTCCTCCGGAAATTCTGACCTCTACTTCCGGGATCGAAGATGCCGGCCGGTTGTCCGATACGATTGCTGCGCATCTCCCGTTAAAACTCGAACAGAAACAAGAAGTCCTGGAAATGTTCGACATCCGGGTCCGGATCGAGCGGCTGCTGTCGCAGCTCGAGTCCGAAATCGATATCCTGCAGGTTGAAAAACGGATTCGTGGCCGTGTCAAACGGCAGATGGAAAAAAGCCAGCGCGAGTATTACCTGAACGAACAGGTCAAAGCGATTCAGAAAGAACTGGGTGAAGGCGAGGATGGCGTCGATCTCGAAGAGTTCGACAAGAAAATCAAAGCCGCTGGAATGAGCAAGGAAGCATTGACGAAAGCTCAGGGGGAATTAAAAAAACTTCGCCTGATGTCGCCGATGTCGGCGGAAGCCACTGTTGTGCGGAATTTCATCGAAACGCTGGTGGCGTTGCCGTGGCGCAAGAAAACGCGGATCAGCAAGGATCTCGCAGCCGCTGGAAAAATTCTCGACAAAGACCATTACGGGCTGGAGCGAGTCAAAGAACGTATTCTCGAATACTTGGCCGTGCAGCAGCGCGTAGACAAGCTGAAAGCGCCGATTTTGTGTCTGGTTGGGCCTCCGGGCGTGGGTAAGACTTCGCTCGGGCAATCGATTGCCCGGGCTACGAACCGCAAATTCATACGCATGGCGCTTGGCGGCGTGCGTGATGAAGCTGAAATCCGTGGTCATCGCCGTACCTATATCGGTTCCCTGCCGGGGAAAATCCTACAGAACATGACCAAGGTCGGAGTACGCAATCCGCTCTTCCTGCTCGACGAAGTCGACAAGCTGGGCCAGGATTTCCGTGGCGACCCGTCATCCGCATTGCTGGAAGTGCTCGATCCCGAGCAGAATCACACCTTCCAGGATCATTACATCGAAGTCGATTTCGATCTTTCCGATGTGATGTTCGTGGCGACCGCCAACACCATGAATATTCCGGCGCCGTTGCTCGACCGCATGGAAGTGATTCGCCTTTCCGGTTACACGGAAGATGAAAAACTCAACATCGCAATGCGTTATCTGTTGCCGAAGCAGATGAAGAACAACGGTGTCAAAAATGCCGAACTGAGTGTGACCGAGGCGGCTATTCGCGACATCACGCGTTATTACACGCGAGAAGCGGGTGTGCGTGGACTGGAGCGCGAGATTTCGAAAATCTGCCGCAAGGTGGTTAAGACGCTGGTGTTGGGCAAGCGCAAGAGCAAGATCGTCGTCAATGCGCAGAATTTGGACAAATTCCTCGGCGTCCATCGTTATACCTTCGGTATTGCCGAGAAAGAAAACCAGGTGGGTCAGGTGACCGGACTGGCGTGGACTGAAGTCGGTGGCGAATTGCTGACCATCGAGGCGGTCGTACTGCCGGGCAAAGGCAAGACCATTACCACCGGTAAGCTGGGTGAAGTGATGCAGGAATCGATCCAGGCTGCGTTGTCGGTGGTCCGCAAGCGCACGGCCTCGTTGGGGATCAACGACGAGTTCTATCAAAAAAGCGACATCCATATCCACTTGCCGGAAGGCGC
>JAVBTC010000165.1:0-52267 GCA_031556405.1 Rhodocyclaceae bacterium
CTGCCGCTTCTTCAGCCCGCGTGATGATTCCTCGTTCCAATGTGGCGGTTGCGTTCCGACCCAGACCCTGATCCAGAACGTCACCTGCGGCGACGCCCAGGTCGATCTCGTCTGTACCGGAGGCCCGCGCGAGAAGTGGGCCGATCCGCCTCCGAACAAAACCTTCACTGTCCGCAATTGCAAAATCCCGACCCTCAATATCAACTGGGCGCAAACCGAGCATCTGCGCATCGAGAATTGCGAGATCGAGAATCTCAACATCCGCGATGGACGCATCGGATTCCTCGAAATCGTCGGTACCCGCCCCTTCCGCCTCGACCTCTCCCGCACTCAGGTCAAGCGCCAGAACATCGCCGTGACCCAAGGCACCGCCCTCGGAAATATCACGATCCTCGAGGGCAGTAACGTCAAGCTGGAGAAACAGTGATTCCAGATTTGATTTTTATACGCCATTAAAACAGACTACAGAAGCTCAAATAAATTTAATCATAATTTGGAATAAAGGGGCGGGGTATTCAATGTGTCATGCCACGATATAAATCCGAAAGACGACCCGGCGCGTTATGGTCGCACCTCCTGCCGCCCATTGCCGGGGCCAGTAAAAACGACATGCCTGAAGAAATACACATTGGCATTGTTCGTCTCGATTTCATACGGCTGGCCAATATACGCAGAAGCAAATCAGGGGTTTGCGGGTCTGGGAGCGGCAATCGCTCAAGGCATAGCGCTCATGATAGGCGCCGGAATATTGCTTGTTGTCAGTTCCATCCTTTTAATCGTAACCGCCATTTTTTTCATCGAGCGCGAAAAGGCAAAAATAGCTATTGGCATATTTCTCACCCTATGGGCATTGCCTTTTCCTTTTTTGTGCCTTCTGTTTAGTGAGCATGAGCGATGGGTGCTCGCTTATTTCTCATGTTGCGTTTTCATTCCAGTATTCATTTGTTTCCTTGCCAGAAAGCGAAAAACCACGGAACGGCTTTTCGCCGTTCTGATCACCTGGGTTCTTCTGGGAACCGCTATTGGAGTAGTGGAAGAAGTCAGAGAACGAAAACAAGAAGAACGCGCCACGAAACGGAAAGCAGAAGAGCAACTTGAACGCAATGCGTTGCAGGCTCAGGAACGGCTGATCCAGGAAGCGCGCGATTATCTGCAAACCACTTGCGACAAAGCCGAGCGTATTTTCATCAAATCCGACATTGCGTTGAACGAGGGCATTCTGATTTCTCACGACCGCCGGGAGCATGCGCTGTTACCGTTGCCGGAAACGGCTCCGACTGAATCAGTTCCTGCCGAAATAATCAGATATCGCATGGCTCATAACGATGAAAACCGAGAAGAAAGCATTCGTGTGCTCAGGGAAATCCAGTACGGATACTCCATTCCCTGGAGCGGCGACGATATGCTTGAAGAGACATGGTCGGCGCTGGCATCGCCAACGGCAGAGCGGCAAAAATTCTTCGTCGAAGTCGAATCCGCAGCGGTCATGGACACGAAAGAAAAATACCTCCGGCGCGCCAGCAGGACTTTTTGGGAACAGGAAGGATCGCGTGAGCGGGTGCTGCGCGACTCCCTAAAAGCGAAAACGCTGCGCGATAAAAAGGTGTCCGAAGCGGATATTCTGAGGGATTATGAAGCGACTCCGACGTGGAAGCATTTCGATGTTCCCGTCGACACTTCACGCGCTACCTATGCGTTTTTGGCAGAAGACATTTCCACGTTCGAGGATCGCGCGCATTGGGTGGCGCGCGGCAGGCTACGGCTGGTACGCCGGGATACGGAGGAAGTGGTCGCGGAATATATCGGCTTTTCGGCAAACGTCGCGCCCGTGGTGAAAGAAGCGTCATATGCCGATAGCTCCGAAACGTCTGCATCCTCTAAAAACCGGTACTGGGAAGCGACTGAAATGTGTCCGAATACGGAAAGAATATTTCGTCTCGACCGGCGGCAACAGACACCGATTGACGGTTTTTTTCAAGCGATCAAAAGAGCCCGCGGCAAAGAGGTGACGTATTTCGGCGCACTTCCTTTCACGGACACGGACAAAACTCCGTCATTATCCCGTTTTACTCGCAATGACGATTCGATATTGATCGAAGGTACGAGACTCAGTGATTTTCTCAGCAAGGACATTCTGAAAAGCGGGTCGGTATATTTCGATCTCCCCACTGGCAATCGGCCGTCGATGATCTGGCGCGCCGTCCAGCTCGACAGAGACATCAGCCTATATGGAGCCTCTGCAAGCGACAACGGCAATGCAACGACTGTGGGCGACGTTCTGATCGAGGGAGTGAAAGGGAAGAGATTCGATTTGCTCCACATCGCAATTGCAGGCGATCTGATCGTCAAGGACAGCGAATTCGGAAATAACCGTTTTCTGGCAACTATCAATGCAGTCCCTCATGTCTTGTTCGAACGTGTCCGCGCCGAAATGGCGATCCATTTGAATTCGAGCGAAAACGGGAAGACAAAAAGCGATGCGCGATTCCCGCGCAACAAAAGCGTGATTTTCCGTTCCTGCGCGGCTCCGCTCGAGGCGATAAACATCAATGCGGAGCACTTCCGTATCGAACGTTCCGCGAACGGCCATCAAATCATCCTTCGCAACGGCCGGATCGGCACGCTGGAAATCGTCGGATCGAAAATCGCATGGCTCGATCTCGGACAGACCGAGGTCGACCGGTTGGAAATCATCGATTCCGAAATCGAAAGAATCAATTTCGGAGACGGCCGGAACGTTCAATTGAAAATTTCCGGATCGAAGATCGGGGAACTCGATTTCAACCATGCGCGTGTCGAAATTCTGGAAGTTTCCAGTTCGATAATCGAGGAGATCGGCGCGCGCGAAGCATGGGTCGGGGCCGTGCTCCCCAGCGTGGGCAATGAATCGCTTCGGAAAGCCCTTTACGGGAAACAGCCATGACCGGCTGGAGCAACCGCAGGATTCGCGGCCACGGTTTACGATATGCGATTCCCGTGCTGAGCGGTTCTACATTCAACTATGTCACGATTCCGAAAAATGCAGAGGCCAGATTTGGAAAAATTCCATATTTATTTTTTATTTCACACAAAAACTAATTACACAAGCCAAAATAAAGTTAACTTTAATTTAGAATGCATTGTGCCTGGTGAAGATACTTCCCCGAATGAGCGGTATGCCTTGGAAATAACAACAAAAAATGTAACCAAGACGTTTTTTTGCGCAATGAACTCTCCCGAAACAAAGCCCCCAGTTATCGGGGGCTTTGTTTCACCGGCACGACCGGCGTGCCGCAACGCAACCCCTCAGACATCCCCCTGCGGATTGATCCGCTCTTCCGGCTGGTGCAGCCGGTTCAGCGCATTGAGATAGGCCTTGGCGGAAGCGATGATGATGTCGGTATCGGCGCCGTTGCCGTTGACGACGCGGCCGCCGCGCGCCAGGCGGACGGTGACTTCGCCCTGCGCATCGGTGCCGGTGGTGATGGCGTTGACGGAGTACAGCAGAAGCTCGGTGCCGCTTTGCGCGACAGTTTCGATGGCCTTGAAGGTGGCATCGACCGGGCCGCCGCCGGTGGCCTGGGCTTTTTGCTCGACGCCGTCCTGGGTCAGCGTCAGCGTCGCCTTCGGAGTCTCGCCGATCTCGGAGCAGACGTGCAGGTAGGCGAGCTTGTAGCGCTCGTGTTCCGGTGTCATGGCTTCGTCGGAGACGAGGGCGTGCAGATCTTCGTCGAAGATTTCCTGTTTCTTGTCCGCGAGTTCCTTGAAGCGGGCGAAGGCGTGGTTGATCCGCTCTTCGCTTTCCAGCACGATGCCCAGCTCGGCGAGCCGCGTCTTGAAGGCGTTGCGGCCGGAAAGCTTGCCGAGCACGAGTTTGTTCTGCGCCCAGCCGACATCCTCGGCGCGCATGATTTCGTAGGTTTCGCGGTGCTTGAGGACGCCGTCCTGGTGGATGCCGGATTCGTGCGCGAAGGCGTTGGCGCCGACGACGGCCTTGTTCGGCTGCACGGGGTAGCCGGTGATCTGCGAGACGAGCTTGGAGGCGGGAACGATCTGCGTGGCGTCGATGCGGGTCTGCACGGGAAAGTAATCGCCGCGCGTCTTGACCGCCATGACGATTTCTTCCAGCGAGGCGTTTCCGGCGCGCTCGCCCAGGCCGTTCATGGTGCATTCGACCTGGCGGGCGCCGGCCATCACCGCCGCCAGCGAATTGGCCACCGCCATGCCGAGGTCGTTGTGGCAGTGGGTGGACCAGACGACCTTGTCGGCGCCGGGCACGCGCTCGATCAGGGTGCGCATGCGCGCGCCCCATTGTTCGGGGATGCTGTAGCCGACGGTGTCGGGAACGTTGATGGTCCTGGCGCCGGCCTGGATGACCGCGTCGAAGATGCGGCAGAGGAAGTCGATGTCGGAGCGCACGGCGTCCTCGGCGGAGAATTCGACGTCGTCGGTATAGCGCAGGGCCCGCTTGACCGCCGCCACCGCCGCTTCGACGACCTGGTCGGGCGCCATGCGCAGTTTTTTCTCCATGTGGATCGGGCTGGTGGCGATGAAGGTATGGATGCGTCCGCGCGCGGCGGGCTTGATCGCCTCGCCGGCCCTGTCGATGTCGTCGAAGCCGGTGCGCGCGAGCGAACAGACGGTCGATTCCCTGATCGCCTCGGCGATGCCGCGCACGGCTTCGAAGTCGCCGGGCGAGGCGGCGGCGAAGCCGGCCTCGATGACGTCGACCTTCATCCGTTCCAGTTGCCGCGCCACGCGCAGTTTTTCTTCCTTGCTCATGGCGGCGCCGGGGCTTTGTTCGCCGTCGCGCAGGGTGGTATCGAAAATGACGAGTTGGTCTTTCATGATGTGGCCTTCGAGAAGAAACGGTGGATAGACGCGATTTTAACCGGAGAAAAGAGCGGCACGAGGATCGCGGCCGCCGGATAGGGAAAGAGACCCGGAATGCGCCGCCGGCGTTCCATCGATCGGGCTCCAGTATAATTTTCGGTTTTCCATTCAATTTCTCTCGTCCATCATGGAACTCGCCAAAAGTTTTGAACCCGCCGCGATCGAACGGCACTGGTATCCGCTCTGGGAAGAGCGCGGCTATTTCGAGGCCGGACTCGATCCCGCCAACCCCGAATCCTTCTGCATCCTGCTGCCGCCGCCGAACGTCACCGGCACGCTGCACATGGGGCACGGTTTCAACCAGACGCTGATGGATGCGCTGACGCGCTATTACCGGATGCGCGGGTTCAACACGCTGTGGCAGCCGGGCACGGACCATGCCGGGATCGCGACGCAGATCGTCGTCGAGCGGCAACTCGACGGCCAGGGCACTTCGCGCTTCGAGCTGGGCCGCGAACAGTTCCTGGAAAAGGTCTGGGAGTGGAAGGATTATTCCGGCGGCACGATCACGCGGCAGATGCGCCGGCTCGGCACGTCGCCGGACTGGACGCGCGAGCGGTTCACGATGGACGAGGGTTTGTCGCAGAGCGTGGTCGAGGCATTCGTCCGCCTCTACGACGAAGGGCTGATCTATCGCGGCCAGCGGCTGGTGAACTGGGACCCGCAGTTGAAGACCGCGGTTTCCGACCTCGAAGTCGTGCAGGAGGAGGAAGACGGGTTCATGTGGCACATCCGTTATCCGCTCGCCGACGGCAGCGGGCAGCTCACGGTGGCGACGACACGGCCGGAGACGATGCTCGGCGATACCGCGGTAATGGTGCATCCCGACGACGAACGCTACCGCCACCTGATCGGCAGGAATGTCGCACTGCCGCTGACCGGGCGCGAGATTCCGATCATTGCCGACGCGTATGTCGATCCGGAATTCGGCACCGGCTGCGTGAAGGTGACGCCGGCGCACGATTTCAACGACTACGCGGTCGGCCAGCGCCACCGTCTGCCGATGATCTCGGTGCTGACGCTGGACGCGGCGATGAACGAGAACGCGCCGGAAAAATACCGCGGTCTCGACCGTTTTGCGGCGCGCAAGGCCGTGGTCACCGACCTCGAAGCCGCCGGGCTGATGGAAAAGATCGACAAACACCGCCTGAAGGTACCGCGCGGCGACCGCACCGGCGTCGTCATCGAGCCGATGCTGACCGACCAGTGGTTCGTCGCGATGACGAAACCGGGCAAGGATGGGCGCTCGATCACCGGGCAGGCACTCGAATGCGTGGCATCGGGCGAAATCAGGTTCGTGCCGGAAAACTGGGTGAATACGTACAACCAGTGGCTGAACAATATCCAGGACTGGTGCATTTCGCGGCAGCTCTGGTGGGGGCACCAGATCCCGGCGTGGTACGGCGACGATGGCCGCTGCTGGGTGGCGCACGACGAAAAGGAAGCGCGCGAGCGCGCGGCGCGGGAAGGCTACACGGGCACGCTCACACGCGATCCAGATGTGCTCGACACCTGGTTTTCATCGGCGCTGTGGCCGTTCTCGACGCTGGACTGGACGCACGAATATCCGCAGCGGAGCAACCCGGCGCTCGATCTCTATCTGCCGTCGTCGGTGCTCGTGACCGGCTTCGACATCATTTTCTTCTGGGTCGCGCGCATGGTGATGATGACGAAGCATCTCACCGGCAAGATTCCGTTCAGGCCCGTTTACGTGCACGGCCTGATCCGCGATGCGGAAGGGCAGAAGATGTCGAAGTCGAAGGGCAACGTGCTCGACCCGATCGACCTGATCGACGGCATCGGCGTCGACGCGCTGGTGAAGAAGCGCACCACCGGCCTGATGAATCCGAAGGATGCCGCCGCGATCGAGAAGAAAACGCGGCGCGAGTATCCGGAAGGGATTCCCGCCTTCGGCACCGACGCGCTGCGCTTCACCTTCGCCAGCCTCGCTTCGCCGGGGCGCGACATCAAGTTCGACATGCAGCGCTGCGAGGGTTACCGCAATTTCTGCAACAAGCTGTGGAACGCGACGCGCTTCGTGCTGATGAACACCGGCAGTGAAGCGTTCGCGGAAAAACCCTGCACGCCGGAAAACCGCACGCCCTGTGAAGCGTTTTCCTTTGCCGACCGCTGGATCGTCAGCCTGCTGCAACGCACCGAGATGGAAATCGCGCAGCATTTCGCCGACTACCGCTTCGACCTGCTGGCGCAGAGCCTGTACCGGTTCGTGTGGGACGAATTCTGCGACTGGTACGTCGAGATCGCGAAGATACAGATCCAGCAGAACGGTGAGGCCGCCGCCGCATCTACAGCATGGGCAACGCGCCGGACGCTGGTGCGCGTGCTCGAAGCGGTGCTGCGCCTGGCGCACCCGCTGCTGCCCTTCATTACCGAGGAACTGTGGCAGGCGGTGGCGCCGATTGCCGGCAGGAAGACGCACGAGTCGATCATGCTTGCCGCGTATCCGCAGGCGCAGCCGGAGAAAATCGATGCCGACGCCGAGGCGCGGATACGGGAACTGAAAGACCTGACCCACGCCTGCCGCAATCTGCGCGGAGAGATGAATCTGTCGCCGGCGCAAAAGCCGCCGCTGCTGATCGCCGCGGAAACCGCCGCCGGGCGCGAGGCGCTGACGGCATTGGCGCCGTATCTCGCCGGACTGGCGAAGCTTTCCGAAGTGCGCATCGCGGCGGATCTCCCGAACGATGCGGAAGCGGGGGCGGCGCCGGTGGCGGTGGTCGGCACCGCGCGGCTGATGCTGCGGGTCGAGGTCGACCTCGCCGCCGAACGCGAGCGGCTGGACAAGGAAATCGCCCGCGTCGAAGGCGAGATCGCGCGGGCGAAAACCAAGCTCGACAATGAGAATTTCGTCGCCCGCGCACCGGCGGCGGTCGTCGAGCAGGAAAAACAGCGGCTGGCCGATTTCGGCGCCACGCTGGAAACCCTGCGGCAACAGCGACAGCGGCTGGGGGCGGGTTGAGGCAAATCGCTGCCGGTGGTTCGCCGCCGAAATGGGAAAGCCCCTCGTAAGAGGGGCTTTTTTATCGTCCATTATTTCAACCCGGTCTTTATTGCGTCTGCCTTCGTTTTTGCGGACCCCAGCGTAAGTGGAATCCAGAACGTTTCCGCATCCGCCGATTTATGGGAACCGCCATGAACGCACTGATGATTTCACGCAACCAATTCCTCCTCCAACCATGGAAAAACGGCCGCAACGCAACAAAATCCCCGCCTTCTGGTCTATCTTTCAAGGATAGCCGGCCTTTTTATGCCGGCACATGACAATAAAGCGCCGATTCATCGAAAAGGAGGAAGACAAATGCCGGAAAGCCTGATGCAGCGCGGCTTCTCCCAGGTCAGAAGACTGTGGACGAATGCTTCGGAAGGAGGAGAAAAAGGGTTGAGCGAAAAGGAAACGCAGAAGATTCTCGCCTTGCTGCGCGACTGCGCCGCCAATCTCGGCGGCGAGGTGTCGACGCGGCAGCGCGCCGCGCGGCTGGGCGAAATCTATATGAAACTCGACGATGCGGGCCGGAAGAATTTTCTCGGCCTGATCGTGCACGAATTCGGCCCCGATCCGAAAAAAGTCGAAGCGGCGCACGGCGCCTGGCAAAAGGCGTTCGGCACGCCGGCGCAGTGGAGCGCCGAGGCGACGTTGCGGGCGGCGATGCGCTCGCCCCGGCTGCGCATCCTGACGCAGTTCAATGCGCTGCCGCAGGGCGTCAAATTCCTCGTCGATCTGCGCAACGACCTGCTGCGCTACATGGAAGACGATCCGGCGCTCGCGGCGCTCGACCGCGAACTCGAAAACCGCTTCACGGCCTGGTTCGACGTCGGCTTCCTCGAATTGAAGCGGCTCACCTGGCACACGCCGGCGGCAATCCTGGAAACGCTGATCCGCTACGAGGCGGTGCACGAAATCCGCTCCTGGACCGATCTCAAGAACCGCCTCGATTCCGACCGCCGCTGCTATGCCTTTTTCCATCCTCGGATGCCGGAGGAACCGCTGATCTTCGTCGAGGTCGCGCTGGTCAACAGCCTCGCCGGCAACGTGCAGAACCTGCTCGACGAGCATGCGCCGATTTTCGACGCCCGGCGCGCCGATACGGCGATTTTCTATTCGATTTCGAATACGCAGGTGGGATTGCGCGGCGTCAGTTTCGGCCACTTTCTGCTGAAGCGGGTGATCGACGACCTGCAACACGACCTGCCGCGCCTGACAACCTTCGCTACCCTGTCGCCGCTGCCGGGGCTGCGCCGCTGGGCAAGGAAGAACGAGGCGGCATGGCAACACGCGATCGACGACGCCGAACTGGCGCGCATCGCGAAGACTGCGGGCATCGAAGCGCAGCGCGACGCGGTGGCCGCGTTCCTGGAAACGCCGAACTGGTTCGAGGACGAGCGCGTCAGGCGCCTGTTGCAGACGCCGCTGACGCGGCTGGCGGCAAACTATCTGGTCAATGAGAAAAAGATCGTGCCGGAGAAGGGCGAGCGGCCGTTCGACCCGGTGGCGCGTTTCCATCTCGGCAACGGCGCCCGCGTCGAGCGCATCAATTACCTCGGCGACACCTCGGAGAAGGGGCTGACGCAGTCGTACGGGATGATGGTGAATTATCTCTACGACCCGGACATGATCGAGCGCAATGTCGAGGCGCTGTTGCAGGAAGGCAAGATCGACCAGAGCGCCAGCGTGCGCCGCGCGGTGAAGGGCGCGGCCCCGTGATGCCGAGGTTTTCATAGCCCGGAGGTGGCGCAAAACCCTGGATTCCCGCCTGCACGGGAATGGCGGAGGAAATTGCCGTCGACGGAAAGTGTCCACGTCATTCCCGCGCAGGCGGGAATCCAGAAAAATCCCACCAACACTCATTGTTGAAGGAAGCGGCGATCCATCTGTGTCATTGGACGCCGTCTTACGCTTTCATTTACACCCAATCCCGCGGCGGCAGGAATTCCTCGTACAGCCGCGCTTCCGGCGAACCCGGCTCGGGATGCCAGTCGTAGCGCCAACTGACGCGCGGCGGCAGGGAAAGCAGGATCGATTCGACGCGGCCGCCGGATTGCAGGCCGAACAGGGTGCCGCGGTCGTGGAGCAGGTTGAATTCGACGTAGCGCCCGCGCCGGTATGCCTGGAATTCGCGTTCATACGCGCCGTAGGCCAGCGCCCGGCGCTTTTCGAGGATCGGCAGATACGCCTGCGGGAAAGCATCGCCGACCGAACGGACGAGCGCGAAACAGCGTTCAAAGGGATCGCCCGGCGTTGGTGCTTCAGGCTCGCCCAGGTCGGCAAGCGCGGCGGCATTCAGATCGTCGAAGAAAATTCCCCCGACGCCGCGCGCTTCGTTGCGGTGCGGGAGAAAGAAATAGTCGTCGCACCATTTTTTATAGTGCGCGTGCGCCTGGCCGCCGAAAGGCCGCAAGGCTTCCCTGCAGGTGGCGTGAAAATGGCGCACGTCTTCCGCGAACGGGTAATACGGCGTCAGATCCATGCCGCCGCCGAACCACCAGGACGGCGCCGGGAGGGAGCGTGCCGAGACGGACGAGGCTTCCGCCTCGCCCTCTTCCCGGCCGGCGAGGAAAACGCGCACGTTCATATGCGCGGTCGGGCAATAGGGATTGCGCGGGTGCAGGACGAGCGAAACGCCGATGGCCTCGAAAAAGCCTTCCTCGCCGCTCCCGCCATTCTCCATTCCGGACAATCCCGGATGGCGCGCGTTGGCGGAGGCGGGCAGCGTTGCCCCGCGCACGTGCGAGAAGGCGACACCGGCGCGTTCGAACAACTGTCCATCTTCGAGGATGCAGGTGACGCCTTCGCCCTCGGCGGCCGCGCGCTGCCCTGGAGTTTTTCCTGGAGTTTGCTCCGGTGTCGGTTCGCTACGGCGCCATGGATGCGCCTGGAAAGGCCGTCCGTCCGCAGCTTCCAGCACGGCGCAGAGGCGCGCGTGCAGTTCGCTGAAATAGGCGCGTAATCGAAAGCGCGGCAGGCGCAGAGGTTCTTCCGTCACGTTTGCCGGGGCGGTTTACCGGCCCAGTGCCCGGTAGCCGATGTCCTTGCGGTACTGGACGCCGGAAAAGCCGATCCGCGCGACGATTTCATAGGCGCGCTTCTGTGCCAGCTTGACGTTCTCGCCGAGCGCGGTAACGCACAGGACGCGGCCGCCGCTGGTCAGGACATGATCCTCACGGTCCCCGCCCAGCGCGGTGCCGGCGTGGAAAACGTGGGCGTCCTCGCCGAAGCCGTTGCCGGACGGTGGCAGGCCGATGATGTCGTCGCCGGCACGCGGCGTTCCCGGATAACCGGCGGCGGCGAGCACGACGCCGAGGGCGACGCGGCGGTCCCATTGCGCCTCGGCCTGGTCGAGCGTGCCGGCGATGGCGTGTTCCAGCAGTTCGAGCAGGCTGGACTTGAGCCGCATCAGGATCGGCTGGGTTTCCGGGTCGCCCATGCGGCAGTTGAATTCGAGCGTCTTGACGCTGCCGTCGGCGCCGATCATCAGGCCGGCGTAGAGAAACCCGGTGTAGGGAATTCCGTCGGCGGCCATGCCGCGCACCGTCGGCTGAATGATTTCGCGCATCACCTTGGCGTGGATTTCCGGCGTCACCACCGGCGCCGGCGAATAGGCGCCCATGCCGCCGGTGTTGGGACCGGTATCGCCGTCGAGGAGGCATTTGTGGTCCTGGCTGGAAGCCAGGGGCAGCACGTTCTTGCCGTCGACCATGACGATGAAGCTGGCTTCCTCGCCTTCGAGGAATTCCTCGATCACGACCCGCGCGCCGGCGGCGCCGAGTTTGTTGCCGGAGAGCATGTCGTCGACGGCACCGTGCGCTTCCGCCAAGGTGCGGGCGACGACGACACCCTTGCCGGCGGCCAGGCCGTCGGCCTTGATGACGATCGGTGCGCCGTGTTTGTCGATGTAGGCGTGGGCCGCGGGTGCATCGCTGAAGCTTGCGAACGCGGCGGTCGGGATTCCGTGCCGCTGCATGAATTCCTTGGCGAATTCCTTCGACGATTCGAGCTGCGCCGCTTCCCGCGTCGGACCGAAGATCGGCAGCCCGCGCAGACGGAACAGATTGACGATGCCGGCAGCCAGCGGCGCTTCCGGCCCGACCACGGTCAGGTGGATTTTTTCCTGCGCGGCGAAATCGGCCAGCGCTTCCGGATCGGTCAGCGCCAGATTTTCCAGCTCGTGTTCACGTGCGGTGCCCGCGTTGCCGGGAGCGACATAGACTCTCTGCAAACCTGGGATTTTCGCCAGGCACCAGCCTAAGGCATGTTCGCGCCCTCCGGCGCCGACCACGAGCAATTTCATAGCAATCGATCCCTCTATTCCAATATAGAAAAATAATATTCTGCTTCTGTAGCGGAGCTGCAATTGAAATTAATTAATGAAATTAGAATTCAATCGCTGACGGCGGAACACCGTCTCTTTCGTTTTTTCCTACCAGCCATCCATCGACGCGCATCTTCGCAGCCGGGAGCAGGGAGTGCGCGCTCGTTTTTCCGTCTCGGCCTTTGATCCCGGCCTTTGATCCTTAACCCTCGAATCTCCACTTACCCCAGACGAAAAAAATATTGCCGTCGCCGTTGCCGCCGGGTACGTACGCGGTTTCCAGGCTCGCTTTCCGGTAATGAAGAGAGGCAACCGGCAAGACGCCCGGAAATGGAACGTAATGGTTGATATCGCTGCGCGTGGTAACGAACGCGGTGTAACCCAAACCGAGTTTCGCCGTGTCGGTAAGCGACCAGAACGTGCGCCACGCGTAACCGACCATCCACTGCGGCTTGAAATGGGAATCCTGAAAACCCATCACGTAGACTTCGTTCAGGTTGCCCTTTTCATCGTACCGTCCGCGTCCGAAACCAATTCCATAAGGGTGTTCCTGATAGGTGTCGATCTTTTCCCGGGAATAGGCAAAACGCAGGTGGTAGGTATAGAGCGGCAGGAAAAGCTCCGGCGTTCCCTGAGTATAGGCGGTTTCCACCGGCTGCCAGATACGGGCGAACCAGGATTGACGCGCGGTCTCTTCCATTCCGGCTTCGGACTCCACCGCCACGGCATGCGGCGCGAAAAGCGCCGTGCAAACGAGCAGGAGCGAGACCAGATTTTTTTTGGCGATTGCGCGAAAGAAAAGCATCGGCGGGGCACCAGGATTTATGTAATTTAGATTAGAGATCAAAAACGAACCTCCGCGAAAAGCGCCCGGCGGCGCTTCGGACAGAACCAAAATCATAGCATGGGCGTTCCACGTCCTCCGCGCCACGATGCCTCCCGCACTCCGACCCGGCATTCATTTTGCCGCGAACGGCAACTTTTGCCGCCATATCGCGAATTGTGCCCGCATTGCCGGGGCCTGGGAGGCAATGAGGATAAATGAGGCGGGTTTGGGAGGTGGCATGTGAATTGCTTAGAACCTCGCGAGTTCACTGGATTTCGTTTCGGAACCGAATCATTCCGGTGTCGTCATCCGTCGCGGCGGGCGTGGTTGCCGCCGGAAATGTCGCCGGGCTCATGGCTTATACAAGGAGGGCAAGAACATGCCGCAAGTCATCAATACCAATATTCCGTCGCTCAACGCGCAGCGGAATCTGAACACCAGCCAGTCGGCGCTCAATACCTCGCTGCAGCGGCTGTCGTCGGGCCTGCGCATCAACAGCGCGAAAGACGACGCCGCCGGGCTGGCGATTTCCGAACGCCTGTCGGCGCAGATCAACGGCCTGAACCAGGCCGGCCGCAACGCCAACGACGGTATTTCCCTGTCGCAGACGGCCGAAGGTGCGCTGCAATCGTCCGGCGACATCCTGCAACGGATCCGCGTGCTGGCGATCCAGGCGTCCAATGCGACCAATTCGCCCGGCGACCGGCAGGCGCTCAATGCCGAAGTGCAGCAGTTATCCCAGGAACTCCAGCGCATCGCGACGACGACCGACTTCAACGGCCGCAAGCTGCTCGACGGTTCTTTCACGTCCGCCCTGTTCCAGGTCGGCGCCAATGCCAATGAGACGATTACCGCCACTTCGGGCAATTTCCAGGTCAATGCCTACGGCAATTTCCGTGTCGGCTCCCTGGCGGCGAAGACCTCGACCGGGCTGGGCGACCTGACCGTCGGTTCAACCGCCGCCACGAAGCTGACGCAGTTCACTCCCAACGATGCGGATACCTCCAGCGTCCTGGGCGGCCGGCTGTCGATTTCGAGCGGATCCGGTGCGTTCAACATCGACTATCCCGCCGGCGCCAGCGCCGAGACCGTGGCGGCGGCGATCAACCAGGCCGAAGGCGGGGTGCGTGCCTCGGCAATCACTTCCTTCGTCCTCGGCGCCAACGATGCCGCGCCCGGAGCGATCACGAACAGTTTCGTGCAGGGATCGAGCTATTCCTTCATGCTCGCCACCGACACCGCCACGACGCCGCCTTCTTCCTTCACGACGGTTTCCTTCACCATCGGCGGCTCGGACACGACGGCCCCGGTGACCGACGCCGGCCATCTGAACGCGGCGGTGCAGGCGTTCAACGATGCCGCCGGGAAAACCGGCTTCACCGCCTCAATCGTTCATACCGACAACGGCAAGTACGGGATCCGCCTGACCAACGAAGCCGGCAAGGATCTGCGTCTGGTCAACAACTCGACCGCCGGCAATGATGTCCTCGTCGAGGATCTTTCGGTGATCGACGGCGACACCGCCTCCGCGACGACGAACACGGCCACGCTCACCGCGCCCGGCGCGGCGACGACGGCCTGGACGAACACCAGCGGCACGTGGATCAGCGGCCAGCTCAACATCGACTCGGACAAGTCCTTCTCCGTGACGAGCGACGCGACCAACGCCGACTTCTTCCTGCTGGCGGCAACCACCTACGGCGGTCAGTTGCAGACGGTGGACAGCATGGACGTTTCGACGTACGAATCGTCGATGCGGACCCTGGCGATCGTGGATTCGGCACTGGCGGCGGTCAATGGCCAGCGTTCGCGGTACGGTGCGTTGCAGGCCCGGTTCGAGAGCACGATCTCGAACCTGCAGACGACGTCGGAAAATCTGTCCGCATCGCGTTCGCGGATTCGGGATACCGACTTTGCGGCGGAGACGGCGAACCTGGCGCGCGCACAAGTGCTGCAACAGGCGGGAACGGCGATGCTGGCGCAGGCCAACGCCTTGCCGCAGAACGTGCTCTCGCTGCTCAATCGCTAACCTCAATCACTAACCCGTCCCGGCGCGGGCGGCAATCTCGCGCCGCAACATCAGTTTTCTCCCTCTGTGTCAGCCTGAAATCGGCCTCGTTCATGCGAGGCCGTTTTTTTGGCCGGAGAGAGAGAAAGAGAAAGGGGGAGGGGAAAAATACCTTCATCGCTCCGTCACGCCACTTCCGATTTCGTTTGCGGAATATTTATTCCCGAATCCGGGGATACGCTGAAGTAATCGAGGTTCCGTTGGGTTGTCCGAGCCTCCGTTCGTCACTTCCGGCGACCCTCCACAACTTCAGGTCAAGTCATTTGTTCCGGCTTCAAATACCCGGCCGCGTAACGTTGCGGAATGTCAGCCGCGAGGAAGAGCTCGAACAGGTACGGGTCGATGTGATTATTCTTCTTGAAAGCCTCCATGATCTCCAGGGCTTCGCTGAGGGTCTTGGCCGTTTTGTAGGGCCGATCCCAGGCAGTGAGCGCCTCGAAGATATCGGCGATGGCCATCATGCGCGCGCCCCAGCTCATTTCCTCGCGTTTCAGCCGTCGGGGGTAGCCCTTGCCGTCCATGGTTTCGTGGTGGGCGCCGGCAATTTCCGGAACCTGGCGCAGATGCTTCGGCAGGGGCAATTTCTCCAGCATCGTGATGGTGCGGGTGACGTGGTCGTTGATTTTGTAACGTTCCTCGGTGGTCAGGGTTCCCCGGCGCACGCAGAGGTTATACAGCTCGCCCCGGTTGTACAGCACGTCAGGGACATCCAACTGGAAGCCCCAGGGATTGTCGTCGGGCAGCCTGTCCTTTTCGCCTATGGGAATAATATGTTCAGGGTTGTCCATGAGCAGCGTTTCCAAAGTCGGCGGATCGGGCATGCCCGCGCTGTCCATGCGCGCCAGTTCGTCGCGGGAAACGCCCAGCCGCTTGTCCAGGGTACGCACCCAGGAACGTCCGCCGATGACCGCCAGGCGTGCCAGGGCTGCGTCGTCCATATACTCGCCGCCGAGGTTGCAAGAGGCGACAAAGGCGAAATCCTCGTCCAGTTCCGCCAGGGTCTTTGCCAGCTTCCGCTGTTCGTCCAGGGGATCGGCGCCCTCCAGCCGGGCCTTGAGGCTGGCGATTTCGGCGTCGCGCTTGAGTACTTCAAAGCGGGCGCGGATTTCGTGGATACGGTCGTAGAGGGTCTCCAGCTTGGTGGCCTTGTCCATGACGTATTCCGGCGTGGTGACCTTGCCACAGTCGTGCAGCCAGGCGGCCAGCCGGGCCTCCTCCCTGCCGGCATCGTCGAGACGGAAATTCTTGAGCGGGCCTTCCTCGGTTTCATGGGCCGCCTCCAGCAGCATCTGAAAGATCACCGGCACCCGGGCGCAGTGTCCGCCGGTGTAGGGCGACTTGGTATCGATGGCCCCGGCCAGAATATGGATGAGCGCGTCCCTCAGGTCGTATTGGCTTTTGATCAGAGCCTGGGTTTCCAGCACCACTGCGGCAGCGGCCACAATGGTTTCCATGAAGCTGATTTGTTCGGCTCTGAGGCTGGGCTCCCCCGCTTCCCCACGTCTCAGAAGAGTCAGGCCGCCCAGGTGTTCGCCCGAGCGGTCGAGCAAGGGCAGGCTGATCACCGTCAGCCAGTTCACGTCGGGATGACCCGCAAAGCCCGGGGCCACCGGCTCCACGCCGGCCCGGGGATCGTTCCGGTCGATACGGTCCAGCACGCTACGGCCTTCGTTTAAAGCACGGGATATCGCGTAGGTTGCCCCAGGAGTCGGGCCGGGCATGACAGCGCTCCGGACTTCGCCGTCGTCCCAGCAGAACCAGCCCTTTTCAAGGAAGGTTTTCGATTCGTCCATGATCATCAGAATCCCGCCGTCGGCCTCGGTGATGGTCATGATTTCCTTCAGCACCCGGCCGGGCAGGGTCTCAAAATCGCGGTCACCGCCGATCAAGCCGATGATGGTGAGAATTTCCCGCTGATTCGCCCGCATGAATTCCACGTTCTGCATCAGGTCGTCGATTTCCGGCACCAGCGACAATATGGACTTTGTCCCTTCATCGCGCATTTCGATCAGATTTCGCGTCCGTTCGGCCATGATCCGCAGGGGGGTGCTCACGTGCCTGGCCACCAGCCAGACCACCGGTACGATCAACAACAACAGGCCGCCCATACCCAGCATGGCGTAATGCAGAAACTGGGTTGCCCTGATAAACATCTCGTCCCGGGGAATGGCCAGGACCATGAAATCCCCGGGCTGGTCCGGGTTGTCATCCAGTTCCTCCAGAACCAGAAGCCAGTCCCGCCCCTCATCGTGGATTCGCAGACCCGTGCTTTCGGCCCCGGTTTCCACACGCAAATCAGTGGTACGCAGGCCCTGGTGGTATTTTTCCACCCCCAGGCGGATGACCGGAGCCAGATCGTCCAGATTGCGCAGGGTTAGCTGGCCGTTCTCCTGAAAAATAAGGCTTTCGTCCGCAGCAATGAGGTGTTTGTCGGGCTGAAACAGCGCCAGGTGCGATCCCGGGGTTGGACGTTCGCTGGCGATCAGGCTGGACAGGTGATCGAGGCGGATACCCAGCGCGACCACGGCGCGGCCGTCGAGGCTCTTCCGGGCCACGACCATGCTTACCGTCTGGCGGCTGAAGATGATCTGCGGATCGGTTTCAACCTGCTTATCCGTTTGCATGGCAGCCCGGTACCAGGCGCGCTCATGAACGAGATAGCCCGGGCCATTGTCATCCTCCCGGCTGGACAGCAGCCGCAACCGGGCATCATAGAAATAATACTCACTGACAGGAGGAGGACCGGATGCCCGGGTCTCCATAACCAGCAGGGCGGTCTCCGGCGGTCCGCCGAAAAAAAGGCGTTCCCGCTCGGTTTCCAGCAGCTTGGCCATGAAGATGTCGCCGTTGTCATAGCTGATGACGATGGCTCCGAAGACGTTGTTGGACCGCAGAATCTCCACGACCAGAGGCAGGAACCGGGCCCTTTCCTCCGGGGTGCGGGCCATGGGCAGCGGGCCTTTGGTGGTGACAGACAGAAAATTCTGGGCTGGCTGGCGTATTCCGTTGACGATGTTCCGTTTGATTTGGCGGCCGATGGAGTCGACGCGCCGTTCCACGGCGGCTTCCAGACTTTGGGTCATCATGTGATACCCAAGCCAAACCAGGGCCGCGCCGGTAATCAGCAGCAGGGCGGCGGCGATCAAGCCGAAATAGCCCCGCAGGCCAAAATAGCCGCGACGTCCGTCCTCAACCCTCATTCGCTTACCGGGCATGGTTCACCTCCCGGCCCGCCACGCTCACCTCGACGAGGAGTATCTCCGCCATACGGCTGTCTCCGTCCGCGTCGTGGACCATATCTTGTTGTGTCACTTCGTATTTGGAAAAAGCGGGATCAAAGATCCAGCCCTCGTCCATTCCATCGAACTCCGGCCGGCGTTTTTTGACTGTTTGATTTTCCGCTTGATGGAGTGCCTATTTTATAGGCAGACGACCGCGAATCTCCCGGGAATTTTTCACAGAATCCCTGTTTCCATATCTTTGAACCCGCAACTTCTGAATCGATACCCGGTATCAGCCCGCTCATCGACAAAACGCAGCGACTGATCCCAGCGTTTCTGACGACTTGATCGAAAGAAATGAGAAATCTGTGCGGAAAAATTTTCCCGCCATCCTTCACCTCGTGCTGTTCGCTGGATGGAATACGAACAGTCTGACCGTACCAATCAATTCCATATCAAAAAATTAATTTAATCCTATATGTAGCTACAAACATAATTGTTTATTTGATAAAAACTAGAAAAACAACAGTCGATGGTGAAATACAGACACATTGTCGGCGCACCCCATCAGACAATGCTGCATTGCAACACCTGCAAGTTATTAATTATCAAATGTTTTATATAAGACTATGCTGCGCAGCAGCAAACAATGCTTTCCCACGCACAAAAACATCGTTTCACATCATGAAATTTTTATTGCAACTGTTTATTTTTAAACATGAAATTTTTTATTTCCGACATCTGAAAATCAATTGTTGCTGCGCAAAAAAATTTCTATACTTCGACCGTCACCTCCCGAAAGGGTCTGAGAACGGCCCCCAGGAATGCCCAAAGCGTGAGGTGCATTCCCGCCCCAACCCAATCAACAGAAGGAAACAATCATGCCGTCTCGTCAGCTCGAAGCCCAGAAACTCGCCAAGGAATGGAAGGAAAATCCCCGCTGGAAGGGGATTCAGCGCGGATACAGCGCCGAAGACGTGATCCGCCTGCGCGGCTCCTTTCCGATCGAATACACCCTTGCCCGCCACGGTGCCGAGAAGCTGTGGCAGCTCGTCAATAACGAACCCTACGTCAATTGCCTCGGTGCCCTGACCGGCGGCCAGGCGATGCAACAGGTCAAGGCCGGGGTGAAGGCGATTTACCTTTCCGGCTGGCAGGTCGCCGCCGACAACAACGCCTATAGCGCGATGTATCCCGATCAATCGCTGTATCCGGTCAATTCGGTGCCGCAGGTGGTCGAGCGCATCAATAACACCTTCCGCCGCGCCGACGAAATCCAGCATGCGAAGGGCGCCAATCCCGGAGACAAGAACTTCGTCGATTATTACGCGCCGATCGTTGCCGATGCCGAGGCCGGATTCGGCGGCGTGCTGAACGCCTTCGAACTGATGAAGGCGATGATCCGCGCCGGCGCCGCCGGCGTGCACTGGGAAGACCAACTGGCATCGGTGAAAAAATGCGGCCACATGGGCGGCAAGGTCCTGGTGCCGACGCAGGAAGCGGTGCAGAAGCTGATCGCCGCGCGGCTCGCCGCCGACGTCTGCGGCACGCCGACGCTGGTCATCGCGCGTACCGACGCGGAAGCCGCCGATCTGCTCACTTCCGACGTCGATGAAAACGACAAGCCGTTCTGCACCGGCGAGCGTTCCGCCGAAGGCTTCTACCGCACCCGCAACGGTCTCGACCAAGCCATTTCCCGCGCCATCGCCTACGCCGCCTATGCCGATCTGGTGTGGTGCGAAACCGCCACGCCCGATCTCGCCTTCGCGCGCAAATTCGCCGAGGGCGTGCACGCCAGGCATCCCGGCAAGCTGCTCGCCTACAACTGCTCACCGTCGTTCAACTGGAAGAAGAATCTCGACGACGCGACGATCGCCAAATTCCAGCGCGAACTGGGGGCGATGGGCTACAAATACCAGTTCATCACGCTCGCCGGCATTCATTCCATGTGGTACAACATGTTCGACCTTGCCCAGGACTATGTCGCGCGCGGAATGACCGCCTACGTGGAAAAAGTGCAGGAACCCGAATTCGCCGCACGCGACCGGGGTTACAGCTTCGTCTCGCACCAACAGGAAGTCGGCACCGGCTACTTCGACGACGTGACGACGGTCATCCAGGGCGGTACGTCTTCCGTTACCGCATTGACCGGCTCGACCGAGGAAGAACAGTTCAGTTGAGCAGGACGCAAAAAATGTGACAAAGTTCATGAAATACCACAACGGCGCCGGAAGGCGCCGTTTTTTGTGCACCAATATGAGAAGCTTCCCCGGAACTCCGGATAATCAGATTTATTCCGGTTTTCCCGCCTGCGGCAGCGCCCATTTTTGTGCCATTTTCATTACTCCCATTGATTTACTTGAGAACCAAAAAAGAGCACCGCGGTCTTTCCTCTGCCAAGCACTGTTTTAGTAATGAACGATTGCCACGGGCACGTAAAAAAATATTTCACCGAAGCAAGCAATCATTTCCCGGAGGTTCTCCATGTTCAATAAATTCAAAGTCGGGCCACGGCTTTTCTTTCTCGTCATCATCGCCGCGATCGTCACCACCGCGGTAGCCATCTCCGCGTTTTCCAGCATGGCGACGATGGATGAACGCCTGCGGAACACGCACGACAACAGCGTGATACCGCTGGTACAGATCGGCAAGACGGACCAGATGATTTCCTCCACCGCCGCCGAGCTCTACCGCGCCCTGCAGCATGATCCGAATATCGCCATTTCCAAGACGCACGCCGACCATCCGCTCTCGGAACATCTGGACCGGGTCGAAGCGAACCTGAAGGAAATCGACAAATACTGGCAGGACTATAACGGCACGCTTCTCACCCCGCCCGAGCAAAAGCTCGTCGATCAATTCAACCAGCTATACGGCCCGTTCGTTAAAGACGTCCTGCGGCCGACGCTCGACGCGCTGCGCGCGAACGATTTCTCCCCCGCGGTACAGGAACGTTTCATCCGCGGCTATCGGCAACAGGGACGCGCGATAGAAGGTACCCTCAGCGACCTGATCGATCTGCAGGAAAAAATCGCCAACGAGGACTACGCCTCCGCCCAGCAGACGTACGGCTCCTCCCGCATCGTGATGTCGTCGGTGTTCGTCGTCGGCCTGCTGCTCAGCGTGTTCATCGCCTGGAACATCATCCGCTCGATTACCCGGCCGCTGGCGGAATTGCAGACGACCATGGCGGAAGTCGAACGCACGGGCGATTTCACGCGGAACGTCCCCGTCTCCAGCCACGACGAACTGGGGCAGACCGCCACTTCGTTCAATCAATTGCTGGCCGCTCTGCGGCAGGCATTCGGCGAAATCCTGAACCACACGACCCGGCTCGACGCCGCGGCTGGCGAACTCGCCACCACCGCGCAACAGGCCGCCCAGGGCTCCGAAATGACCAGCGAATCCTCCTCGGCAATGGCCGCCTCCGTCGAGCAGATGACCGTCAGCATCAACCATGTCAGCGACAACGCCCGGGAAACCGCCGAAATTACACGGCATACCGGCGAACTCTCGCAACAGGGCAGTTCGGTCATTCACCAGACCGTCGACGAAATGCGCGCCATGGCCGATGCGGTGCGCAAATCCTCCGAGATCATCACCGAGCTTGGTCAGCAGTCCGAACGCATCTCCGGCATCGTGCAGGTCATCAAGGACGTCGCCGACCAGACCAACCTGCTGGCATTGAACGCGGCCATCGAGGCGGCGCGCGCCGGCGAACAGGGACGCGGCTTTGCCGTCGTCGCCGACGAGGTGAGAAAGCTTGCCGAACGCACCACCAGCGCCACCGGCGAGATCAGCGCGATGATCTCCGCCATCCAGGGCAGCTCGCAGTCGGCGGTGAGCGCGATGAACAGTGCCGCCGAGCGGGTCGAATCCGGCGTCACGCTGGCCGACCGGGCCGGAGAAGCAATCACGAACATCCAGCAGGGCGCCGGGCAGGTGCAGACGCACGTCAGTGACATCACCTCGGCACTGGCCGAACAGGGCATCGCCAGCCAGACCATCGCGCAGCAGGTCGAGCGCGTCGCCCAGGCGGCGGAAGAAAACAGCGCCGCCGCGCGCAGTTCCTCGGATGCAGCGGTAGACATCGAGCACCTGGCAAAAGCAATGCGCGGCGCAATGGAGAAATTCAAGCTGTAGCCGAGCACCGGGGCATTTTTTGGATATTTCTTGTCATTTTTATATGCGATGAACTCCGGTCCGCGGCTTCTCCCGAACGGGGTAAGACCGTGGACCGGGGCCTTTTGACATGAATAACCGCTCCCGGAAAATAAAGGAAATTTCGATCTGGATTGGATTAGAATGACTCGATATAGGGGAAGTACGGAGCCCGCATTGACATAAAAATGCGCCTCTGGAACTGGATTGAAACAAAAACGGAAAATTCCTTGGAGCACGTCATGTTCAACAATCTCAAAGTCGGCAGCAGGCTCTTTTTTCTTACCGCGTTCGCCTCCGCGGTCACCGTCATCGTCGTGCTGTTCGGGCTGTTCGGCATGGCATCGATGTCGGGGGACATGGACACCATGTACAACGACACGTCGATACCTCTGGAGCAGATCGGCCAGATCGACAGCAACATCGTGGGCGTACCCGCCGATATTTTCCGCGCCCTGCAGCATGATCCGAATATCGCCATTTCCAAAATCCACAGCGACCATACCATCGGGGAACACCTGGACAGAGCCGAAGCCCGGCTCAAGGAAACCGACGAACTCTGGGCCGCATATAGCAATTCCTTTCTGACCGATGCGGAAAAGAAACTGGTTACCCAGTTCAACGAGCATTACCCCTCCTTCATCAGAGACGTCGTACGCCCCACCATCGCCTCGTTGCGCGCCGGCGATTTTTCCTACGAAGTGACCGAACGCTTTCTGAAGGGATATCGCAAGGAAGGCGTCGTGCTGGAAAAAACCACCGCCGACCTGATCGACCTGCAAGGGAAGATCGCCAAGGAACATTTCGACTCCGGCTTGGCTGCATATAGCCTGGCGCGCACGCAAATGCTCACCGCTTTCGGTATCGGCCTGCTGCTCAGCATTTTCATCGCCTGGAGCATCATCCGCGCCATCGTCAAACCGCTGACGGAAGTACAGACAACGATGAGCGAGATCGAGCGCAGCGGCGATTTCACCCGGCGGGTCGCCGTATCCGGCAGCGACGAAGTCGGACAGACCGCTTTGTCGTTCAACCAGTTGCTGAGCTCGCTGCAAAAGGCGCTTGGCGAAATTCTGCACCACACGCATCAGCTCGACGTCGCGGCGGGTGAACTTTCCACCACCGCGCAACAGGCCGCCCAGGGCTCCGAAATGACCAGCGAATCCTCCTCGGCAATGGCCGCCTCCGTCGAGCAGATGACCGTCAGCATCAACCACGTCAGCCAGAACGCGCAGGAAACGTCGGAGGTCACACAGCACACCGGCGAACTCTCGCAACAGGGCGGCGAGGTCATCCGCCAGACCGTCAACGAAATGCGCGCCATGGCCGAGGCGGTGCGCAAATCCTCCGAAATCATCACCGAACTGGGCAAACAGTCCGAACGCATCTCCGGCATCGTGCAGGTGATCAAGGACGTCGCCGACCAGACCAACCTGCTGGCATTGAACGCGGCCATCGAGGCGGCGCGCGCCGGCGAACAGGGACGCGGCTTTGCCGTCGTTGCCGACGAGGTGAGAAAGCTTGCCGAACGCACCACCAGCGCCACCGGCGAGATCAGCGCGATGATCGCCGCCATCCAGGGCAGTTCGCAATCGGCGGTGAGCGCGATGAGCCACGCCGCCGAGCGGGTCGAATCCGGCGTCACGCTGGCCGACCAGGCCGGGGAAGCGATCACGAACATCCAGCAAGGCGCCGGGCAGGTGCAGACGCACGTCAGCGACATCACCTCGGCGCTGTCCGAGCAGGGCATCGCGAGCCAGACCATCGCGCAGCAGGTCGAGCGTGTCGCCCAGGCGGCGGAAGAAAACAGCGCCGCCGCGCGCAGTTCCTCGGATGCGGCGGTGAACATCGAGCAACTGGCAAAAGCGATGCGAGAAGCCGTGGCAAAGTTCAAGGTCTGAGCCGTATCGCCGGGAACGACATGAACTCCAATGAAAATGGCCCGAAAGGGCCATTTTCATTGACCCCGGCCGCGCCAGCATCGCAACTGCACGAAGCGAAGGCCGGAAACAACGGCATAGGTTTACGTATCCAGCGTCCCCACCATACATGCGGAAACGATAAATACTTCCATACCGGAGAAAATTCCCGCCGGCGCATCATCCCCGCTACGCGTCCGTTCCCCAGTATCCGGGCCGGCCGTAACATTCCTTGAGAAAATCGACGAACAGCCGGACCCGCAACGGCAGATGGCGCCGCTGCGGGAAAAGCGCGTGAATGCCGACCGGAGGCGCCGCATAGTCGTCGAGCACGCTGACCAGACGCCCGGCGCGCAGATCGTCGCCCACTTCCCACTGCGAACGCCAGGCCAGGCCGCGCCCGGCCAGCGCCCACTCGTGCAGCACGGCGCCGTCGTTGCATTGCAGGCGGCCGCCGACCTTGAGCGTCACAATTTCTGTTGGTTTTCCGGTCTGTTTTCCGACCAGCGCGGACCTGCCGCGCCTGCTTTCCCTGCCGGCGCAAAAGGTCCAGCCGCGCTGTTGTTCCAGCGCCAGGCAATCGTGCATGGCGAGATCGTCCGGCGTTCGCGGCGTGCCGTGCCGTGCCAGGTATTCCGGGCTGGCGACGACGAGGCGGCGGTTTTCCGCCAGCCGCAGCGACACCAGGCTCGAATCGCTCAGCTCGCCGATGCGCACGGCGCAATCGACGCCTTCATTGACGAGATCGACCAGGCGATCGCTCAGATCGAGATTGACGGTGATTTCCGGATTCGCGTCCATGAATCCGGCAACGAGCGGCGCCACGTGCCGACGCCCAAAACCCGCCGGCGCCGAGATCTTCAGATGCCCGCGCGCCCGCGCGCCGCCCTGCGACACGGTCGCCTCGGCGTTGGCGAGTTCGTTCAGGATGCGCTGGCAATCATCGAGAAACGCCTGGCCTTCATGGGTCAACTGCAGGCGGCGCGTCGTGCGCAGCATCAGCCGCACGCCCAGCCGCGCTTCCAGCGCGTCGAGGCGGCGGCCGATGACCGCCGGAGTAACATTTTCCGCCAGCGCCGCCGCCGATAAACTGCCTTTGGCGGCTACGAGAACGAACGCCGAAATCTGCTTGAAGTGCGCCATGGCCTACCGTCATTCATTACTTTTTGTACAAAATGAATTGATTTTAACCTTGTTTTTATCTTTCTCCGTCAACAATACACTACCTTCGTTATTGGAAAAATCATGATCGAGAGTCTGTTCTTCATCCTTCTGCTGCAATTGCTCGGCGAGGCCTGCGCGCGCCTCTTCGCGTTGCCGATTCCCGGCGCGGTGCTGGGGATGCTGCTGCTATGGTTCTGGCTGATCGCCCGCCTGCCGGTGCCGAAAAAACTCGAAGCGCTGGCGCGGAACATTTTCAACTACCTGGCATTGCTCTACATTCCCGCCGCGGTGGGGATCATCGAACAGGGGCAGCGCATTGCCAGCGACGGCTGGTGGCTTCTGCTGTCGATCGTCCTCAGCACGCTGGCCGGAATCGCCGCCTCCGCATGGGTAATGCGGCGGCTGGACAAACATGACGCCCACGATGTCCACGATGCGCCGCCCGGCGCGGAGAACATGCGATGAATGCGCCGATGAACGCCCTTTCAACGTTTTTTCCCGCAATCTTCCCTTCTTCCGCCTGGCTCGACTTCTGGCATTGGCTGCGGCCTACCCCGCTCTTCGGCCTCGCGCTGACCCTCGGCGCGTTCGCTCTGGCACAGACGGTGGCGCGCCTGTGCCGCGGCCATCCGCTCGCCAACCCGATGCTGCTCGCGGCGATCTTCATCGGCGCCGCGCTCCTCGCGGCGGGCGTTCCCTATGCCACCTACTTCGAGGGCGCGCAGTTCCTGCATTTCCTGCTCGGCCCGGCAACGGTGGCTCTGGCCGTGCCGCTGGCGCACCATACGCCCGCCCTGCGCAAGGATTTCCTCCGCATCGGCGCCGGCATCCTCGTCGGCATGACCGTGGCCACCGGCAGCGCCCTGGCGCTGGCGTGGCTGTTCGGCGGTGACGCGGCAATGCTGCGCTCCCTGGCGCCCAAATCGGCGACGACGCCGATCGCGATCGGCATCGCGGAGCGCCTCGGCGGCCTGCCTTCGCTCGCGGTCGCCGCGGTGATGATCACCGGTATCGGCGGTGCCATTTTCGGCATGCCGCTGCTGCGCCGGATGCGGATCGAAGACCCGCGGGTCGTCGGCATCGCGCTCGGCACCACCTCGCACGGCATCGGCACCGCCAGGGCTTTCCAGCTCAACGTCGAAGCGGGCGCCTACGCCGCGTTGGGCATGGCGATGACCGGAGCCTTGCTGGCGGTGATCCTGCCGCTGTGTTTCTGGCTGTATCCCCATCTGGCCCGCCATCTGAGCAATCTGGCCGCGCTGTTCTGAACGAAGGGAACCTGTGCCTATTGCCCTTATCGTCCTTACCGTCCTTCTCGCCCGGCGGATTCCCGCGCTCCGGTTGCAACACTTCATCTCCGGCAGCAGCGCGGCGCCGATTTCGTACTGCCATTTCAAACCTTTTCTTCCCGCTCTTTCTTAACCATCGCTCGTTTTTTCATCAAGGAGACTGCCATGAGCCTTCAGTTACCCCCCGGAGTCAAGATCGACGCGCCGTTGCTGCCCGAATTCGAAACCATACTCAGCCACGACGCCCTGGCGTTCCTCGCCAAACTGCACCGCGCCTTCGAAGGCCGGCGGCAGGAATTGCTGCGCGCCCGCGCGGCAAGGCAGGCGCGCATCGATGCCGGAGAAATGCCCGGCTTTCTGCCCGAAACCGCCGCGATCCGCAGCGGCGACTGGAAGATCGCGCCGCTGCCCAAGGCGCTCGAATGCCGCCGCGCCGAAATCACCGGCCCGGTAGAACGCAAGATGATCATCAACGCCTTCAACTCCGGGGCCGATTCCTACATGAGCGATTTCGAGGATTCGAACAGCCCGAACTGGGAAAACCAGATCCAGGGCCAGATCAACCTCCGCGACGCGATCCGGCGCCGAATCCACTACACCAACGAGGCGGGCAAGGAATACCGGCTGAACGAAAAAATCGCCACGCTGCAAATCCGTCCGCGCGGCTGGCACCTCGACGAAAAGCACGTGACCGTCGACGGCCAGCGCGTTTCCGGCGGCATCTTCGACTTCGCGCTGGTGTTTTTCCATAACGCCAAGGAACAGATCGCGCGCGGCGCCGGCCCGTTCTATTACCTGCCGAAGCTCGAAAGCCACCTCGAGGCGCGCCTGTGGAACGACATCTTCGTCATGGCGCAGGACGAACTCGGCATCCCGCGCGGCACGATCAAGGCCACCGTGCTGATCGAAACGATCCTCGCCACCTTCGAAATGGAAGAAATTCTCTACGAACTGCGCGAGCATTCCGCCGGCCTGAACGCGGGGCGCTGGGACTACATCTTTTCCTGCATCAAGAAATTCAAGAAGAACAAGAATTTCTGCCTCGCCAACCGCGGCGCGATCACGATGGAAGTGCCTTTCATGCGCAGTTACGCGCTGGCGCTGGTGCAGGCGTGCCACAAGCGCGGCGCGCCGGCGATCGGCGGCATGAGCGCGCTGATCCCGATCAAGGGCGATCCGGAAGCGAACGAAAAGGCGCTCGCCGGCGTCCGCCACGACAAGCGGCGCGACGCGACGGACGGCTTCGACGGCGGCTGGGTCGCGCATCCGGGGCTGGTGGGCATCGCGATGGAAGAATTCCTCGCCGTACTCGGCACCGCGCCGAACCAGTGGCAGAAACAGGTCGAAGGCACCTTCGGCCCCGGCGACTGGCTCGACTTCCGGCCCGAGCAGCCAATCACCGAGGCGGGCCTGCGCGGCAACATCAACGTCGGCATCCACTACCTCGGCTCATGGCTGGCCGGCAACGGCTGCGTGCCGATCCACAACCTGATGGAAGACGCCGCCACCGCCGAAATCTCGCGTTCGCAGGTCTGGCAGTGGGTCGTGAGCCCGAAGGGCATCCTCGACGACGGCCGCAAGATCGATGCGGCGATGGTGCGCACGCTGATCCCCGAGGAACTGGAGAAGGTGAAGGCCGTCGTCACGGCCCAGGGCGAAAACACCGTCACCTACGACCAGGCGGCGAACATCTTCGAGGAAATGAGCCTCTCGGCGAACTACCCCGAATTCCTGACGCTGCCGCTGTACGAGGCGATGGCATAACCGCCGCCGCCCGGAAAAGTCCTTTCAAATCCTGCCGAATCCTTCCGCCTGGGCGCGTCACGCTTCGCCCAGGCGGGTTTTGGGGTTTTCTCTATTCGCGTAATAAAAGGAGAGGGCAGGATAAGGGAGGGGAGGCGGGAGGCACCGGGTTCCAAACACGATTTTCAGTTTCTATTTCATGAACGCAAACTGTTCCATCATGTTTTTCAGGTTGAGCGCGTCCCAGGGCATGTGCTCGGCAAAGCTGAAACCCACCACATCGGCGGTGGCGGAAACGTCCTTGACGAGACGCGTCACCTGAGGGATGGCGAGCCTGCCCGGCACGGTAGCGAACGGCTCGGCTCCCGGGTTCATCAGAAGCTGCGAATAAAAGAGTTTTGGATCAAGAGAATCCAGGTCAAAGTGAATGACGACGTGCTCGAATGCCCTGTCCCGAATCCAGCGGAGCACGGCCTCGCTGTTGTCGGCAATGTCCTTGGGCGAAACGGTACGCAGCCCCATTTCCTTGATGGACGCCTCCTCGTAAGGGGCGTTGAAACCGTCAATGCCTATGAGAAGAACATTTTCCGGACTGAATGGCGCATTCACTTCTCCGGCAAGAACCGGATCGCCCTTGCCCATGAGATTGCCGAGCGCCATTGCATGCTCCCGGTCGTAGTCCTTCGGGGTGGAAATGTCGGGGTGGGTGTCGATCCACAGCAGACCGACTTTGCCATGGTAGCGTTCGTTCAGATAGGCGAAGGGCGCCTGGCTGACATGGCAATCTCCGCCGAACATGATGATCCTGTCCGGCGTGTGCGCGTCGATGATGTTTCTCGCTGCCCGAAGCTGGCGCAGCACCACGTCCTGCCAGACAACGCCGTTTTGCCTGGGCCTGGGAGCGCCGGTATAGGCTTCCACCGGCACCTCGACCAGCGGCGCATCGCTTCCGGGCGCAAGGAACGCCAGAAGACGCGCACCCATCGGATAAATCTGCCCGGAAGAGGGCTCGATGTCGTAATCGCCCCCCTGCCATTGCGGCATCAGGAGCCGCAGGGTTTTTTGCTGTTTTGCCGCACTCATCTCCGCATTCATCTCCGCATTCATCTCTTTTGCCTCCACTTTTATCAACGTGCAAGACCTTCAAGCATTCCCCGTTCCGCGAACGAAAACGGCGCCCGGTTTCCGGCAATCACGAAATGATCGAGCAGGCGCACCTCGATCAGCGCCAGCGCCTTTTTCAATTCCCGCGTCAGCGCGAGGTCGGCATCGGAAGGATCGTTGACGCCGGAAGGATGATTGTGCGCCAGCACCACGGCGGCGGCGTTGCGCGCGAGCGCGTGCTTGACGACTTCGCGCGGATAGACGCTGGCCCGCGTCAGGGTGCCGCGAAACAGCTCATCGGTGGCGATCAGCCGGTTTTTCGCGTCGAGCCACAGGGCGACGAACACCTCGTGCGGCAACGCGCCCATCGTCAGGCGCAGATAATCGCTCACCGCCTGCGGCGACGACAGGAATTCTCCCGTCGCCAGTTCCTCGGCCAGCGCGCGGCGCGACATTTCGAGCACCGCCTGCAATTGCGCATACTTGGCCACGCCCATTCCCGTCACCTCGGAAATCTCCGCCCGGGTCGCGGCGAACAGCCGGGAGAGGCTGCCGAAGCGGGACAACAGCTCGCGCGCGAGATCGACCGCGCTTTTGCCGCGCACCCCGGTGCGCAGGAAAAGCGCCAGCAGCTCGGCATCCGACAACACGCCCGCCCCCCGCGCCAACAGGCGTTCGCGCGGACGCTCCTCCGCCGGCCAATGATTGATCGCCATCGAAATTTTTCCGATCCAGTACAATGAAAAGCCGCCATTCTATTGTCTAATCCGCTTTTCGGAGCAACGGAGTTTCCATGAACGACGCGGACCTTTCCCCCAGCCCGGGCTCCGGCATTTCCGCCGGGAACATCGACCAGCCCGCCGACCAATCCGCCGCTCGACCCGCCGATTCCTGCATGGAATTGTGCGGCAAACGCATCCTGCTCGGCGTCACCGGCGGCATCGCCGCCTACAAGGCCGCCGAACTGACCCGCCTGCTGGTGAAAAACGGCGCCTGGGTGCAGGTGGTCATGACCGAGGGCGCCGCGCATTTCGTGACGCCGGTGACGTTCCAGGCGCTTTCCGGGCAACTGGTGTACACCGACTCCTGGGACTCGCGCATCGGCAACAACATGGCGCATATCGAACTCTCGCGCCGCGCCGATGCCATTCTCGTGGCGCCGGCCTCCGCCGATTTTCTCGCCAAGGTCGCGCACGGCCTGGCCGACGACCTCTTGTCGACACTGGTGCTGGCGCGTGAATGCCCGCTGCTGGCGGCGCCGGCGATGAATCGGCAGATGTGGGAGAACCCGGCGACGCGGCGCAACGCGGAGATGCTGCGCGCCGACGGCGTCGAACTGCTCGGCCCGGCCTGCGGCGAACAGGCCTGCGGTGAAACCGGCGCCGGGCGCATGCTCGAGGCGCGGGAAATTTTCGACGCCCTGGTCGCCTTCTTCCAGCCCAAGCTGCTGGCAAAGAAAAAAGTATTGATCACCGCCGGCCCGACGTTCGAGGCGCTCGACCCGGTACGCGGCATCACCAACCTTTCCTCGGGGAAAATGGGCTACGCGCTCGCCCGCGCCGCCCGCGAGGCCGGCGCCGAGGTAACGCTCGTTTCCGGCCCGACATCGCTTGCCGCCCCGCCGGGCGTCGAGCGCGTCGACGTCGTGTCGGCACGGCAAATGCACCGGGAAGTCATGCACCGCGCCGAAAACAACGACGTTTTCATCGCGGTCGCCGCGGTCGCCGATTACCGGCCCGCGCATCCGGCAGCGGAGAAAATCAAGAAGGACGAGCAAGACGGCGTGCCGCCCGCGATCGACCTGGTCCTCAACCCGGACATCCTGGCCGAGGTCGCGGCGCTGCCCAGACCGCCGCTGTGCGTCGGTTTCGCCGCCGAAAGCCGCAACCTGGCCGAATACGCCGAGAAAAAGCGGAAAACGAAAAAAATTCCGCTGATCGTCGGCAACCTGGTTCAGGATGGGATAGGCGGAGACGGCAACGCCCTCACGCTGTTCGATGCGGCCGGGGTGCGCCCGCTACCGCCGGGACCGAAAATCGTCCTCGCGCGCGCGCTGGTGGCGCATATCGCGGAACTTCTGGCGCAACCCTGGAAATAATGGCGTCAAACGATGGCATTTGGATGGCATTTTGGCAGTCCCCGTGACGGGATTCGCCCTGCCGCCTATATTGCTTCTTCGCCCCTGTCACCAATCCGGCGGGACAACTCTTCAGGTTTTTTCAACCCTTCCTTGAATCCTTACCGAAAACCATGACCGCATCCTCCACCCACGTCGCCATCGATCTCAAGATCCTCGACCCGCGCCTGCATGAAACCCCGCCGCATTACGCCACGCCCGGCGCCGCCGGCCTCGACCTGCGCGCCTGCCTGCCCGCGCCGCTGACGCTGAATCCGGGAGAGACGCACCTGATCCCGGCCGGCATCGCGCTGCATCTGGCCGATCCCGGGTTGGCGGCGCTGATTCTGCCGCGTTCGGGACTCGGACATAAACACGGCATCGTGCTCGGCAATCTGGTCGGCCTGATCGATTCCGACTATCAGGGCGAAATCATGGTCTCGACCTGGAACCGGGGCCGGGAACCCTTCACCATCGAACCGCTCGACCGGCTGGCGCAACTGGTGATCGTGCCGGTGCTGCATGCGCAGTTCAACATCGTCGAGGATGTCGCCGCCAGCGCGCGCGGCGCCGGCGGGTTCGGCAGTACGGGAAAGAACTGAAAAGGAAAACGCCGGCGCGTGCCGGCGTATTTTTCTGCGGAAATTCCAGCGTTAATACAATTATCACCAGACTCCAGCTACAGCAGCCTGAGTCCATTTAATTCAAATTTGGAATAAAGGTGGAGCGCTTTTGATTCAGATTTGAGCCGAAAGAAGACGCTCCAATCAGGCGCGTCGGCCGCAATACACCAGCGCACCGGCCGCAATCAAAAATCCCAGGAAACACAGCGCCGACCACATCGCCATCGACAGCCCGAGAAAAACCCATGCAGCATCTTCACACAGACCGGGTGCGAGAAACATGAACTCCCACTGCGCAGCGAGCCAGTCGACGATACGCTCGACCAGATTCGGCTCCCCGACGCCGCATTGCGGCACCACGCCGGGCACCGCCTGCATGATGGACTGATAGACGGCCGTGGCGCCGCCGCCCACCGCCGAAAGACCGATCAGCGTTCCCCAGAGCGAACGCAAATTCGGCAGGAAGATGCCGAACAGCGCGAAGAGCGCGATCAACAGATAAAACAGCCGCTGGAAAACACACAGCGAACAGGGGAAAACACGCAGCATCTCGCCGATGATGATTGCCGCCGCGACAAAGGCCACCGCGGCAACGGCGATCAGCGCAAAAATCAGGCGGCGGGAAGCGAACAGACGGCAAAACGCGGAACGTAACGGAAACGGCACGAAATCGGACATAGAGTCATCAGGCAGGCGTATAACGTTTAAGCCGCCATGATAACGCCTGCAACTGCCGGATGCCAGACGCCTCCGCGCGCGCGCACCAGTTCCGCAGATCCGCGACCAGTTGCTCATGCGACGCGGAGCCGTTTTCCCACAGCGCCCTCAATTCGGCGCGCATCGCGCACGCCGTCGCCAGCACGCTGCTTTCCGCCAGCAGCGCATCCAGCCGCGCGCGCAATTCCTGCGGCACGTTCGCCGTATCGCCGCCGATCCACTTCTTCAAGCCTCCGAATTCCTTCCGGGTGCGCAGTTTCGCGATTTCCTCGCCGTACATCGCGCGCAACGATTTGGCGTAATGCGCCAGAAGGTCGTAGCGATGGGTGATGACCGCCTGCAAGGTTTCATCGTCCACATCGAGACGCGGCGTTCCCAGCTTCGCCCGCGGCGCGATCTTCTTCACCCGCGCCAGCCCCAGGAACGACAGCAGCCGGATGTAATTCCAGCCGAGGTCCAGTTCGAACCATTTGCTCGAAAACCGCGCCGAGGAAGCGAACGCATGGTGATTGTTATGCAGTTCCTCGCCGCCGATCAGCAACCCGAGCGGAAAGATATTGCGCGAGGCATCGGGAGAATTGAAATTGCGATACCCGAGAAAATGCCCGACACCGTTGATCACACCGGCGGCCCAGAACGGAATCCAGACCATCTGCGTACCCCAGATGAGCAGGCCGGGAACAATACCGAAGAACGCCAGATCAAGCGCGAGCATGAGCAAAATGCCGAAGCTGGCGTGCGGCGTATAGAGGCGCCGTTCGATCCAGTCGTCGGGCGTGCCGTGTCCGTAGCGCTCCGTCGTCTGCGGATTGCGCGACTCGGCCACGTAAAGAAAAACGCCGCCCCAGAGCACGCGCGACAACCCGTGAATCTGCGGACTGTGCGGATCCTCCTCCGTCTCGCACTTGGCATGGTGCTTGCGATGAATCGCCGCCCATTCCTTCGTCACCATCCCCGTCGTCAGCCACAGCCAGAAGCGGAAAAAATGCGCCGCCAGCGGGTGCAGATCAAGCGCGCGATGCGCCTGGTGCCGATGCAGATAGATGGTCACGGAAGCGATCGTGACGTGTGTCAGAGCCAGCGCCGCCAGCACATAGCCCCACCAGGGCAGATCGAATACACCTGAAAACATGAAATTCCCTTCTGGTGAAATAAAAAGCGACCATCGCCGGCTCTTTCCATTGCGGCAAAACACACCGCATCCCGCACCACATTCGTCCTTCCGTTTTTCTAGTCATTCGCGGGCAAAGAACCGGGCAGCGCATTCGACGCGCGATTTGCCGAAAAAGTTCCCCGGATTCTCAGGCCAAGACATCCATCGCCTTTCCTCTTTTTTCTTCCATCGCCCGTCACTGTGCAATGCCCCTTTCGCGGTCATTCGTACGGAAAAACCGGGACACTCCAGGCAAACCCGCCCGAAAATCCGGACGCGACGACGGCCTGCGGACGATACCCCCGGCACGGCAAGGCGAAACCGGCAGGGTATAAATTTCCAGGCGATTCGCTATATCATAGCCGGATGAATACGCACATCCTGCTTGTCGAAGACGACGAAAAACTGGCCGCGCTGACGGCCGAATACCTCAGGAAAAACGATTTCGAGGTCGCCATCGAGCATCGCGGCGACACCGCCGAGGCGCGCATTCTCAGCGAACGCCCGGCGCTGGTCGTGCTCGACATCATGCTGCCGGGCAAGGACGGCTTCGAGGTCTGCCGCAGCGTGCGCCCCCACTACCCCGGCGTGATCCTGATGCTGACCGCGCGCGACGAGGATTTCGACCAGATCCTCGGCCTCGAACTGGGCGCCGACGACTACATCGCCAAACCCGTGCAGCCGCGCGTGCTGCTGGCGCGCATCCGCGCCCTCCTGCGCCGTTCGCAGCCCTCGCTCTCCGATGGCGGCGGCGACGACACCATGGTGTTCGGCAACTTCCGCATCAGCCAATCGACGCGCACCGCGCACCTGGGCGAGGCCGAAATCGACCTGACCACCGCCGAATTCGATCTCCTCTGGCTGCTCGCGCAGCATGCCGGAAACACCCTCTCCCGCGACGACCTGCTGCAGGAACTGCGCGGCATCGGCTTCGACGGACTGGACCGTTCGATCGACGCGCGCATCTCGCGCCTGCGCAGAAAGCTCGGCGACGACCCCGAAAACCCGACACGGATCAAGACCGTGCGCGGCAAGGGGTATCTCTTCTCCAAGCATGACTGGCAATAACGGCGCCAATCACAGCAACACCACCACCGGCAGCGGCGACGGCAGCGCAGCCGCCGCGCAAACCCGCACCCCCGCTCCCGCCCCCACTCCTGCTCCTGCTCCTGCCCCCTCTCCCGTTCCGGACAGAAGAACCATCTCCCTGCCCACCGGGCGCTACCGCTTCGCGCGGCTGTTCTTCAACTTCTACCTGCTGGCGATGGGCGCCTTCGTCGTCATCGCGCTGCTGGCCGACTTCGTCATCGCCAGCGGGCTGAAGGAAGTCACCGAAGACTACATGCGCCGCTTCATGTCCGGCACCGTCGCGCTCATCGAAGACGAACTCTTCCGCGTCCCGCGCAGCAAGTGGCCGCAGACCATCGACGACATGAGCAACAAATTCGCCTACCGGCTGGCGATCGTCGAACGCTCCAGCATCTCCCTGCCGCCGAAACAGGCAGTCAAGCTCGATTCCGGCCAACTGGCCAGCAACGTCACCGGCGACATCGTCTACAGCCGCCTGCGCAACACCTCGCAAGTCCTCGTGCTCGGCCCGCTGTCGCCCGACCGCAACCCGCAGAACCGGCAGCGCGGCATCCCGCTCGAACTGCGCATCCAGCTCCTGACCTGGAGCCTGAACGCGCTGATCCTCGCCGTCGCCGTCTGGTTCTGGGTGCGCCCCTTCTGGCGCGATCTCGAATCCCTGCGCCAGACCGCGCGTTCCTTCGCCGAAGGCAACCTCGAAGCACGTACCCCCGCCGTGCACAACCTCGCCTTCGAACTCCTGGCCGAAACCCTGAACAGCATGGCGGAACGGATGCAGCGCCTGCTGACGACACAGAAGGAACTCTCCAACGCCATCTCGCACGAACTGCGCACCCCGATCGCGCGCATCCGCTTCGCGCTGGAAATGCTCGCCGTCACCGACGGCCTCGAAGAGCGCCAGCGGCTGTGGCGCATGATGGAAGGCGACCTCGACGAACTCGACCACCTGATCGACACCAGCCTCACCTACGCCCGCTTCGAACGCGAACAGCAGGAACTGCACCGCACCACCGTCCGCCTCGTCTCGTGGCTGGAAAAGGAAATCGACGCGCTGCGCTTCCTGGGGCGCGACCTGGAAATCGACGTCGACTGCACCGCCATCGATCCCGACCTCACCGTCACCGTAGACCTGCGGATGATCGCCTACGCGATCCGCAATCTCCTGCGCAACGCCATCAAATACACCAAGACCCGGATCGCCGTCAGCGCCTCGATCGTCGGCAAGAAAGTAGTGATCCACATCGACGACGACGGCATCGGCATCCCTCCGGAAGCGCGCGAACACATCTTCACCGCCTTCGTCCGCCTCGACCGCTCGCGCGACCGCGCCACCGGCGGCTACGGCCTCGGCCTGACAATCACCCGGCGCGCGATGGAACTGCACGGCGGCAACGTCACCGCGCACGACTCCCCGCTCGGCGGCGCGCGCTTCACGCTCACCTGGCCGCTGGACTGAGACATTCCCGTTTTTTTGACCGCCCTTACGGTACACACGTGCAAATCGGCGGAGTGCGCCGATCTCAACAGGAACGGACGTAGAAAAAATATTCGGCACGGCGGCGCACGTGGGCAAAAATCCGTACGGAATGGGTAGGCCAACCAGGTACAGATAGATGGTAAATCCCGGAAACCATTTCCGCCGCCACGCTGCCGTCACTTGGCGTCACATTTTCTGCACGCAAGAGTCGAAATCCCCGGCGCAACTTTTTTCTATGATGAGTCTCTACCCAGTCACCCCGTGCGCTCCTGCGTGCCCTCTCCCCTCATTCGCTACGGAGAAGAAAAATGGAATTTTTCGCACCCCGACTCCCTACCTCCGCCGACATCCGCAAAGCCTTTCTTGGCGCCAGCCGCCGTTATCTGCTCGAAGACCATCATGAAGAGCAGGCGGAAAACCAGGCATTCGTTTTCTCCACCTATCCGCAGGGGGCCGCCGGTCCGCAGGGCGCGGACGGTATCGACGCCGAGCAGGCGGCCTATGCCTTGCACCGCCGCATCGCCCAAACCCGGGGCGATTTTCCACGACCCTGTTGTTCGCGTTAAAAATGCGCGGCGCTGCGATGAAATCCCGGTTTTTGCCCGCCGCCTGCGTGCGCGCCGCATGCCCTTATTCGTTCGCTTTCTTCGTTTTTCTCAGTGTGATGGGATGGAACGTCCTCAGCGAAGGTTATCCGAACCCTTGGGTGGCCGCCCTGATTGCGCTGGCCACCGCCGTGCCCATTTTCATTTTCCGCCTGTGGCGCAGCTACCGGCGCGCCGCAGCGCTTGCCTCCGGCCACCTGACCGACATTCCGCCGCTATGGCATGCCGACGCGGAAAAACGGGGCTCCAAGCAGAATCCTGAAATATTTTCCAATTAATAAAAAATTAACTTCGTTACATGTAGCCAGTTTCAGGAAATAATTATTTTTTGTTAATTGGAAAATCATTTCCCCGCCGCAGTGCCGTCCCGCAGTGCCGCCCAATTCCGGCGGCGCGGCGGTCACATTTCTTCCATGCGCCCCGCGTGCATCCGGAAACGGCGGCGGCAGCGCGAAGCGATTTCTTCATCATGGGTCACGAGAATCAGTGTGGTTCCGGATTCGGCGTTGATGCCGAACATCAGATCGATGATCTGCCTGCCGGTGGCCGCGTCGAGATTGCCGGTCGGTTCGTCGGCCAGGACCAGTTTCGGTCCCGGCGCGAAAGCGCGCGCCAGCGCCACGCGCTGCTGCTCGCCGCCCGAAAGATGCTTCGGATAGTGCCCGAGCCGTTCGGCGAGGCCGACGCGGACGAGCCATTCGCGGGCATGCTCACGCAGCGCGGCGCCGGAAAGCCTGCCGGCGAGTTCGAGCGGCAGCATCACGTTTTCGAGCGCGGTCAGGGCCGGCAGCAATTGGAACGATTGAAAGACGAAGCCCAGCATCCGGCCCCGCAGCACGGCGCGCGCGTCTTCGTCCAGATCGGCGAGCGCGGCGCCGTCGAGGCGCACCGAACCCGCGCTGGGCGTATCGAGCCCGGCGAGCAATCCGAGCAGCGTCGACTTGCCGGAACCGGAAGCGCCGATGACGGCGACGGTCTCGCCCTCCGCGACGGAGAACGAAATATCGTGCAGAATAACGAGCGGCGCGTTGTCGACGGCCAGGCTTCCGACACTTTTTCCCAACCCTTCGACTTCCAGAACCGGCTTCATGATCGCTCGCGTTTGCTCCGTTCATACCCTTTTTCGACGGCCATTCCTGCCGCTCCTGCCGCTCCGTGCGCTGTTCCGCACGCTGTTTCGTTTTTTCTGCGTTCTGGCCGCGGCGGGACTGCTCGCTCCGGGGGCGATGGCGGATGCGCCTGCCACATCCGCCGGAGGTACCACCCTCACCGGAGGTACTATTTCCGCCGGACGCGCCATTCTCGTTTTCGGCGATTCGCTGTCCGCCGGCTACGGTATTCCGCAGGATGCCGCCTGGCCGAGCCTTTTGCAGCAGCGGCTGCGCGAAAGGAAGTACGATTATACGGTCATCAACGCCAGTATTTCCGGCGAGACCAGTGCCGGCGGCCGCCAGCGCATCGGCGAGGCGTTGCGCAAATACCGGCCCGCGCTGGTGATTCTCGCGCTTGGCGCCAACGACGGCCTGCGCGGCCTGCCGGTGGCGACGATGCGGGACAATCTCGCCGCCATCGTCCGCGCCGCGCAGCAAAGCAATGCGCGCGTGCTGATCGTCGGCATGCGCCTGCCGCCGAATTACGGCGCCTACGCCGATTCCTTCCACCGGAGTTTCTCCGCCATCGCCGAAACTCAGAAAGCCGCCTATGTCCCGTTCCTGCTCGAGGGCGTCGCGGCCGACCGGGAACATTTCCAGCCCGACGGCCTGCATCCGACGGCCCGGGCGCAGGCGCAACTGCTCGAGAACGTCTGGCCGGCGCTCGCCGGCCTGCTGTAAAAGATTTCATCTGGAATTCGAAAGGAGAGCATCCATGAGCACACACGAAGTCACCGTCGAGGAAAACGGCCAGGGCCGCTATCAACAGACGATCCAGACCGGGGCGCATTGGCTGATTGCCGACGAACCCGCCGATCTGGGCGGCAACGACGCCGGACCGTCGCCCTACGATTTTCTGCTTGCCGCGCTCGGCGCCTGCACTTCCATGACGCTGCGAATGTACGCCGAGCGCAAGTCGCTGCCGCTGACGCGGATCAGCGTCGCGTTGCGCCATGAAAAGATCGAAGTCGACGGAAAGCAGGTCGACCGCATCGAACGCAACATTTCCCTTGAAGGCGACCTGGACGACGACGTTCGCACGCGGTTGCTCGAAATCGCCAATAAATGCCCGGTACACCGCACGCTGTCGGGCCAGATACGGATCGACAGCGCCTTGCGCTGAACCGGTTTTTGCCGGTGCCGGCACGAAAATGGCACAAACACGGTTTACACCGCCGGGCGCCGAAAGAATACCGAAACCGGGCATGCCGGGTTTTCTGCGCGTTACGAACCCAAAGGGAACCCGCCGTACCGGAAAGTAACCGGAAATAACGTTTTTACGGCACGCGCCGTCGTGCCGTTTTCACCGGAATCAGGCGCCCGGATATATCTTGGTCATTATCGCTGCCGAACTGGCGATGTAAGGCTCCGGTAAGGCAGAATCAGCAAGATGCCATACGCGGGCGTTGAAAAATTCGCCCCAAATACAACGTTGTTCGATATAGGGAGACGCATGAAGGCAACCTCCGGCCTGCATCCGCTGGCGGTATTGCAGTCATTGCTGCTGCACCGCGGAATCATCAGGCAATTCGTGAAGCGGGAAGTCACCGGCCGCTACAAGGGTTCTTTTCTCGGGCTCTTGTGGTCGTTCATTACGCCGCTGCTGATGCTGGTGATCTACACCTTCGTGTTCGGCGTGGTGTTCAAGTCGCGCTGGCGTTCGGAGCACACCGGCACGATGGAGTTCGCGGTGGTGATGTTCGCCGGCATCGTGGTGTACGGCCTGATCGCGGAATGCCTGCAACGCGCGCCACTGCTGGTCGTGGGCAATCCGAATTTCGTCAAGAAGGTCGTCTTCCCGCTGGAAATCCTGCCTTGGGTGACGATCGGCGCCGCGCTGTTTCACGCCGCGATCGCGTTTTCGATCCTGATCGGCGCCATCGTGCTGTGGCAGGGGTATGTACCCATGACCGTGCTGCTCGTGCCGGTCATCCTGCTGCCGTTCGTGCTCCTGACCGCCGGGCTGATATGGCTTTTGGCCTCGCTCGGGGTGTATCTGCGCGATCTCGGACAGATCATGGGCATCGTCACCGCGTTTCTGCTGTTCATGGCGCCGGTGTTCTACCCGCTTTCCTCGGTTCCCGAAACGATGCGGGTGTTTCTTTACCTGAACCCCGTCACGTTCATCGTCGAACAGATCCGCAATGCCGCGATCTGGGGCGAGGCCGTCGACTGGCGCGGCTGGCTGATCTATCTGCTCATCTCCTATCTCGTGGCATGGGCCGGGCTGTCGTGGTTTCAGAAGACGCGAAAGGGATTCGCCGATGTCCTCTGAATCCTCCGAATCCATCCTCCGGGTTGCCGGCCTGGGCAAGCGGTACGAAATCTATTCCCAGCCCAAGGACCGCCTGAAGCAGATGATCGTGCCGCGCCTGAAGCGCATGATCGGCCTGCGTCCGCCCGAGTATTTCCATGAATTCTGGGCCTTGCGCGGCGTCAGCTTCGCGGTGCGGCAAGGGGAAACCGTTGCCATCATCGGCCAGAACGGTTCGGGCAAGTCGACGTTGCTGCAACTGATCTGCGGGACGATGTATGCCACGGAAGGCGAAGTCGAGGTGAAAGGCCGGGTCGCCGCGCTGCTCGAACTCGGCGCCGGATTCAACCCGGAATTCACCGGCGAGGAGAATATCCGCCTGAGCGGTCTGATCTACGGACTCGACGAGGCGGAACTGGACAGGCGTTTCGATTCCATCGTCGCTTTCGCGGACATCGGCGAATTCATTTCCCAGCCGGTCAAGACGTACTCCAGCGGGATGAGCGTTCGCCTGGCCTTCGCCATCGCCGCGCATGTCGATGCCGACATGCTGGTGATCGACGAGGCGCTTTCGGTGGGCGACGTGCGCTTCACGCAGAAATGCATGCGTTTCCTGCGCGCATTCCAGAAGAAAGGCACCCTGCTGTTCGTCAGCCATGATACGGGCGCCGTGACGAGCCTCTGTTCGCGCGCGCTCTGGCTCGACCACGGCATTCTGCGGATGGACGACAGCGCCAGGAAAACGGTCGAAGCGTATCTGGCGGAGCAGCACGCGCTGGATAGAAAGGCGCTGGGCGCGATCGTGGAAATCACGCCGGCGGCGGATGCGCCCGCCCGTGTCGCCACGGAATCCGGAACGGAACAATCCGCCCGGGAAGATGCGGAAGATCCGCGCTGGGCACCGCCGCGGGGACGAACGCGAACCGGCGCGCAAATCGGCGCGCGGTACGAGATTTTCGAATTCGACCCCGAGCGCCCCGGCGGCGATTTCGGCGCGCGCGGCGCGACGATCGTCGAAGCGAGCCTCGTCGACGCGCACGGCGCGCCGCTCGAACTCGTGCATGGCGGCGAAATCGTCGAACTGCGCATCGGCGCCGAACTGCACGTGCCGCTCCAGGACATCATTCTCGGTTTCTACCTGAAGGACCGCCTCGGCCAGCGCCTCTTCGGGGACAACACCTTTCTCACGACGCGCGGCGCCGTCATCCACGGCAAGGCCGGCGAGCGCTATCGCGCCGCGTTCCGTTTCCGCATGCCGGTTCTGCCGGTGGGCGTGTATTCCATCGATGCCGCCATCGCCTCCGGCACCCAGTACGACCACACGCAACAGCACTGGGTACACGACGCGCTGACGCTGCGCGCTTCCGACAGCTCCATGCGCCATGGGCTGGTCGGCATTCCCATGCTCGATATCGCGCTTTCTTCTTTTTCCAAGGACGAATGAGCCATGCTCGATTTCACCGGAGAACGCTTCATCCCCACGGAAAAAGGAGAGATCCATTACGAGCATATGCACCGCTACGGCTGGTCGCTCGATCTCGTGGCGGGGCGCGACGTGCTCGATCTCGCGTGCGGCGAGGGATACGGTTCGGCCCTGCTCGCGTCCCGCGCCCGCTCGGTGATCGGAATCGACATTTCCGAAGGAGCCGTCCTCCACGCGAGCGCCCAATACCGGGAAATCCGCAACCTGCATTTCGCGGCGGGCGACGCGACCGCGATTCCGCTGGCCGACGCCTGCGTCGACGCGGTAGTGTCCTTCGAGACGATCGAGCATCTGGCGGGGCAGGAGGAAATGGTCGCCCAGATGCGCCGCGTGCTGCGCGATGACGGAATTCTGATCCTCTCGTCGCCGAACCGGAAGGTGTATTCGGACGACCGGGGCTATCGCAACGAACACCATGTCAGGGAGTTGTACTTCGAGGAGCTGGACGCGCTGCTGCGCCGCCATTTTCCCCGGATCGACTATTACGGCCAGCGGCTGGCGACCGGCTCGCTGATGCTGTCGATGCAGGACAGACAGGAGAATTACCGGGCGCTGACGCTGCGGGGCGAAACGCTGGAAACGACGACGGTCGCGCCTGCCGCCGCGATGTATTTCGTCGCCGTCTGTTCCGCGGCGGAAGTTGCGCCTGCCGCCACGCCCGCGTCGTTGTTTTTCGAGGAAGGCAGCGACCTCCACGCCGAATACGAAAACGTGGCGCGCTGGGGGCAAGGCCTCGCCGCCGAGGAAGCCGCCCTCCGGAAGCGCCTGGGCGAACTGCAAAACGAATTCGACGAACGCACCGAATGGGCGCTCTCGCTCGACCGGGAAGTGGCGCGGCTGCGCGGACATCTGGAAGAAATGGAGGCGGAACGGGAGCGGGAACGGGAACGAACCCGGATCGACCACGCCGAACGCCTCGATGCCCTGCAAGGCGCCCTCAACGCGCTGCAAACGACCCTCGACGAGAAAACCGGCCGGGCGCTGTCGCTGGAGCGGAACATGGCGCGGCTGCGCGGACGCCTCGAAGCGATGGAAACGGAACGGGAGCGGATCCAGCGCATCTACGACGAGCGCCTCGATGAGCTGCAGGAGGCATTCGCCGAAAAAACCGAGTGGGCGCTCTCGAACGACCGCGAAGTGGTCCGCCTGCGCTGCCTGCTGGACGAAATCCGGGCGGAACGGGACCGGAACCAGTACGAATACAACCGGAATTTCGGTCGGCTGCGGAACGAATTCGACGAACGCACCGAATTGGCGCTGTCGCTCGACCGGGAAATCGCCGAACTGCGCGACCAGTTGGAAAAAATTCGCGAGGAAAACGAGCGGACCCGCAAGGAGTGCGACGAACGCGACAGCGAATTGCAGGCGATCCTGCACTCGCGGTCGTGGCGGATCACCCGTCCGCTGCGCTTTGCCGCGCGGCTCGTCCGCGGCGAATTCGGCACGGCGCTCGCCGGCATCCGTCCGCTGGCGGTCAAGACCGGACTCTTCCTGTACCGTGGAATGCCGCTGCCGCGGAAATGGAAGGACCGTTGCGTCGACCTGGCATACCGGTGCGGCGGTTCGCTGTTCGAGGGCGTGGTGCACTACGAAGTGTGGCGCCGCCACCGCGACGGAATCGTGCCGGCGCCGACCGTGGACGGCCCCGCCGCCGCGGAGGAGATGAACCGGGTGCTGGCGTCGCTGCGTTTCGACGAGGTCGAGGCGCCGGCGGTTTCGGTGATCGTTCCGACGTACGGCAATGCCGGATATACGCTGTCGTGCGTGCGCTCGATTCATGCCCACCTGCCGGCGGCGCCGATCGAGGTCATCGTCGTCGAGGATGCCTCCGGCGACGAGGATATTCTCCGCCTGCGGGAAATTCCCGGCCTGCGCTTCGTCGCCAATGACGCGAACCTTGGGTTCATCCGCTCGTGCAACCGCGCCGCGAGCCTGGCGCGCGGCAAATACCTCCATTTCCTCAACAACGATACCGAAATCACCGCGGAATGGCTGGACAGCATGCTGGCCCTGTTCGACACCGAGAAGGATTGCGGCATGGTGGGCTCGAAACTGATCTACCCGGACGGGCGCCTTCAGGAAGCGGGAGGAATCCTCTGGCGCGATGGTTCGGCCTGGAATTTCGGCCGCCTCGACGATCCCGCGCGCAGCATCTACAACTACGTCAAGGAAACCGATTATTGCTCCGGGGCATCGCTCCTGATTCCGGCGGAACTGTTCCATGCGCTGAAAGGCTTCGACGAATGGTATCTCCCGGCCTACTGCGAGGATTCCGACCTGGCGTTCCGCGTGCGCGCGGTAGGAAGAAAGGTATTCTATCAACCGAAATCCATTGTCATACACCATGAAGGCATTTCGCACGGCACCGATACCGGCAGCGGCATCAAGGCGTATCAGACCGGGAATCAGAAAAAATTCCGCGCCCGCTGGCAGGGAATGCTCAACCGCGAGCATTTCGACAGCGGCAGCAATGTCTTTCACGCGCGCGAGCGTTCCGCCGCCAGAAAGACCATGCTGGTGATCGACCATTACGCGCCGCAGCCCGACCGCGACGCGGGCTCGCGTTCGATGTGGTGCTTCCTGCGCGTGTTCCGGAAAATGGGATTGAACGTGAAATTCTGGCCGCAGAATTTATGGTACGACCCGGAGTACGTTTCGATCCTGCAACAGGCCGGCATCGAGGTTTTCTACGGCGGCGAATTCCAGAACGCTTTTGCGAACTGGGTGGCGGAACATGGCGCCGCGCTCGATTACGTGTTCCTGAGCCGGCCCACCGTGGCGCCGGATTTCCTGCCCGCCGTGCGCGCGCACAGCCTGGCCAGAATCCTGTACTACGGCCACGACCTGCATTACGCGCGGCTTCTGAACGAATACGAATTGACCGGCGCCGAAACGCTGCGCAAGAAGGCCGACGCGATGTATGCGCGGGAACTGGCGCTGTGGAAAGGCGTGGATGTCGTCTACTACCCCTCGGCCTCCGAGACGGCGGCCGTGCTCGAAGCAGCGCCCGAGGTGAGGGCGAGAACGCTGCCGCCGTATTTCTTCGACGACGAGGCGGAACCGCGGGTGCCTCCTGCCCTGGAGGAGCGAAGCGGCATTCTCTTCGTGGCGGGTTTCGGACATCCGCCGAACATCGACGCGGCGCAATGGCTGGTGCGGGAAATCATGCCCGCCGTCCGGGCGCACGTTCCCGACGCCCATCTCTGGCTGGTGGGCTCCAACCCGACGCCCGAGGTCAGGAACCTCGCCACGGATGGCGTCACCGTTACCGGCCATGTTTCAGATCAGGCGTTGCGCGACTTTTACCGCAAGTCCCGCGTCGCGATCGTTCCCTTGCGCATCGGTGCCGGCGTCAAGGGCAAGGTCGTGGAAGCCCTGCATTACGGAGTGCCCTTGGTTACCACGTCCGTGGGCGCTCAGGGGCTCAACGGCCTGAAAAACACCGTGCCTGTTTCCGACGACGCGCAGGAACTGGCACGGGAAGTCGTCAGGCTTCTGAAAGACGACGCATATTGGCGCGACGTGGCAAAGCAGGGGAAATCGTATGTTTCCGGAAGATTTTCCGCCCAGGCGATGGAAGAGGTATTCCGCCTCGACATCAATCCACGGCCGGCAGCCGCCGGAACGGCTGCCGCCAGATGAATAGGGAGAGGTCGGATAAATACCGGGCTCCGGCAAACATTTGTTTTATCGAAAACGAGTCAAGACAAGGATTTGATATGACAAGAGATCTTCTCCCCAATGAAGAAATCCTGGCGAATTTCCAGGTGTTTCCGATGATGCCGCACGACGGTGGAGATATGGAGACCTCCGCCGAAGCGCTTGAAGGAATTTGCCCCGTATGCGGAAACGATTCCGCGTTCGACGGGTTCACGGAAAACAAACGCGAATCGGGCAGATGTTTCCATTGCGGTTCGTTCAACCGTCAGCGGCAGGTCGCGACGATGATCCGCGCCTTGTACGGAATGGATGCTTTCGGCCCGTTCCGTTTCCCGGAAGGGCATGCCGTTTACAATACCGAGTCGTCCGGCGCATTGCATGAAGCGCTGCTGGAAATCCCCGGGTACGTGTTTTCCGAATATTTCGGCGCGGAAGCCCCCCCGGGCGGCGAGGTGAAAGGCATACGAAATGAAAACCTGCAGGATTTGTCGTTCGACGACGCCTCTTTCGATCTCGTGCTTTCCAGCGACGTGCTCGAGCACATGCCCATGCCGTATATCGCCCATCGGGAGATTTTCAGGGTACTGAAGGCGGGAGGACGGCATATCTTCACTGTGTCATTCCAAGCCTCGGAGGCATTGGACGACATGCGCGCCATCGAGATCAACCACCGGGTCGAATATTTCGGAGAAAAACTCTTTCACGGCGCCCCCATCCGCCCCGAGGAAGGCTCGCTCGTCTGGAGGATTTTCGGCCTGCAGATGATCGTGGAGCTTGCGCGGATCGGCTTCGTCGTTTCCTGCTGGAATCTCCGCGACCCGGCGCGAGGCATCGTCGGCCCCTGGTCGATCGTGTTCGACGCCCGAAAGCCCGGTTGATTTTCGGATGCGTGTGTTCAGAAACAATAGGATTGAACGTGAAAAAATGCCCTGTTTGTGAAAACGACGGCGCCCGTCGATACCGGGAAGTTTCGGGAATGAACTATTACGAATGCGGCGCCTGCGGTTCATTGTTTGCCGATCCGGAATTTCTTGCCGGAATCGATTCGGCTTGCATCGACAATTACCGGAACGAATATTGGGAAGAGGAATTGATCGCGGCGCGCGAGCGCTCTTTCGGTTCTTCGCCGCACCGGGTGGCGGAAACGTTCCTTTATTGCCGCATTCCCATCGAACGTTTCATCGATATCGGATCCGGACCGGGTTACCTGCTCGATTCGCTCTCCCTGCTGATGCCCGCGTCGCGCCGGATGTTCTATGCGGTCGAAAAATTTCCCCCGGAAGAAAAGTACAGGACCTCCAGTCCGAACTTCATCGTGGGCTCGATCGAAGACGTGCCGTTGGCGTTCGAAGCCGGATCCTGCATCGAGGTCGTCGAACACCTGACGCCTGCCGCGCTGCGCGATCTTCTGCGGCAACTGGCGGCGAAGTCTGTTCCCGGCGCCACCTATTATTTCAGCACCGACCTGCCCGAATACGTGAAGAAGGAAGATCCGGATTACCTGGACCCCTACCGGCGCGGACACATCGTCTCCTATTCCATCGGCGCGCTGACGGAGATTTTTGCGGCCTATGGATTCAATGTAATTCCCCTGCCCGGACGCAACTGGGCTTTTCTCGCGGAATTCGGCCCACGGGGCGCCTGCACGGCGGACGACCTGCTCAACCGGATCTGGAGCGCCTTGCCGGAAAACGTTTCCCGGCTAAAGGATCCGGAACTGGGACCGCTGATGTACACCATGGGAGTCGAAAGCGGCCGGTGTTACCTGGAGCATGCCATTTGCGAATCGCGTACCGCCTGGGCGCTCAGCCTTGATGCGCAACTGAAAACGGCAACCCGGAACGATTCCGGCGCGGCACGGCCATCATGACGAAAAAGGAAGCGCGGGTTTTCATGCATTTTCCTTGCCCGGAGTGTCCCATAGTGCTCCATACCCGGTCGAACCTTGAAAGGCACGATCAATGATGATGACAACCACTTCCCTCGTTCGCGCCCGCGCGCCGCTTCGCCTCGGGCTGGCCGGCGGCGGCACCGACGTTTCTCCCTACTCCGACGATTACGGCGGTCTGGTGCTCAATGCCACGATCGCCAAGTTCGCCTATGCGACCATCGCGCCGCGGGAAGACGATACCGTCGAACTGGCCGATTCCGACAAGCAGTGTTCGTGGACCGGCCAGGCCGTGGCAAGACTCGAACGCGAGAAAGGGCTCGAACTGCATGTAGGCGTCTATAACCGCATCGTCGAAGAATTCAACCGGGGCGAGCCGCTGGCGGTCTCCGTCACCACCCACACGGAAGCGCCGCCCGGATCCGGTCTCGGGTCTTCCTCGACACTGGTGGTTGCGCTGGTGCACGCCTTCTGCGAATTCCTCGCGCTTCCCCTCGGAGAATACGAGATCGCGCGTCTCGCCTACAAAATCGAGCGGGAGGATCTCGGCATGGCCGGCGGCAAGCAGGATCAGTACGCGGCGGCCTTCGGCGGCCTGAACCTCATGGAGTTCTATGACGACCGCGTCATCGTGAATCCCCTGCGCATCAAGGAAAACATCAAGGCCGAACTCGAATCGTCCCTGGTGCTCTTCCATACCGGCGTTTCCCGCGAATCCGCCAGGATCATCGCGCAGCAGATCGCGCACGTGCAAAACGGCGAGCGGAAATCGCTGGAGGCGCTGCATGCCGCCAAGGAAGAAGCGGTGCGCATGAAGGAAGCCATCCTGACCGGCAACTTCGACAGCTTCGCGCAATCGATGCGTAGCGGCTGGGAAGCGAAGAAACGGATGGCGGACAGCATCAGCAATCCCTTCATCGACACGATCTACGAAGCGGCGATTGCCGCCGGCGCCTCGGCGGGCAAGGTCTCGGGGGCGGGCGGCGGCGGCTTCATGATGTTTTTCGTCGACCCCAATCGCCGGCCGGACGTGATGCGTACCCTGGAGAATTATGGCGGGCAGGTATTTTCCTGCCGTTTCACCAAATGCGGCGCGCAGTCCTGGCGCAAGGCGTAGATCGACCGATAACGGCGGAATTTCGGTCCGTGAAAAAATAACGACGATCAGTCGCTTTCCAATATGGAAATAATTATTGATGAAAACCATCTACGGTAGCCACTCATTATTTTCTATTGATTTAGAATTTATCGAACGGACCAGGGCCGCGACATGTCCGCGATGAATTCCGCCCTGATTCTCGCGGGCGGATTGGGCACCCGTTTGCGTTCCGTCGTCGGCGACCTGCCCAAACCGATGGCCGACGTGGCGGGCAAACCTTTTCTCTGGTGGCTTCTGCGGCAACTGGAAACCCAGGGCGTGCGCGACGTTTATCTGTCGGTCGGCTACCGGCATGAACAGGTTCGCGACGGAATCGGCGACCGCTTCGGCGCAATGTGGTTGCGCTATCTCGTCGAAGACGAGCCGCTGGGCACGGGAGGCGCGATCCTGCGGGCGGCTTCCGAAATTCCCGGCGACGACTTCCTGATATTCAACGGCGACACGCTCGCGGCAATCGACCTGCAGGAGTTCATCGCCGACGCCGACGCCCGGAATGCGGACGTGGCGCTGGCCGCGGCGACCGTTGCCGACACTTCCCGCTACGGCACGCTCGAGATTGACGGCGAACGGCGCATCCGCGCTTTCGCGGAAAAAGGCCGCAACGGCTCCGGCCTGGTCAATGCCGGCGTGTACCGGCTGCGCAAGTCATCGTTGACCGAATCACTGGTCAAATCCACCGGCCAGCCGCCGCGTTTCTCTTTCGAGCGCGATTTTCTCGAGCGCCACGTCGACGCCATGCGCCTCATCGCCTATCCCGGCGTGAGCGACTTCATCGATATCGGCGTTCCCGAGGATTACCGGGCAGCGCAGACCAGGATTCCGGAACTGGCGAGGCAACAGTAATAACATCGTAATGGCGGACATGTCCTGAAACACCCGGAAAATCCGAAAAAAGAAAACCGGACTCCGGCGAGCGCACCCTGGGGTTCATCCCGAAGGATTGCCTTTCCGAAATTTTGCGCCCGAACTCCCGTTCTACGATGTCGCGGCAGCTTTCACGCCAATGACATTGGGCTTTATTCTTCCCGAAGTTGCAGATTAGTAAAGACTTTTCACTTATTCTGTGCTAAATTGTGCAGTGCAGCAGGGGAGCGGAAATCAATCGGTTAAAGACCCTCCGAGGCCCTCCGGCCGACGTGCCGTTCTACCGTTCGAACGACTGAACCCGGCAAGTCCGAATCCCTGTTTCAGGCGATATTCCTTATTTCTCGAAAACGGTAATTTACGAAACACGGCGGAACCTTCCGCCCGGGAGCAGTCATGCTGGAACTCCATTATCTGACCACGCTGTTCGAACCCAAGTCGGTCGCCGTGATCGGCGCCTCGGAACGCGAAAATTCGGTCGGCGCGATCCTCTTCAAAAACATCCTCGACTCCGGCTTCAAGGGCCGGCTCTATCCGATCAATCCCCGGCACGAGACGATCCAGGGCGTCAACGCCTATGCCTCGATCGAGGAAATCGGCGCCCGGGTCGAACTGGCGGTCATCGCCACGCGCCCGCAGACAGTGCCGGCGCTGGTCGAACAATGCGGCCGCAGCGGCATCAAGAACGTCATCGTCATCACCTCGGGCTTTGCCGAGGTCGGCCATTCGGGCGCCGCGCTGGAACGCAAGATGCTCGAAATCGCGCGCAGCTACAACGTGCGCCTGTTGGGGCCCAACTGCCTCGGCATCATCCGTCCCGACATGGGACTGAACGCCACCTTCGCCCGGGTCAATGCCGATCCGGGCAATCTCGCGCTGGTATCGCAGTCCGGCGCGATGTGCGCGGCGGTGCTCGACTGGGCCAAGGCCAACCGCGTCGGGTTTTCTTCCGTCGTTTCGCTGGGCGGCACCGCCGACGTCGATTTCGGCGAAATCCTCGACTACCTGATCTACGACAACCGCACCCATTACATCCTGCTCTACGTCGAAGGCATCCGCAACGCACGGCGCTTCATGAGCGCGCTGCGCTCGGCGGCACGGATCAAGCCGATCATCCTGCTCAAGGCCGGGCGGCACGCCGCCGGATCGGCGGCGGTGCAAACCCACTCCGGCATGCTCGCCGGCTCCGACAGCGTCTTCGACGCCGCCGTGCGCCGCGCCGGGGTCGTGCGGGTCAAGGACGTGGGCCAGCTTTTCTACGCCTCGAAGGCGCTCGCCTCCAAATTCCGGCCGCAGGGCAAACGCCTGGCGATCATCACCAACGGCGGCGGACCGGGCGCCATGGCCGCCGACCGCGCCGGCGACCTCGACATTCCTCTCGCCAAGCTGGAAGAAACGACGATCCAGCGCCTCAATTCCTGCCTGCCGCAGACCTGGTCGCACAACAATCCGATCGACATCGTCGGCGACGCGACGCCGGAACGCTACCGCGACGCGATTCTCAACGTCGCGCAGGATGAAAACGTGGACGGCATCCTGGTGATGCTCTCGCCGCAGGCGATGACGCAGCCGGAGGAAGTCGCCCGCGCCGTGATCGACATCGCCGACCAGACCGGCAAGGCGCTGCTCGCCTGCTGGATGGGCGAAGACCAGGTCGTCGGCGCGCGCCGGATACTCGAAGAAGCGGGCATTCCCGCCTTCCGCATGCCGGAAACGGCGGTCGAACTCTTCTATCACATCTCCACCTACTACCGTAACCAGAAGCTCCTGCTGCAAACGCCGATGCCGACCTCGCGCGAGGAACGCCCGGAAACCGAGGGCGCGAAGATGCTGATCGACGCGATTCTCTCCGAGCGGCGCAAGGTGCTTTCCGAAATGGAATCGAAGGCGATCCTGCGCGCCTTCCGCATCCCGGTGGCGCAAACGATGGTCGCGCGCACGCCGACCGAGGCGCTGCTGCTGGCCGAGCAGATCGGCTTCCCCATCGCGATGAAGGTCGACTCGCCCGACGTGCAGAGAAAGAGCGACGCCGGCGGCGTGCGCCTGAATGTCGCCACCGCGCCCGCCGTGCGCAACGCCTACCACGACATCATCGACACCGTGCGCAAGAAACATCCCAACGCGCGCATCAACGGCGTCTCGATCGAACCCTACCTCGCGCGTCCGAACGGCCGCGAACTCATGGTCGGCGTCGCCCGCGACCCCATCTTCGGGCCGATCATCACCTTCGGCGCCGGCGGCACCGAAGTCGAAATCTTCAGCGACCGCGCCGTCGCGCTGCCGCCGCTCAACACCTATCTCGCCCAGGATCTGATCCGTTCCACGCGCGCCAA
>JAVBTC010000161.1:0-10129 GCA_031556405.1 Rhodocyclaceae bacterium
ACGACGAAGCCGTCGCCCGCTGCGGCGGCGGCCTCTTCTGCCCGGCGCAGCGCAAGCAGGCGCTGTGGCATTTCGCGTCGCGCCGCGCGCTCGACATCGAGGGCATGGGTGAAAAAATCGTCGATCAGTTGGTTGCATCCAAGCTCGTGCAGACGCCGGCGGATCTCTATCGCCTGACCCAGGAACAACTGGCCGGGCTCGAACGGATGGGCGAGCGCTCGGCGGCGAATCTCCTGGACGCGGTCGAAAAGAGCAAGGAAACGACGCTGGCGCGTTTCATCTACGCGCTCGGCATCCGCAATGTCGGCGAGTCGACGGCGCGCGATTGCGCCCGCCATTTCGGCAGCCTGGAGCGGCTGTTCGCCGCCGATGAAGCGGAACTGATGCAGGTGCCCGACATCGGGCCGGTCGTCGCGCAGAGCCTGCGGCTGTTTGCCGCCGAGGCGCACAACCGCGAAGTCGTTGCCGCGTTGCGTGCTGCCGGCGTGCATTGGCCGGAACACGAGCCGTCGCCGCACATGGTTGCGGCGCAGGCGTTGGCGAATCATCCCGTCGCCGGAAAAACCTTCGTGCTGACCGGCACGCTGCCGGGTCTTTCGCGCGACGAAGCGAAAGAGCTGATCCTGGCACAGGGCGGCAAGGTCAGCGGCTCGGTATCGAAAAAAACCGATTATGTCGTTGCCGGCGCCGAAGCCGGTTCCAAGCTGGAAAAGGCGCAGACGCTGGGCGTTGCGGTGATCGACGAGGAAAAACTGCGGGAATTGCTGATGCTGGGCACGCCGGGAGCATAGAGGAACATTGTCGATTCAATCCCGCGGCGCCTTCGTCGCGCGGCCATATTTTGGGCGATGTGACAGAACCGCTTCGATTCAAAAGGGAGAAACCTCAGATGTACAGAAGAGTACGCAAAGCCGTCTTCCCCGTCGCCGGATTCGGCACCCGTTTTCTGCCGGCGACCAAGGCCAGCCCGAAGGAAATGCTGCCGATCGTCGACAAGCCGCTGATCCAGTATGCCGTCGAAGAAGCCGTCGCCGCCGGCATCACCGACATGATCTTCGTCACCGGACGTTCCAAGCGCGCGATCGAGGATCATTTCGACAAGGCCTACGAGCTGGAAAACGAACTCGAACGCCACGGCAAAGCGGAAATGCTCGAAGAGGTGCGTCGAGTGGTGCCGAAAGACGTGCATTGCATCTACATCCGCCAGACCGAGCCGCTCGGCCTCGGCGACGCGGTGCTGCGCGCGCGGCCGGTGATCCGGGACGATCCGTTCGCGGTCATCCTTGCCGACGACCTGCTCGACGCCGAAGTACCGGTGATGCGGCAGATGACCGAATGTTTCGTCCACCAGGGCTGTTCGCTGCTCGGCGTGCAGGACGTGCCGAGGCATGCGACCAGGAGCTACGGCATCGTCGCTTCCGATCCGTATGCCGAACGTCTCGAAAAAATCAGCGCCATCGTCGAAAAACCGGCGCCGGAAAACGCGCCTTCGACCCTCGGCGTCGTCGGGCGCTATATACTGACACCGCGAATTTTCCATCACCTGCGCACGGCAAAACCGGGCTCCGGTGGCGAAATCCAGCTTACCGACGCCATTGCCGCGTTGCTTGCCGAAGAGCAGGTGCTGGCCTACCGCTATCAAGGCACGCGTTTCGACTGTGGCTCCAAGCTGGGTTACCTGAAAGCCACCGTCGTGTTCGGACAGCGGCACGCGGAAGTGGGGCAGGAATTTTCGGAATATCTGCAACGATTGAACCATCTGGAACCTCTGGACAAGGGAGACTGAATATGTCGGAAACAAGACTGCGGCAGGCGCGCCAAACGCTCGAAAACGCCGACCTGATCTATTCGGCGGAAGAAGTGGAAGGCGCGGTACAGCGCGTGGCCAGGGAAATCACCGACAAACTCGGGGACACCCATCCGATCCTGCTGTGCGTGATGAGCGGCGGCGTGCCGTTCGCCGGGCGGCTGATGACGCTGCTCGACTTTCCCCTCGATTTCGACTATCTGCACGTCACCCGCTACGGGCAGGATACTTCCGGCGGCGCGCTGTCCTGGCGCTCGGCGCCGTGGACTTCGGTCAAGGGCCGCACCGTCCTCGTCGTCGACGACATCCTCGACGAAGGCGTGACCCTGGCGGCGGTGCGCGACCGCCTGCGGCAGCAGGGCGCCAAGGCCGTGTACATGGCGGTGCTCACCGACAAGGACAAAAACAAGGAAAAGCCGATCCGCGCCGATTTCGTCGCGCTCACCGTTCCGGATCGCTACGTGTTCGGCTTCGGCATGGATATTTTCGGTGTCTGGCGCAACCTGCCGGCGATCTACGCAACCAGGGAAAACACGGAGGAAAAACCATAATGCTCGCGATCATCGGCGGAACGGGCCTGACTCAACTCTCCAACCTCGACGTTTCGCATCGCGAAGTCGTGCGCACGCCCTACGGCGCGCCTTCGGGGGCGCTGATGTTCGGCGAGATCTGCGGCAAGTCGGCGGTTTTCCTGGCCCGGCACGGTTACGGGCACACCATCCCTCCGCACGAAGTCAATTACCGCGCCAATATCTGGGCGCTGCGGCATGCCGAGGTCGATGCCATCGTCTCGGTGGCTTCGGTCGGAGGCATCCGCGCCGACATCAAGCCCGGCGACCTGGTGATTCCGCACCAGATCATCGATTACACCTGGGGGCGAAAATCCACTTTCTACAACAGCGAAAGCGGCAAGGTCGTGCATATCGATTTCACCGAACCGTATGACGAAGCTCTGAGAGCGCGCCTGATCGAAGCCACCGCCGCTACCGGCGTCGGAGCGCATATCGGCGGCGTCTATGCCGCCGTGCAGGGACCGCGGCTGGAAACCGCCGCCGAGATCGACCGCTACGAACGCGACGGCGCCGACCTGGTCGGGATGACCGGCATGCCGGAGGCGGTGCTGGCGCGTGAACTCAGCCTGCCCTATGCCGCGATCAACGTCGTCGCCAACTATGCCGCCGGACGCGGCAGCAGCAAGAACGGCATCGATTTCGAAGCCCTGGAGGATGTGCTGCAGGGCGCGATGCAGAAGGTGCGCATCCTCATCGAGCACATGTGCGGCTGTTACTGTGGCGGCCATTCGCCACGGAACAGCGGGTGACGGCGGAAAAAACGGCTGTAAGGCAGGGGTGCTCGTGTTTTTCTTTCACCGGTTGTCCCCAGTGGGCTGTTGCGAATTCGAACGCTTACGGTATTTCCCGTCCTTCGCAGGCTGTACCGCTTGTTTTACTGACGGACCGGGTTCGGCCACGATCCATTGATTTTTTGTCATCCCCTGCGTAAACCTCGCCGGGAATTCAGGGGATTTTTCCCCCAATACCGGTTTGCGGTTTGTTATATGAATCGTGTAAAAAAGCCCCTTGCGCGGGAAACGCAAGGGGCTTTGCTTTGAAGCGGCGGCAGTAGCTGCCGCCGGATCAGTTCTGCGTATTTTTCTTCGATTTTTTCGTTGACGGCTTGGCCGTAGCCGCTGCCGCCGGCACGTCTTCGTCCTCGCCCTGTACTTTCAGTTCACCGCCGGTGCCCAGACCGCCCTTGACGGTCTGCATGCGGTAGTTGCGGGTGGCGCGGACGAGGTTGTTGTAGGCATCGGTGAATGCCGCGACGATGACCTTGCCTTCCGCCGTGTTCGTGTAGCCGCCGAGATTGCCGCCGCCACGGCCGCCGAAGAGGCCGCCGACCGCGCCGAAATCCATGTTGCGCGCGCTGCCTTCGGCGATGGAGACCTGAACGCCGGAACGGTTGTCGATGAGCGAAAGCAGGGTGCTGGCTTCCTTGACGTTCATGTTGCCGGTCACGACGCCGAACAGGCCGCCGAGCCTGCCGCCGATGCCGGCACCGGCGCCGGCGGCATTCTGGTTGCTGAAGGTGATGCTGGGAGACATGGAGTAATCGGCGGAGACCATCTTCCCCTTGCCGAAATTGGATTTCTTGCGCAGTTCTCCGGCGTCCTGCAAGGCGCGTTCCTGCATCATGTTGTCCATCGCGCGGCCACGCTCGACGATGACGAAGCAGTTCGATTGCTGCACCAGCAGGCGCAGAACGGGTGTCGTCGGGCCGAGGCGGTAATCGTTGCTGAGGGTCCGGTACCAGTCGGTATTGACGTCTTCGACGACCGCCAGCGTGCCCAGCGGCTTGTCGCACTTTTCGAGCTGGCTGTTGGCGTTTTCGCTATGCCCTCCGGAGGCGGCGCCGGTCGCGGTCGTTTTCGCGTCCTGGGATCCCATCTCCATGTTGGCGCAGCCGGAAAACACGGCAGCCGCCGCGACGAAAGGCAGATATTTGAAAAAACGTTTTGTGTCGGACATAAAAAACCTTCTCTTCGATTCAGGAAAAAAACTGCCCAAAACTGCCCGTATCCTGGTCTTGTCGTGCCGGTTTTGCGTAGCAGCCAATGCATATAGCGGATCACGTAAAAACCGGCACTTTGGACACTGCCATGTCGTACCGCTTGTATCGCCATCGGCTCGTCTTCGAGTCTGATTTTTATGTGATCCGCTATCGTCGCTATAGCCTTGTTCGGCGCTTGGCGCGGAAGCGATGGTAGTGGATGCTCCGGAAGCGGTCAAGTTTCGACATGCGAAAAAAACCCCGCGCTTTTTCGGCGCGGGGTTTTTCGTATTGCGGTAGGAAATGAAAATGCCGGAAGGAATTTTCTTCCCATGGAGGGATTATGGGATTTCTTACATTCCCATGTCCATGCCGCCCATACCGCCCATGCCACCCATACCGCCCATGCCGGCAGCGGATTTGTCGTCCTGCTGTTCGGCGACCATGCAGTCGGTGGTGAGCATCAGGCCGGCGATCGACGCGGCGTTCTGCAGCGCGGTGCGGGTGACCTTGGTCGGGTCGAGCACGCCCATTTCGACGAGATCGCCGTATTCGCCGGTGGCGGCGTTGTAGCCATAGTTGCCTTTGCCCTCGATGACCTTGTTGACCACCACCGAGGCTTCGTCGCCGGCATTGGCGACGATCTGACGCAGCGGCTCTTCCAGTGCGCGCAGGACGATGCGGACGCCGGCTTCCTGGTCGGCATTGTCGCCTTTCAGCTTGGCGAGATTGGCGCGGGCGCGCAGCAGCGCGACACCGCCGCCGGCGACGATCCCTTCTTCCACCGCGGCGCGGGTGGCATGCAGGGCGTCTTCGACGCGCGCCTTCTTCTCTTTCATTTCGACTTCGGTCGCGGCGCCGACCTTGATCAGCGCAACGCCGCCGGCGAGCTTGGCGACGCGTTCCTGCAGTTTTTCACGGTCGTAGTCGGACGTGGCTTCCTCGATCTGGACGCGGATTTGCTTGATCCGTGCTTCGATGTTCTTGCTGTCGCCGGCGCCGTCGATGATCGTGGTATTTTCTTTCGCCACTTCGACCCGCTTGGCCTGGCCGAGATCGTTCAGCGTCGCTTTTTCCAGCGACAGGCCGACTTCTTCGGCGATCACGGTGCCGCCGGTGAGGATGGCGATGTCTTCGAGCATCGCTTTGCGGCGGTCGCCGAATCCCGGAGCCTTGACGGCGACGGTCTTCAGGATGCCGCGGATGTTGTTGACGACCAGCGTCGCCAGCGCTTCGCCTTCGACGTCCTCGGCGATGATCAGGAGGGGCTTGCCCGCCTTGGCGACTTGTTCCAGCACCGGCAGCAGGTCGCGGATGTTGGAGATTTTCTTGTCGAACAACAGGATGTACGGGTTGTCGAGGATCGCGACCTGTTTGTCCGGGTTGTTGATGAAGTAGGGGGAGAGATAGCCGCGGTCGAACTGCATCCCTTCGACCACTTCGAGTTCGTCGGCCAGCGATTTGCCGTCTTCGACGGTGATCACGCCTTCCTTGCCGACCTTGTCCATCGCCTCGGCGATGCGCTCGCCGACGGAGGTGTCGCTGTTGGCGGAGATGGAGCCGACCTGGGCGATTTCCTTGGAGGTGGAGCAGGGCTTGGAGAGCTTCTTCAGTTCTTCGACGGTCGCGACGACGGCCTTGTCGATGCCGCGCTTCAGATCCATCGGGTTCATGCCGGCGGCGACGAATTTCATGCCTTCGCGGACGATCGCCTGGGCCAGGACGGTGGCGGTGGTGGTGCCGTCACCGGCAACGTCGGAGGTCTTGGAAGCGACTTCCTTGACCATCTGCGCGCCCATGTTCTCGAATTTGTCCTTCAGTTCGATTTCCTTGGCGACGGAAACGCCGTCCTTGGTCACGGTCGGGGCGCCGAACGAGCGCTCCAGCACGACGTTGCGGCCCTTCGGACCGAGGGTGACCTTGACCGCGTCGGCCAGGACGTTGATGCCGGCCACCATGCGCTGACGCGCGGAATCGCCGAATTTCACTTCTTTTGCAGGCATATTTCTATTCTCCAGTCAGATGAAAAATTTTTTGAACGGGAATTCTTTCAATGGGACGAAAGGCCGGGTTCAGCCTTCGATGACGCCCATGATGTCTTCTTCGCGCATGACGAGGACTTCCTTGCCCTCGACCTTGACGGTCTGGCCGGCGTATTTGCCGAACAGGACACGGTCGCCGACCTTGACGTCCAAGGCAATCGCTTTGCCGTTTTCGTCGCGCTTGCCGGGACCGACGGCCAGGATTTTGCCTTGATCGGGTTTTTCGGCGGCGGTATCGGGAATAACGATGCCGGAGGCGGTTTTACGCTCGTCTTCGAGACGTTCGACGATTACACGGTCATGCAATGGACGAATTTTCATCAGCTTCTCCTTGATTTAACAATTTTCGGAATCAATGGGTTATCAGGTAAATCACCGCGTTGCGGCGAAGTCGGGAGCCGTTTTTGAAACAGCTTTGTTAGCACTCGCCGTCGATGAGTGCTAAATAATAGGGGCGGCTCTCATCTATTTCAAGTCGACGGCCGATTATTTTTTGCGGCAGGGAGGATTCGATTTCCCGCTCGGGCTTCGAAGTTTCCCGCGATTTTTCGTTGACGCATAAAGAAAGACAAAGGAGAAAAGGCAGCGAGTGCGTACAATGGCCGGACGATTATGTGCCGGAGATGCCATATTGCATAATGGACGGCGTATGAATTTATATTTTTCCGGCTTTGTCTTTCTCCCTTTTCGCCTTCCCGTTCTGTTTTCGGTTCCTCTTCGCGCCTGAATTGGTGGCGTGTTTCGCCTCATCCGGTGCGGGTGCCGGGGGGATGAAAAATATGGTCGGGCATGTTTGAGGCAACGCGCCGCCGTTTCCGCGGTCTTTGTCGATGATGTTTCGTTTTTCCCGATATCGTTTTTGATGAGGTATTGACCACGATGCAAGTATTGCTTGCCAATCCACGCGGGTTCTGCGCCGGCGTCGAACGCGCGATCGCGATCGTCGAGCGGGCCCTGGAGAAATTCGGGCCGCCGATCTATGTCAGGCATGAAGTAGTGCATAACAAATTCGTTTGCGATGCGTTGCGCGAGAAAGGCGCCGTTTTCGTGGAGACGCTCGATGCGGTGCCTGCCGGCGCGACGGTCATTTTCAGTGCCCACGGCGTTTCCAAGGCGGTGCGCGAGGAAGCGGAACGGCGCGGCCTGACGGTGTTCGATGCAACTTGTCCGCTGGTGACCAAGGTCCACGTCGAAGTCGGCAAGATGCATGAAGCGGGGCGCGAGGTGGTGATGATCGGGCACAGAGGGCATCCCGAGGTCGAAGGCACGATGGGCCAGGAAACCGGCGGCATGTATCTGGTCGAGACGGGGGAGGATGCGGCGCGGCTTGCCGTCCACGATCCGGGACGGATTGCCTATGTGACGCAGACGACGCTTTCGGTGGACGATGCGAAGGATATCGTTTCCGCGTTGAAGACGCGTTTTCCGGCGATTGTCGGACCGAAGAAGGATGACATCTGTTACGCCACGCAAAACCGGCAGGATGCGGTCAAGGCATTGGCGCTGCGTTGTGAAGTGGTGGTGGTGGTCGGTTCGCCGAACAGTTCGAACTCGAAGCGCCTGCGCGAAGTCGCCGAGCGTGCCGGAGCGGTCAGTTATCGCGTCGAGCATGCCGGCGAGGTTGATGCCGCCTGGTTCAACGGCGTGCGCCGCGTTGGGGTTACCGCGGGCGCTTCGGCGCCGGAGGCGCTGATCAGCGAAGTTATCGCCACATTGCGCGCCTTGGGTGCCGATAACGTCGAAATCATGCCCGGAGAAGAGGAACATACCGTTTTCGCCTTGCCGAGAGCATTGGCGCCGGAGTGAAAAGCGGATATTGGGCTATCGGATAATGATCGACATTCTAAATATAAAAAATAATTTGGTTTTTAAATAAGCTACAGTTCTTATTTCAAATTTAATAAATAATTAGAATTTTTGCTGCAAAAAAAGCGCGGACGAGCCCGCGCTTTTTTATTGAACCAAAAAATCAGAGATTGTTTTTCAAGAATGTGAGCACTGCCTCGTGATCGTTGGCAGCGTTGTAATCGATGCCGAACACCAGTTCTCCGTTCTTGAGTGAAAGAGAACGGGGCGAGGACTGCTTGCAGGTTACGCTTTTCACTTTGCTTTGCACCGCTTTCAGGCCGGCGTCCGAACTTGTGCAGACATCGTTCAAAGCCGAAAACGCCGCATTGCAGAAAGTGGCCGCGCCGCGTTCTTCCAGGTCTTTTTTCTTGAAACTGCTCCAATCGAACTTTACCTTTATGTTCGTCTTGCACTGCCTGGCCGTATTTTCGACGCTGCTGGCGATTTCCTTTTCTTCGGCGGCGTATTTTTCCTTTTCCGCCAGCGATTGCGCGAAGGCGGGAGTCAGAAAGACACAGAGGCCGAGAGCGGCGACGTATTTAAATTTCAACATTGCGATATATCCTGAACAGGTGATTATTCAAAAGTAAAAAGGCGCTTTTGTTTCTGCTTCGGCTTTCGAAGCGGCGCAAGTCTACTCCAAATGGATGTTTTTTGTATGCCCTGGGGGTGATTCTGCAATCGATGCGTTTCAGCCTGTTTTTTTGGGGTTTTTTTGTGGTTTTTTGCTGGCTGAAAAATCGGATACTGGAATGAATCGAAAAACTTCCGCGCCGGGTGTGCAGGACACCAGGCGCGGAGGTGCCGGTTTTTCCGGATTATTTCTTGAATATGCCTTTCAATGAATCGCCGAGACGTTTATCGACTTCCTTCTGCGCTTTTTCCTGCGCCTTTTGTTTCACTTCGTCCTTTTTCTCGTCCAGTTTTGCTTTTGCGCGTTCTTCAAGCAATTTGGCGATTTCGATACGGTAACTGAGTTTGTCGAACGGGCCGACCAGACGGACGGGAATGGTCATACCCTTGAGGTCGTCCAGCGCCTTGCCGTCTTGCCCGCTGGAGGTATTGACGATGGTGACTTTGCTCAAATAATCCATCGTGCTGGCGCCGATATTGATCTCTCCGGCACCGGCGATACGGAAAAAGGGCGACTGCGCGATCAGGTCGTCGTTTTTCGCAATGCCGTCGCGCAGGTGAAAACTGGCGGTGAGTGCGGAAAAATCGGTTTTTTGCGTCTGCGAGGCGTTGACCATCGTGTCCTCGCCACGGAATTGCGCCTTCAGGGTACGGAAGGTCTTGGCGAGGTCGATGCCTTTGACCGCTCCGTCGCGTAGCGCCAGCTTGCTGGTGCCGTTCAGGGATTTTTTCATCGCGCCGACCGTTTGCCCACGGGTATTGAGGTCGATCTCCAGGTTTCCGCGGCCTTCGAGGATGTCTTTTTGCAGCAGATCGCGCAAAAGCGGGCCGATCTGGATATCGGTGGCTTTTTCCTTGAGGGCGACGAGGTTCTGCGCGGCGTCGACATGCAGCGAACCGGCAACGCTGCCGCCATAGAGTTGTGCCGAGTGCGGGGCAATGTCGAGTTTGTCGTTGGCGGCCTTGATCTGCGTTTTCAGGTTGGCGATTTTGATTCCGGATACCTGCAGGGCGCCGACGGTGAGCTTGCCGTTGGTATTCAGTCCTTTCAGCGCCGAGAGATCGACCGGCGGGTCGGTCTGGACTTTGGTCTCGGTTTCGGCGGATTTCTGTGTCTGCGGCAGGTATTTATCGACATTCAGGCGGTCGATGCCGAGGTCGAAGCCGAATGCGAGCGGAGAAAACCGCGCCACGTTCCATTGCCCCTGAATCCGGCTTTCATCGAAGCGGGTGTCGATGGTACCGGCGG
>JAVBTC010000132.1:0-4305 GCA_031556405.1 Rhodocyclaceae bacterium
GCTTTCTCGTTTCCGGCGGCAGCCAGTCCCCGGCGCTCCTGGCGCAGGTGGCACAGTTGGCGTTCGATACCAACCGGCAATTCCGCTTCGATGTGGCGGGAAACCTGACCCCGGAAGCGGCGGCGGCCTTCGTCGAGCAGTTGAATATGGGCGCCAGCCCCACGGCGCACCTGATGCACGCCTTTTGGGCGCCGCTGAAATCCAACGATCCGACCGGGATCAATCCGAAGGGGTATATCGGGACGGCGGCGCTGAACGTGGCCTATGCCTGCGGGCGCAATGCACAAACGAACGACGACGGGCTGGCGCCGAAACATTATCCGATTGCCGGACGGGAATGGCCGATCCAGCGCACGGGGATCACGCAGACCTATACCCCGCGCGGACAGGAATTGAATGCCCTGGCGCGGGCGAAGATCAACCCCGTGTTGTACGAATCCTATAGCGGCGGAGGCCGCTACGTCTTCCGGGATTCGCTTACCTGCGCATTGGTCGATTCCAGCCAGAAAAAACTCATCTCCGTCGCCGACATGTCCACCCATATCGACGAAGCCGTCGTTCGCTTCGGCAAGGTCGCGCTGCAAAAACCGATGCTGACCAGCGTGAAATGGATGCGGGATTTTTTGCGCGATCTGTTCGAGGCGGCAGTCACCGCCGAATGGCTGGTGCCGTCCGACGAGCCGGAGATGGACGGCAAAGCATGGCGCTTCATCGTCCGGCCCAATGCCTCACGGCCTTACGAGCGGATGGAGGTGAATTACTGGCTGCGCTACAACGGCACCACGCGGCAGATTTTTATATCGCAAACCTTGTCCCGATAACGAAACCGACCATGAAAAGGAACCCTCACCATGTATACGAGCGAACTGCTGCGCCAAGCCATGCGGCACCCCGAGAAACCGGCGCCCATCCTGGATTCAGCCGAGGCGGAAGACGGGCCGGCATTGTCCGGCGCCGACGACTATACCCGCGCCGACATCGCGTTGTCCGTCGCCGCCGCGATTCAGCAATGGGTGGAAACCGATGATCTTGACGACGGCGAGGGCTGCGCCGACCGCTTGATGGCGCTGCTTGTGGGCATTGCCGACGCCAACAAGGACGGCGAGATTTCCGACGAAGAGGCCGGCGTGCTGGAAATGGCGCTCAATGCCGCCTGGGATTATCTGGAACGGCTGGATGTCCCGGAAGAGGATATCGATGAACTTCTGAACGAATGGGACAGCGAGGTTGCCGACCGGGTGCGGGATCTGGTCAGTGCCTCGTTGCCGGAAGGGGAAGCCGTCGCGGATGCGGAAATCGATCAGTTCGTCTTCGGGGCCGACGATCAGGATGCGGTGTTCGACGCCACCTACAAGCTGAAGATGGCGGTGCGCGGTGGGAAGAAAATGCGCATCCGCAAGCGTATTTCCGGGCGGGTGAGATTGTCGGCGAAACAGAAGATCGCCATTCGCAAGGCCCGCATGAAAAGCCATTCTGCCGGGGCGATGATGCGGCGGATGAAGTCGATGAGGATGCGGCGGAAGATGGGCCTGTAATTTCCTTTCTCGCTCTTCTCTGGGGCGACGGCGCCGACCCGGTACAGGGCGGCGCCATTTTTTGCCCGTTTACTTTCCCGAAAAAATCCCCGTGATTATCGGAGATTTACAGTTGAGGCAGGCAGTTCATTCCAGTGATGTCGCCGTAATTCGTGAAGGCTTGATCCAGCACGATATAGCTCCGGGGAGCCGGGCAGGTCTTGTAGCGGAAACTCCCAGAGGACGGGCTAAATCCCGGCGTTCCATGAATCGGGGTTCCATCCAGGTAAATGGTCGTAGAAGAGATCGAGCTCCCCATCATCGTGTAGACGGTGGGATATAACTTATCTCTGCTGCTGATGGGGCCCTTGATGGAATTGCAATTCGTATAAATCAATCCGTCGCTACATTGATAGTAATCCAAGGACAGAGCCGGGCCGAAACCGTTTGAAAAGGAATACACCCCATACCCATTAAGAGCGATATAGGTCGCTTGATTATCTCGTGTCGCTTTTGCTTGCCAAAAACTGACCAACTGTTGCTTTGAAACGAAGGGGCCATCGACACTTTGGGCGTATGAAATGGATGCCGCCATGCCCAGGCACAACGCAACGACGAATCCTGCAAACGTTTTAGCTGCTTTCATTGTGTTCTCCTCAATAAAAAATGAAATTCTGAAAAAGCCCTGTGCTTTTCGAAAACTCACAGTTGAGGCAGGCAACTGATGCCAGTAATACTTCCGTAACTTGTATACGCTTGATCCAATACCATGTAGCTATAGGGAGCCGGGCATGTTTTGTAGTTGAAGCTTCCGGAACCAGGGCTGAAAGATGCTCCCAGAATGATATTTCCATCCACACGAATGGTCGTGGAAGAAATTTCGTTCCCCAGCATGTCAGAGACGGCGGAAATTATTTGATTTCTGTTGCTGAATGGGCCTTTGATGGAATTGCATTTCGTATAAATCAAGCCGTCGCTGCATTGAAAATATTTCACATCCATGCTGGGCCCGAAACCGCCGGAAGAGAACACCTTATACCCATTGAGAGCAATCAAAGTAGCTTGTTGCTCTTTTATTGCTTTGGTTTGCCAGAAATCGACCAATTGCTGTTTCGAGACGAAGGGGCCGTCGATACTTTGGGCGTATGAAACGGATGCCGCCATGCCCAGGCACAACGCAACGACCAATCCTGCGAGTGTTTTAGCTGCTTTCATTATTGCCTCCCTAATGGAAAACGAAATTGAGAAAATCGAACGTTGTGCGCACAACATGTCGAATTATGTCCAGACAATGAGAGCGCGGACAAGCTGTCATTGTTGACAGGAGCAGTAGGATATTGAAAGGTCGTGCTCAGGGGCGTCCATGCAGGGAAAGGCGTGGAAATAGGGATTTCCGCTCATGGCTGTTGGGCGTATATACGGCATTATTTACTGCCGTTCCGGAAAAACCCGCTCCGGCTTGCGGGAAACATCGGCGAGAATGAGCACCCGCAAATGCCCGGAACGATCCGATGCCCGCTCCCAGCCTCGAAGCGCAAACCCTTTCATCGAACTGGGAAGGTCTTTCTTCCCACCTGATCGCCCATTTCTACGAAGTCGCCAAGACGGGCGATAGCTGGGGACGAACGCAAAAAACCGATCCGGCGACCGTGCTGGCCCCGCTCACGGAAGCGAACATGGAAATCGCGCTCAACTGGCAAAGCCCGTTCGAACAGGCCGGGCCGGAAACGCGGGCGCCGGCCTTGATGGCGATGCTCCAGTCCGGCGCACTGCAACCGCTGGTCGATGCGATGCTCGGAAAGGCGCCGGAAGGGGAAGGCGCGCAACGGCAATCGAGCGAATTCCTGAGCCGCTTCGAAGGCCGTACCGGGATTACGAAACTGAATTCCACCCAGGTCTTCAATGGCATGCCGCCCGTAAAAATCTCAGTGACGGCGTTGTTCCGGGCCTGGATCGATCCGCTCCGGGAAGTGGAAACGCCGTTCAACAAGTTGATGGAATGGGCCTTGCCCATCGCGCTGGCGCGGGACGGGACGATCCTGGCGCAAGCGGTACAGGCGATGAAAGGCGAGAAAGGCTACATCGAGGCATTGATGCCGTCGCAATCGCCGACGCGGATTGCCATGAAATACAAGGGGCGGGTTTTTTCGCCGCTGGTGATCGAATCAATCGGACAACCGCTGTCTTCCCCCGTCGATAGCAACGGGCGCTTCGTCGAACTGGCGGTTCCGCTGACGCTGTGCACGCTGACGGCCATCGACCGGCAGGACTGGTCGGAATCGGTCGCGCTCTGATTTCCGGAAAACCGCCCCCAACCCCCGTTTTCCTCTGCCGCAGAATTCCCGAACCTTTTCTTCGGGAGCGGCATTCATGATCCATTTCCCCATCCTGCGCACACGCCGCTTGACGGTAAAACTACGTGAACTCTCGCTCGGTGCGTCGATTGCCATTGCCGCGATGCCGGGAGCGCGGGAAGAAGCCTGCTGTACCGCATTCCTGCGCCATGCGCTCGCTTCGGCCCAGGGCGTCGACGATCCCGCGCAATGGACGGTGCAGGAACGGATGCTGGCCGTCTGCCACTACCTCGCCGCCGTCTCCGACGACGGCCCGGATTTTTCCCTCGGAAATGGCCGCTATTCCGACTACCTGGACGGCGCCGCCGATCTGGTCTTGCCGCTGCCGGCGGTCGAGGTGGGAGAAGTCGGCGGCGACCGCTGGAGCGTCCGGCATCTGACCGGCGCCATGGCCGAAGCGGTCGAACGCCTGGAAGGCGAGGTCGAGACCGTTTCCG
>JAVBTC010000092.1:0-13317 GCA_031556405.1 Rhodocyclaceae bacterium
ACATGCCGGACATACCAGACATGCCTTGCTGTTCGCCGGACATGCCAGACATACCAGACATGCCTTGCTGTTCGCCGGACATGCCGGACATACCGGACATGCCTTGCTGTTCGCCGGACATGCCGGACATGCCAGACATACCTTGCTGTTCGCCGGACATACCGGACATACCGGACATGCCAGACATACCGGCTTCAGGGGCGGGGGCGGACGTTTGCGGCGTTTCCGTCTTGCCACAGGCGGCAACGGCAACGGCGATCAGGGCGGCAATGAGAAGGGACGACTGTTTCATCGTTGGTATCCTTTATCGATAAAGAAAGAGTTTACACCTCAGTTTTTTGCTCTAAGATGGTCAGCGTGCACGTTGACCAGCGGATTATAGTAACACGATTGAAGCTGGAAACAAGAACCGATTGATGCATCGCACCAATTCTGTAGTCATAATACAACACCGTGCTCGCCGCGTTTAGGGTTTTCCTGCAAAAGATCTATTATTCCTGGTTCATTTTCGGGCTTTTCCCTGCGCCCCCAATGCCGTTTTTTTTGCCGGGCACGGTAGCGGAAAAGGCGTATAAAATGCGCGCTTTTTCGCCGTAAGGATCATCAATGCCCATTGGAATCATCGAATCCCTCGATCACGAGGCGCGCGGCATTACCCGCTCGGACGGGAAGGCAGTCTTCGTCGAAGGCGCATTGCCCGGCGAACAGGTCGAATTTTCCAGTTATCGTAAAAAACCGACTTACGAGCTGGCGCGGGTGGCACGGCTGATCCGCCCCTCACCCAGCCGGGTAACGCCACGCTGCGCGCATTTCGGGGTCTGCGGCGGCTGCAGCATGCAGCATTGCGACCCTGCTGCCCAGGTGGCGGCAAAGCAGCGGGTGCTCGAAGACAATCTGTGGCATATCGGCAGATTGCGGCCCGAGGAAATTTTTGCGCCGATCTATGGCGAACCCTGGGGATATCGCCATCGCGCCCGGCTTTCGGTACGACTGGTGGAAAAAAAAGGCGGAATGCTGGTCGGGTTCCATGAAAAACGCAGCAGTTATATTGCCGATATGCGTGAATGCCATACGCTGCCGCCGGCACTGGCAAACCTTCTGCTCCCTTTGCGCGAGTTGTTCGGTGCCCTGTCGATTCGCGAACGTCTCCCGCAGGTGGAAGCTGCCGTCGGAGAACACACGACGGTACTCGTACTCCGGGTGCTGGAGCCGCTCTCGCCGGAGGATGAGGCTTCGGTGCGGACTTTCGCGCAACGGCATGGCGTGCATATTCATCTGCAGCCGCACGGCCCGGATTCGGTTACTCCTTTTTATCCGGAAAAAAGCGCCGAGAACGACGGTCTGTTGTCTTACGTGCTGCCGGAATTCGGCCTCGAACTTTCGTTCGGTCCCACCGAATTCACTCAGGTGAATCCCGCGATCAACCGGGTCCTGATCCGGCGCGCGATGGCGCTTTTGGAAATTCGGCGCGGCGAGCGGGTTTTCGACATGTTTTGCGGCCTGGGCAATTTCAGCCTGCCGATGGCGCGGCTCGGCGCCAGCGTGCTGGGCATTGAAGGCAGCGCGGCGCTGGTGCAGCGCGCCGAAGAGAACGCGGCGAAAAACGGACTTGGCGAATGCACGGAATTTGCCGTTGCCAATCTTTTCGAGGCGACGCCGGAAAACCTCCTGGCGTTCGGGCCATGCGGGAAGATGCTGATCGATCCGCCGCGCGAAGGCGCCGCCGAACTCGTCAAAGCGCTTGTTTCCGCACGCGGGGATGAAACGGAGGAAGCGAAAAATGCTGAAGACGCGGGCTTGTGTCCGCAGCGGATCGTTTATGTTTCATGCAATCCGGCAACGCTGGCGCGCGACGCAGCGATCCTGGTGCATCAGAAAGGTTATCGTCTGCGCGGTGCCGGCGTGGTGAACATGTTTCCGCAGACTTCGCACGTGGAATCGATCGCGTTGTTCACGCGCGGAGAGTGAAACCGGAGGGTTTTCGATTCGAACGTGCGCATTGGGTACGCTTACGCGGGAAATCGTTCTCACATGAGGCTTGAACCGGGAATTCCCGTCGCGGCTATCTTTCTCTTCCGCGGTGCGGGCAGTCGGGTTTGCTGCACGAGGCATAGAGATAAAGTGCATGTTCCTGGATCTCGAAGCCTTTATCCTTGGCGATTTTCTTCTGCCGCCGTTCGATTTCCGGATCGTAGAATTCCTCAACGCGGCCGCAATCGACGCAGACCAGGTGGTCGTGGTGTTTCCCCTCGTTGAGTTCAAATACGGCTTTCCCGGTTTCGAAATGGTGCCGCTCCAGAAGGCCGGCCTGCTCGAACTGGGTCAACACGCGGTATACCGTGGCCAGTCCGATATCCATGTTTTCCGCGAGCAGCAGGCGGTAGACTTCTTCCGCCGAGAGATGACGCACTTCGCTTTTTTCAAAAAGATCGAGGATTTTCATGCGCGGAAAGGTGGCTTTCAGGCCGATGCTTTTCAGGCTTTGCGAACTGTTCATGGTCTCCGTCATTTCTTTGGCTGAGAGGGAAAGAAGGAAAAAGAAGTTTAAAGGCTTTTCGTTTATGATATACCGCCTTTCCGGTTGCGGCGACTGCATGCCCGTTTTGGCGTCGATTCCGCATCGATTACCGATTACCATTACTGATTACCATATGGGCGCTCGTTTTCGTGCCAAGCCCAGTTTCTTGCCTACGTTCATGACTCATTTTTCCTTTTTGCGCCGGTTTCCCGCTTTTGCCTTTCCGGTCGTCCTCGGCTGCTGCCTGTTTGCGCTTGGCGGCTGTTCATCGGTGCCGCGGGTGATTACCGAGTATCGCATCGATGTACAGCAAGGCAATCTGTTGACCCAGGAACAGGTTTCGCAATTGCGCCCCGGTCTGACGCATGACCAGGTGCGCTATGTGCTCGGAACGCCGCTTCTTGTCGATATTTTTCATGGCGATGAGCGCTGGGATTACGTTTATCGCCTGAAAAAAGGCGCCACGGGCGAAATCGAATCGCGCCGCTTGACGCTGTTCTTCGACCGGCAAGGAACGCTTGAGCGCGTGACCGGCGATGTCGTTCCCGAAGAGGGGAGCGTATCCCAGAGCACAGCGCCGGAAAAACCGGGTGGCGAAAATAGTGAAAAGCGTGAAAAAACCGACGATCAGGCCGCCGTTCCGCAGGAAGAAACCGACGGCGATGACGCTGCACAGGAAGCTGCGGAAGAAGAGGAACAGGTAGCTGCGGCGCCGGCGACTTCTTCCGCCGAGGCTACCGGGTCTACTGCACCCGATACATCCGTCGCGCCGGAAGAAGCGGCACAGGCGAGTAAATCCCGGGTGCTCGACCTCGGCTCCCTGGAAGAAGGGGCTGCACCGCCACCGATCAAGGATGAACGGGGATTTTTCGGGCGGCTGTTGGAAAGCATAGGGTTTTGAGCGGTAGCCGCCATCCGGTATGCCATATTCCAGCGTGTGTGCCGTAGGAGTTGCCGATACACCGCCTCGATATCCTGCCAGCTTCCGATGTATTCGAATGCCGGTTTAGATTCTTTTTGGCGCTGTGCCCGCGGCACATTACCGATGCCATCGTTTTTTATATGAACAGGACGACAGAAGAATGAACGGATCACCTGAATTATCCATCGCCATTGCCGGAGCGAGCGGCCGCATGGGCCGGATGCTGCTCGAAGCCGCGTTGAACGATTCTTCCGCGACACTGGCGGCTGCCTTCGACCAGCCGGGAAGCACCGCGATTGGAAAAACCGTCGGGGAATTGACCGGACTTTCCTGTTCTCTCGCCATTGCCGCGGATTCCGAAACAGCCTTGCGTTCGTTGTCCGGCGCCGCTTCCGGGGCTTTCCGGTGCGCCTGCCTGATCGACTTCACACGTCCCGAGGCGACGCTGCGTCACCTCGCACTATGCCGTGCCAACAGGATTGCGCTGGTGATCGGCACCACCGGTTTCGATGCCGCGGGTAAGGCGGAGATCGCTGCCGCGGCAAAGGAAATTCCGATCGTCTTCGCGCCCAATATGAGCATCGGCGTCAATCTCGTATTTAAACTGCTCGACACCGCTGCGCGGATTCTCGATTCCGGTTACGACATCGAAATTTTCGAGGCACACCACCGGCACAAAATCGATGCACCTTCCGGTACTGCGCTGCGCATGGGCGAAGTCATCGCCGCCGCGCTTGGGCGCGACCTGGAGCGCTGCGCCGTTTATGGCCGCGAGGGAGTCACCGGCGAACGCGATGCAAAAACCATCGGTTTCGCCACCGCGCGCGGCGGCGATATCGTCGGCGACCACACGGCGATGTTCTGCGGTATCGGCGAGCGGATCGAAATCAGCCACAAGGCCAGCAGTCGCATGACCTTCGCCCTGGGAAGCCTGCGCGCCGCCCATTTCCTCGCCGGCAAGGAAAATGGCCTGTACGACATGCAGGATGTGCTGGGCCTTCGTTGAAACCGCTATATGTGAAAACAAAAAAGGCAGCCAAGGCTGCCTTTTTTGTATGTACTGTGGCGATTATGCGGATTTGCGCAGATTGCCGAATTTCTGATTGAATTTTTCGACACGGCCGGCGGTATCGACGATCTTCTGTTTGCCGGTATAGAAGGGGTGACATTGTGAACAGACTTCGATGTGCAGCGCTTTCTTGCTCGTCGAGCGCGTCGTAAACGAATTACCGCAGGAACAGGTGACCTGGATTTCCTGGTAATCGGGGTGAATGTCGGATTTCATTGACTTCTTCCTTTCGGTTCATGCGGCCGGCGATTGTGGCCGGCCTTTAAAAAAGCGGACGATGATTCAGGTAACCTGAAATTATCTATGAACTTCGTGCAATAGGCAAATGAGGCAAATGGGCTGCGAAAATCAGCCACGGCGCATGGCATCGAAGAATTCGTTGTTGGTTTTGGTCGATTTGACCTTGTCGAGCAGGAATTCCATCGCGTCGAGATCATCCATGTTGTAGAGGAGCTTGCGCAGAATCCACATTTTTTGCAGCACGTCCGGTTTCAGCAGCAATTCTTCGCGACGCGTTCCGGAACGGTTGACGTTGATTGCCGGGTAGATGCGTTTCTCGGCCATGCGACGGTCGAGATGGATTTCCATGTTGCCGGTACCCTTGAATTCCTCGTAAATCACATCGTCCATGCGGCTGCCGGTTTCGATCAGTGCCGTGGCGATGATGGTCAGCGAACCGCCTTCTTCGATGTTGCGCGCAGCGCCGAAGAAACGTTTCGGTTTCTGCAGCGCATTGGCGTCCACGCCGCCGGTGAGTACCTTCCCGGAAGCCGGCTGCACGGTGTTGTAGGCGCGCGCCAGGCGCGTGATCGAGTCGAGCAGGATGATGACATCCTTTTTATGCTCGACCAGGCGCTTGGCTTTTTCGATCACCATTTCGGCAACTTGAACGTGGCGCGTCGCCGGTTCGTCGAAGGTAGAGGCGACGACCTCGCCGCGCACCGTACGCGTCATTTCGGTCACTTCTTCCGGGCGCTCGTCGATCAGCAGTACGATCAGAATGGCATCAGGGTGATTGGCGGTGATCGCGTGCGCGATATGCTGCAACATCACCGTTTTTCCGGATTTCGGCGGCGCCACCAAGAGGCCGCGCTGGCCGGCGCCGATCGGCGCGATCATGTCGACTACCCGCGAGGTGATGTTTTCTTCACTGCGGATATCGCGTTCGAGCATCAGATGACGTGTCGGATGCAACGGCGTCAAGTTCTCGAACATGATTTTGTTCTTGGCGGCCTCCGGCGGTTCGCCGTTTATGCGGTCGAGTTTGACCAGCGCGAAATAGCGTTCGCCATCCTTCGGCGTGCGGATTTCGCCTTCGATCGAATCGCCGGTACGCAGATTGAAGCGCCGGATCTGGCTCGGGCTGACGTAGATGTCGTCGGTGCCGGCGAGGTACGAGGTATCCGGCGAACGCAGGAAACCGAAGCCATCGGGAAGTACTTCGAGCGAGCCGTCGCCAAAAATGCTTTCGCCTTTTTTCGCCTGATTTCTCAGGAGCGCGAAAATCAGTTCCTGCTTGCGCAGGCGGTTCGCGCCTTCGATATTGTTTTCGACTGCCATCTCGAGCAGATGGCTGACATGATGATTTTTGAGTTCAGAAAGATACATGACGGAATGAAGATGGATGATGGCGCGAGATGCCCCGCGCGGATTCTGGTGCGAACAAGATTCGGGAACGGATTTTCAGGCGTGGTTCGGAATTCTGTCGCGGTGGATTGCTGCATTGAACTGCCGCGAGGATTGCGCACACGAGAGCGAATGCAGCGGTTTCAGGAAGCAGCGAAAGTGGAGGCAGGAGGCAGGAAACGGAAAAAAGGAGGAAGTGACAGAACGGGCGGTAAGCGATAAAAATCGACGACGGGAAATTCAGCGGCGGTCGGATTCGGTATGGACGATGTATTCGTTTTCCGGAATTGGGACACAAGCGCCGGATATTTGATATGGATATGTTGTAGAAAGCCGGAAATATTGAAAATAGATGCTGTGCTCGACCAACGGAGCAGAGAGGAGTAAAACCGATCCTCCTGCGGCTTGTTTGCCTTTTTCTGCCTGCTGTCGTTATTTCGCACTGTTCGCGTAACGCACTCCATGGCGACGGATTTATGGAAACCGACGAAACAGCGGCGCATACCAACTTGCGCGAGAATGCTGGCGATATTTCGGGGGGATTCGGAAATCTGCCGCAGCCGACCGCGTCTGACTGCGGCACGAAAGTGCGAAAGTGCTTTTGGAACGCGAAGCGTAGATGATTTTACAGATTACTGTCAATAAAAGCGGAGAGCTGCGATTTGGAAAGCGCGCCGACCTTGGTGGCTTCGATGTTGCCGCCCTTGAACAGCATCAGCGTCGGAATGCCGCGCACGCCATACTGCGCCGGGACTTTCTGGTTTTCGTCGATATTGATCTTGACCACTTTCAGACGTCCCGCATATTCCTTCGCAATTTCGTCGAGAATGGGGGCGATCATCCGGCAAGGACCGCACCATTCCGCCCAGTAGTCGAGCAGCACCGGCTGCGGCGATTGCAGCACATCGGTGGCAAAGGAGTCGTCGGTGACGTGATGAATATGCTCACTCATTGGAAAACCTCATCGTGATGGTAAGAAGATCCCCGCTTTCGAAGATTTTCGCTTTCGCGGAAAATCCAATCGGTATTGCCGGACGGTGTTGCGAAAATACGTTTGAAGCACATTTCTGAAATCTCATCCCTGGATCGGAGATTTTTTTGATTTTCGCACGGTAGACAGGAATGCTAGCGAAAAACCCCGGTCAAGGGAAGTCGGTTATATTCCGGCACAGACACTGGTTTCGTTCATTAATTCCGCGCATCGATGCCGTCAATATCTTCCGGGTGTGCTTTTTTTCCGCTTTTTCGGCGGTATTTTCGGCGATATCTCTGTTTCCGGGCAAATCAGATCCGGAAAAATTCCGGGACTGGTCGTCCGTTGATATGCAAATAAAGAGAGGAACGCGTCGTGACTTACGTGGTTACCGAGAATTGCATCCGGTGCAAATATACCGATTGTGTCGACGTCTGCCCGGTGGATGCGTTCCGCGAAGGGCCGAACATGCTGGTAATCGATCCCGACGACTGTATCGACTGCACGCTGTGTGTGCCGGAATGCCCGGCAAAGGCGATTTTCGCCGAGGCCGACGTGCCTCGGGAGCAGTACCGGTTCGTCGCGCTGAATGCGGAACTCGCGCGTCGCTGGCCGATGATCGCCGAGTGCCGGGAACCGCTTCCGGAAGCCGATTCATGGAATGGCGTTGCCGGTAAAATCGAGCATTTGGAGCGCTGAAGGATGCCGTTCGAGCGTCATGCGATGGTTGCCGGCGAGGGATTTTTCCGTTCGCTGGCAGAGTCGTTTTTCGAACGGGCGGAGCGTTCCGCTGCCGCTGCGCCATATTCCGCTCCCCGTGGTTCCGTTTCCTGTGGTTCCGTTTCCTGTGCCGATTTTTCGGTGCATCTTTTTTTCGCCCCGTCGCTGCCGCTGGCCGCCGAGTGCCGCACCGCGCTGATTGCCGCCGCGCGACGGCCGATGCTGCTGCCGCGTTTCGATACCCTGTCCCGCTGGGCATTCAACACGCCGTTGCCGGATGAGGCGGGATCCCTTGCGGCGCAACCCGATAGCGCGCGTCTGCTGCTGCTCTACGATGCGCTGGCCGCGCGCGGCTGGTTCGACCCGGCCGCCCTGTGGAGTGTCGCCGCGGAACTGGCGGCGCTGGCAGACGAGCTTTCCGCCGCGGCCGTCACGCTGCCCGACGATTTCGAAACACTGTTGGCGCAGCTGCGGCATGCCTACGAGTTGACCGCTGCGAAGCCGCTCATCTTCGAGGCGCGGCTGGTGCATGAGATGTGGCGCGCGCTGTCCGCCTGTGGCCAGCCGGACCGGCCTTCGCTTTACCGCCTGCGGTTGGCGCGACTGGCAGCGACGGTGGAGGTTCCCCTGACCGTTCTGCTCGCGGGAGCGCCCGAAGAAGTTTTGAGCCGCGCCGAAATCGGTTTTTTCGAAGCGTGTGCCGCGCGGCGGGAAGTCGTCATGTTTTATCCCGCGCCGCGCGGTGCGTGCGCGACGCCGCTTGCACGCCTGCTGGCGGCGGCATGGCCGGAAAACGTGAAGGATATCGTGAAGGATATGGAAGCGGTGGAGGGCGCCGAGGGTGTGGATATGCCACTCATCATCCGTGCCCGGGATCTGCGTGCCGCCGTGCAACAAAGTCCGCTGGCGGGACGTCTCGGGTTCGCTCCCGCTTCGGGACGTGAGGCCGAAGCACAGACGATCGCGGCACAGACGCTCGCCTGGCTGCGCGAAGGCAAACAGCGCATCGCGCTGATTTCCGCCGACCGGCTTTCCGCGCGCCGGGTGCGCGCGTTGCTGGAGCGAGAAGAGGTGCTTGTCGACGACGAAACCGGCTGGAAGCTGTCGACCTCGCGTGCCGCGGCGCTGGTCGACGCGCTGCTCGAATGCGCCGCCGGGAACGCCGCTCGGGGAACGGCAGGTATCGATCTGCTCGACCTCGTCAAATCTCCGTTCCTCGCGCCCATGGCGGCGCCATCCGGGTATTTTGCCGCCGTCGCCGTGCTGGAACGGGCGATCCGCGATTCCGGAAGCGGGGGCTTCCGCCGGGGAACGGCGTATTTCCGCCGCATGTTGCGGCGCGCCGCCGATATGTCGGCCGCGCTCCCCGACGCCGAAACGGACGGAAATGCCCACGAACAGGCGGTGGCGCTGCTCGACCGGATCGACGCCGCATTGCATCTTCTTTCCGCCGGGCCGGCGCCGCTGGCACGCTGGCTCGAACGCCTGGACAAGGCGCTGGAAGCACTCGGCGCGCACGACAATCTGGCTGTCGACGCCGCCGGCGCCGTATTGCTCGAACTTCTGACGATGCGCCGGGAGGAACTCGCCCCGGGCGGTACCGAAAACACGTTTTCGCGCATTTTTTCTTTTTCCGCCTGGCGCCACTGGCTCAACCGCGAGCTGGAAAATGCGAATTTCCACGAATCCGGGATCGAGAGCCCCGTCGTCATGCTGCCGCTTTCGACCGCGCGCCTGCGCAGTTTCGACGCGGCGGTGCTGATCGGCGGCGATGCCGCCTCGCTGGCGGCGGGTTCCACCAGCGCCTTTTTCAATCAGGCGGTCAGGCGCGATCTCGGCCTGCCGACACGGGAAGCGCAGGAGGCAGCGCTGCTGCGCGACCTCGAATTGCTGTTCGCCGCCGTTCCCCGCGTGCTGGTTACCTGGTGCCTGGAGCGCGACGGCGAAGCCAACTCGCTCGCACCGCCGCTCGATTTGCTCGCGACTCTTCATGGACTGGCCTGGCCGGAGGCTGCCGCAGCGCTGGAAGGAAAAGGCGGGAATGTGGCAGAAGCAGAAGAAGCGAATCGGGAAAACACCACGATACCGCCCTCGTTTTCCGTCACGGGAGACGACGCAGCGGTATCCGAAGAGATTCGCCTTCCGGTGCTCGCCCTCGGCGACCCGCCGCAACGCGCGCTGCCGTCGATTGCGCCGCACGATCTGCCGCAACGCCTGCCGGTTGCCGCGCTGATCAGCCTCGTCGCGTGCCCGTACCAGTTTTTCGCCCGTTATGTCCTGCGCCTGGGCGAAATGGAAGAAATGCAGGAAACGTTCGGCAAAAGCGATTACGGCATTCTCGTGCATCGCATTCTCGAGATATTCCACCGCCGTCATCCATGGGTGACGGCGCTTGCGCCTGAAGCCGCGCTGGCGTCGCTGGAGGAAATCGGCAATGAAGTTTTCGCGGCGGCGGAAACGGAGGATTTTTTCGTCGCCGGCTGGCGCCTGCGCTGGCAGGCATGCTTTCCTTCCTATCTCGAATGGCAGAGAGAAAACGAAGCCGCCGGCTGGCGCTGGCAACAGGGGGAAGTCAAGGTATCGCGCCTTCTTCCGCTGGAAGGCAATGGCGAATCGGAGGGCGGCACTCTTGAAATTCACGGCCGTATCGACCGCGTCGACGTCGACGATGAAGGTGTCTGCGCCCTGTTCGATTACAAGACGCAAACGGCAAGCGCATTGCGCAAACGGCAGGCGGAGGACGTGCAGCTTCCGTTGTACGCGCTCATTCACGGCAACGTGAAACAGGCGGCGTATCTCGCGCTTGACGATGCCAGGGTGAGCGCCGTCGAGGCGGCGTTGACGCCGGCCGGAGAAATTGACGGCGAAATTGGCAATGAAGCGCCGCTGCTGCGGCATTTTTCCACATTGTTCTCGCGCATCCGCGCAGGAACCGCGATGCCGGCACACGGCGCGGACACGGTATGCGCATGGTGCGAAATGCGGGGCGTGTGCCGCATCGTTTATGCGCGTAATCGCAATGCCTGATATTTTTCTAATATTGATTAAATAACGAATGAATAGTGTAGCTATATATATCCATAAATTATTATTTGAATATGGAATTTTCCGGGTCGAATCCGGGTGTTTTTTCAGCGGACGGGCAAAGGACTGTCGCACGGCATTCCGCAAGAATCGATTTTCGGCGGGGACATTTTCATGAATTCATCCCGCCCGGATTCCGGCACCGCCGCGCTTGTCGCGCGCGCGCTCGATCCGGCGCGCAGCGTCGTCGTCGAAGCCTGCGCCGGCAGCGGCAAAACCTGGCTGCTGGCTTCGCGCATCGTGCGCCTGCTGCTCTGCGGCGTGCCGCCGGGCTCGATCCTGGCGATCACTTTCACACGCCGCGCGGCGGGCGAAATCGCCACGCGCGTGTTCGATTGGCTGCGCGTTCTGGCGACGGCGCCGGAAGAGGAAGTCGCCGCGTTCCTGGAGGCGCGCGCGGTCCGGGCGGATGCGGAAAACGTCGCGCGCGCGCGGCAATTGTTCGAACAGGTCGCCACGGCGCGACCGGGCCTCAGCGTCTACACCTTCCACGGCTGGTTCCTGCAATTGGCGGCCGTCGCGCCGTTGTCGGCCAACCTTGCCGGAACGGCGCTGGAGGAAACCGCCACGCAGCGCTTCGAGGAATTGTGGCAAGGCTTCGCGGCGAAGCTGCAGGCCGCCGTGCCGGAGGCGAACGATCGGATGGACGGCAGAGTGGATGGCAGTAGCGCTGCCCATCCGGACGTTCGCGATGCCTGTCTGCGGCTTTTGCAGCGCGCGGGGCTTTCCGGCGTGCGTCGTCTGATCCAGCGCGGACTTGCGCGGCGCTCGGAGTGGTTGGCGTGGCTGGCATATTCGCAGCCGTTTCCGGTTCGGGCGATGGAAGATGGATACGACTCTTCCGTGGCCGAGGAACGGGAAAGCGCCGCGCTGACCGATTTTTTCGTCCCTGGCTGGACCGCGGAGTTTCGCGCTTACCTTGAATTTCTCACGGCGAACGGCACCGCGAGCGATCTTGCGCTCGCCGACAGGCTTGCCGCGGCGCTGGAGGAAACAGACGCGGAAAGCGGAAATGGGCAGAAAGCGCGGCAGGAAAAATGCCTGCAAGCGCGTCTGCAAGCGCTGGCCGCCGTATTGCTGACGAAAGACGGCAATCCGCGCACACGGAAGGCGTCGAAAGCCCTGGAACTGCGCCTCTCCGCCGCCGGTCTGGAAATGATGCATTTTCTCGGCCTGCACGAACGTCTTTCCGCGCGCGTCCTCGAATGCCTGGAAGCGCGCCGGGAAGAGGAAATACAAGCCTTCAACCGCGATGCGCTGATCCTGTTCCGCGCCTTTCTCGATCATCTGGAGGCATTCAAGAACGAGCGGCGCCTGATCGATTTCATCGACAGCGAATGGCGCATCCTGCAACTGTTGCGCGACGAGGAAAACGCCGCATTCATGCAGGCGCGGCTCGATGCCCGCTACCGCCACGTGCTGCTCGATGAATTCCAGGACACCAACCCGCTGCAATGGCAGATCCTGCTTGCCTGGCTCGATGCCTACGGCGAAGCCGAGCGGCCGACGGTTTTTCTCGTCGGCGATCCGAAGCAGTCGCTGTATCGTTTCCGCCGCGCCGACCCGCGCCTTTTCACCGCCGCCGCCGATTTCCTCCATACGCGTTTCGATGCCGTACTGCTCGAACAGACCGCAACGCGGCGCAACGCGCCGAAAATCGTTGCGCTGGTCAACGAATTGTTTTCCCGCGAACCGGGGTTTGCTCCTTTCCCGCCGCAGTCGTCGCTCGCCGCGGACCTGCCGGGAAGAATCGAATTGCTGCCGCTGTGCGTCGACGAGGGAGAGACGGAGCCAGTCGCGGCGGTGGAATTGCCGGAGGAAGCAGGGAGTCAGGTGGAGATTCAGGCGGAGATTCAGGCACAAATTCCAACAGCCTGGCGCGACCCTCTGCTGACGCCCGAGGAAGAACGCCACGACCGCCGCCGCGAATCTGAAGCGGCATTGCTCGCCGGGCGCATCGCGGCGCTGGCCGGACGCTGCCGCATCCGCGATGCCGAAGCGCCGGGCGGCGGCGAACGCCCGCTGCGTTATGGCGACATCCTGATCCTGGCGCGCCGCCGCACACAACTGCGGTTCTACGAACAGGCGCTGATTGCCGCCGGTATTCCCTTCGTCGCCGCTTCGCGCGGCGGCCTCCTGGCGACGCAGGAGGCGCAGGACATCATCGCGTTGCTCGAATTTCTGGTAACGCCGCAAGCCGATCTGTGTCTGGCGCAGACGCTCAAATCGCCCCTCTTCGCGTGTTCCGACGATGACCTCCTGTGCCTTGCGCGGCGCGATGGAACGGGCACGGAAAACTGGTGGCCGAGGCTGCAGGTGCTGGCGCGGGAAACCGGAATGCAGACCGGCGGCACTGGTGCGGATTTTTCCCTGTCTCTTCCCCTGCTGCGGGCGGAACATCTGCT
>JAVBTC010000163.1:0-3948 GCA_031556405.1 Rhodocyclaceae bacterium
CTGTTGATGCGTAGCCCCGACGACAGCCTTTGCAGCGACGTCGCCAGCGAGGACTGGCTGACGTTCAGGTTCCGTTGCGCGTTCAGCGACGGTATGTTGGTGTTGATGACTTGCGGCATGATCATTCCTTTCAGGTAATTGCTCTCTAGAAGGTCTCTCGACAGGCCGGAATTGCTTCTTCTCCCGTCAGGAGCGTTTTCAAAGCTACAGCTTCATCTACGACCTCGTTACGGAAAACTTTAGTCAAATTGGGCGCTTTGGATAAACAGTTTTCGCGCCTGAATTTTCACCCCTGAGCTGAGGCTCGCCCATTTCTTCACGCACACGGCGTTGCGCCACCGCTTCCGGCGGCGGCGCGTCGGGGTCGATACCGTCGATTTCGTCGCGCACCCGGTCGAGAAACGTAGCGACGATTTGAAACGCTTCGGTGGCAAAAGCGGCCGCGGAAGGATTGTCGGGCAGAAATGCGATATTGTCATAGACGCGGCGCCCGAAATGCAGCAGCGAACCGCGCAGGAGCGGCGCCAGACCGCGATGCTCGCGGCCAGCAAGATTGATGATGCGGTAGATCGCGATCAACCGGTCGACGCAATCAGTTTTATTTTTCAGAGGAGCGGAAAGCAGAGGGGACAATGCCGCGTGCAGGGTTTGCACGCCTTCGGACAGCGTCTGTTTGAACATGGTGTCCGACAGAGGTGTTTTTTTCGCGCTGGCGCATAAAGCTTCCACTACTCGCCGCTTTTTCGGCCCTGTCTCATCGAAGGAAAACTGTTCCGGCGACATCGGGATCGTCCCGGCGATTTTGGCGCCGTCGTTCAGGTTCCAGATTTTTGTGTCAGGGAAATGCGCGATTTCGGTCTCCAGCCGCTGCCGGGCTTCGGAAAGCGTCATCGTGGTGCGGACCGTGCCGCCGAAATTACCTGCCGTTTCCTGCTTCAGGTCGGCGCTTGCACGCTCGGCGAAAGCGATTCGCTCAGCGTACACCTTCGGGGCATCGCCGATGCCAGAATAATAGAACGAATGCTGCGCGTGGTGCCGCTCCGCGCTTTTGGCGCCGAGGTCGACGCCGACGAGCGCGATCCGCCGAACCCCCTGGCGCAACAGCCAGCCGACGGCACCATTGCTGACGGTGGGGTAGGTCTGGACACGAATGTGGTCGTCGGGAAAGATATCGCCGGCGCAATCGGCTTCTTTCAGAAAAAGCATGGCTTCCCTGGCGCCCGCCAGCGTTTCCGGATGCAGCACGGTCGGGCCGATGATCCGCAACCGGGCCTTGAATTCGGGGGAGATGGTGTAAGCGAGCGTTTGCGCCGTCAGCCAGGGACGTTCGATTTCGACGTGGAAATCGGGAACGATGTCCAGTTTTTCCAGCGCGCTGACGGCCGAGCCGCAGGAAACGATGATGGCCGAATCCCGGTACCGGCGCAGCAGGTCGGCCATGCCATCGAGCGAAGGACCGCTGGCGACGACAATGGCGCACGATTTGACGGTAAGCGCGAAGGTCTCCGGGTCATAGCGGAAAAGTCGGCGTCCGGCGTGCAGGTTGGCGATGGTGTGGCGCAGCGAAATATATTCGTCGTCGAAGAATCCCCAGCCTTTGTAAAAGGCCCAGAGCTCCTTGGCCAGCGTGCGGTTGATACGGGCGCTGTGCTCGGGGTCGTGCAGGCCGTAAAAACAACTGGCACCGTTCAGGAAATAGGGAGGAATCGAGGCATTGATGTCGATCACGCGGCGCAGTTGCCGCAGGAGCGACTCCTGGCTGTCGGCAACGATCAGCGAAAGATGCGTCGGCTGGCCCGCCAGGTAATCGTTGTAGAGCGCGACGTAATCGGTGAGCCAGGTGGAAAGCCGGGTAATGGCCGCATCGCTGTCGATGACGATCATCTGGCGCACGGAATAGCGTTCGAGCAATTGCGCCAGATGCACGCCGTAAGCGGAGCCGTAAACGATAAGCAGCGGCACCAGGGTAGGACCGAAATCGGGGAATTCCGGCAGGGTTTTTCCATTTTGATCGTTATCGCCGCCGCCGTTGTTTTCATTCTCCCCGTTTTCAGCGCCCTGTTTAATTGCTGCAAAGTAGCGGCGCGACAATTCGGAGATGGCAATGCGCATTTCATCATGTAGATGAGTGTAATAGTAATTCTGGAGATAATTCTTCATCACCTCCTTTTCAGCCTTGGTTTTCGATGTTTCCTCTTCCTCCGACCGGCTGCCGACGATGCGCGAACGCTGGTCGCCGGCAAAGATGATCATGCCATCGCTGATCAACTGGCGTAGTTTCTGCTGCGTCAGGTTCTGGCCGGCGATCTTCAGCGTGAGCAGCATGTTCTCGTCGACATGGAGGTCGACCGCCACTTGCCCGTTTTTCGGATCGGCGAGAATGCCGTATATATCGGGCAGTTTCTGTTTGAAAAACTCCATATTGGCCAGATGCGTGGCCTGCATTTTTTCGAGGTAACGCTGAACGGCGTCGGACATGAAAACTCCCACGGAAAGATTCAAGAACGGAAATCGAAGACGCGGAAGATAATGTACCCCAGATTGCCGCCTCGTCTGGAATTGGCCGCGCCATAGGGGAAATAGTGTTTCACGACGGCCTTTCATTCCAATTACAATTAAATTATGTAATATATTTGTAAAGATATTTATACTAGAATAAATATGTAAAATTAGAAAATATCGGCGTCGAATACATACATGCGGATGCACGCAAACGTCTCCGACGAAAAAAGGATGTTCCGAAATTCATGATGGATGCCGCCCGCTGCAGCGAACACCCCATTATCATGAAAATACAGCGGGTATCAATTCTTATGTGGTTCGCCATAACCGCTTCGCAACCGGCGGGAAAGCCGGAAACGGCTGGAAATCCGCTGCAGCCCGCCGGCTGTGCATTACCAGTCGTATGCCGGTGCCGTCGTTTCGGCCGGAGGTGGAGGCGGTTCCGCGATCCACGCACCCGTGGCGCCGTATACCGCGGCCCCGGCAAGGAGCAAGGCCAGCACGAGCACAACGATGCCGCCGCCCTGAGCCGACGGAAAATTCTCTCCCGGCATCAGGGTTTTCCAGCCGGTCAGCATCGGCCGCACCAGATTGTCCTTCTTGAACAGGGCGTAAAACACAATCGAAGCCACATGCAGGGCAACGAAAAAATACAGAATATTGACGCCCAGCTTGTGCCAGCCGGTCAGTTTATTGGAAAGCGCTTTGTCGACCAGCCCCGCCAGCGGCCCCTGGAAGGCAATGTCATCGTTGGCAAAGAGGCCGGTGACAACGAGCGCCGCAACGATGGCAAGCAGCGCGAACACCGAACAGGCGCCGAGCGGGTTGTGGCCGACACCGCGCCATTGCCCGCGCAGATAAGTGGCGATCCCGCCGGGTGTAGGAAAAAATTGCCGGAAGCGGGCATAAGTAGACCCTGCCACGCCCCAGACGATGCGGAAGACGATAAGGCCGACGATGAAGAACCCGCTTTTCTCATGCCAGTCGATCAAATTCCCGCCGATCAGACCGGTGACAACGGAGGTGACGACGGACAGCACCAGCAGCCAGTGAAAAAGGCGTGTCGGGACATCCCAGACTTTGATCCGTAATTCCATGAGGATTCTCCTTTCGTGTCATGAGCGGTTGCAAGACCCCCCTCACCCCGCAAGACGGAAAATGCGAATGAATCGCGCGGCCATGGCACCATGCCACGGCCGCAACGAAACTCACAAAAAATTCCGATAGGACAGCGAATCGGGCTGCACGGATCAAACGGCGGCGCCGTCGTTGTTCCCTGCTTCCGATTCTTTTTTCGGCTTCACGAACTGTTCGCGCGAAACGCCAAGCCACATGACCAGCGGCGCCGCGACCAGCACCGAGGAATAGATACCGAAACAGATGCCGATCGTCAGGGCCATCGCGAAATAATGCAGTGTGGCACCGCCGAAAAGGAGCATCGAAAGC
>JAVBTC010000120.1:0-31931 GCA_031556405.1 Rhodocyclaceae bacterium
GCTTTCCTTCCTCATCCTGGGAAGCGTGGTTCAGATTTGCAGCATGCTTTATTTGTCCGTCCTGATTTTCGGGGGCACCTTTTTGGCGGAAACCTTCCGATCTCGGCGGAAACTGTCAGCCTCCGCAACTGGAGGCGTGGCGGGCCTGTTCATCGGTTTTGGGGCGAAACTCGCCGGCGCCAGCCTGAGTTGAACACTGGGTTCAAAAGCTTTGCCATTCCGAGGGCGGGTACTCCATTGTCCGCCGAAACATGTGTATGAATGCAGAGGTCGATGCGCAGTCTGGGTCACCCGTTGGTTCTGTGCATTTCATCGTGTCTGACAAGCGAACGATTTGCCAATAAAAAATATCTGCATTTTTTGTCGGCGGCGGCTTCCATGGTAATGGCGGTATTGATTAATTTTTACCGAATCAATGAAAACTTTTCATTTCCTGCCTACATTCGGGCTTTGCCCGTATATTGACCGTTTTTGGGGATGGGAAGGGATGCCATGCGAAATCGTCCCTCTACCAACGTTGTTCCCTGGTACAGGCGCCGAACTGTATTTTCATTATGGGGAACCGTTTCATTATCAAGTCACCGGAAACGATCCGGTACGAGCGGGATTTGGCCACCTGTTCTGTATTCGCAATGTACCGATCAGCCTGTTGCCCGCGCGGGGTATCGGTTTTATCGCCGCTCGGTTCAAAATCGGGGCCTTGCACCGCTTTACGGACATTCCCGCAAAAGATTTATCGGACAGCTGTTTCAATGCAGGTGAAATCTGGGGGGGCCGGAAATGCTTTTCTCCGGCATTTCTCCTATGCCAATGATCTCAGGGACCGACTTTCCCTGATTCAAGGCTTTCTGGTTCGCTGCCTGAAACAGAAATCGTCGGATGCTGTCATTGAGCAAGCATTGCCTGTTCTGTACCGGCAGCACTCCGTTCTCACGATTGAAGCGCTTTCGGAAAAACTGCGCATGGGGCGTCGGCAACTCGAACGCCGGTGGATCGCCTATTCCGGCCACACTCCCAAGGAAACCAGCAACCTGAGCAGGTCTCAGCATACCATCCGGGCATTGATGCTCGAACCTTCGCAAACATGGTATGTGTCGCACTTTCTAACGGGTACTACGATCAAGCACATTTCATTCATGATTTCCGACGTCGCACAGGATTTTCCCCGGGGCAATACCTGCAAGCCGCCCGAGGCAAGACGCATTTTTACAATACGGCATCTCGAAAGACAGGCATTGTATGCATCCCAAGTCATTAACTATTGATGGAGTGTGCCGATGTTTGTCTTGCTGGTCGAACTGGAAGCAAAACCTGAGTCGTTCAGGGCGCTTGAAAAGGTTCTGAAATCCCTTGTCGGATTCGCCGGACACGAACCGGGAACGGTCTGTTATTCGGTGCAGACGCCGCAAAACAAGGCCAATACGTTTATTCTGTACGAATGCTATGTCGACCGTGCCGCATGGGAAGCCCATATGGCATTCGACCAGGTACGGGATGCACTCGAACGGTTCGATACCTTGTTGGTTGTGCCTCCCAAGATCACTTTTTGTGAAATGGTGGCCTCAACCCCCTTGAATTAGCGGAATATGCGCGTCTTTGTCCCTGCCTGCAGAACAAAAACCGAAGGTGAGGTAACGATTGTTTTTCCCTTCGTCGGTGAAGAACTTCTGATCGGACACAATATGGAATTGCCCGGTGTTGCGGTACTTGAGCATTTGGGCAGCAGGAGCCAATCCCTGATCTTTGGTTCGATAGAGGGCCTGATGTGCGAAATAAGGCTTTGGCCTGACGGCTCCGCGGTTTCGGCGGCACTGAAGAAGGGAAACTACCGTCAGTTGTGGGGACACTGGCCGCAATCCTATCTGGAAGCCTTGTGCCGTGCGCGCGGTCTTGTCTCATGGCTTAACCAGAATCGATTCTGCGGCGTCTGTGGAAATGCCATGGAAGCATGCACTATCGAGCCGGCCCGTCGATGTCCGGTTTGCGGATTCAAAGCTTATCCGAGAATCTCTCCCATCTGCATCGGTTTGGTTTTGAAAGGGAGGGAACTACTACTGGCGCGTTCATCTCATTTCCCGCCGGGGGTTTATAGCGCATTGGCGGGATATATTGAAGCGGGCGAATCCGTCGAGGATTGCCTGTGCCGCGAAATTCGGGAAGAAGCAGGAATCGAAATCCGCAATATCCGATGGTTCGGCAGTCAGGCATGGCCCTATCCGTGTTCCTTGATGATGGGATTCTTTGCCGAATACGCAGGCGGTGTATTGGTTGCCCAGGAACGGGAAATTGAAAGCATCGGCTGGTTTGCGCCGGAAAAGCTTCCCCTGTTGCCGCATCCTTCGACGATCGCATTTCAGATGATAGATTCGGCGTGCCATCATCTTCTGTCTCGATAGATGAGAATTAGGTCAGAGGCAATGCAGGAATTCTGTCGACACCTGTTTTTTTATGCGGTGTTGATGAACGGCTCCCGCCGGAGAGAATGGTTTTCCGCCCACTCTGCCGGATCATCAGGAAATACAGGCCTTTGCGGCATGTGTCCTTTTTTATCTTGCACCATGCCGCCGGTTTCGAGCAGGCATACAGCACAACAGCAACGGGCAGGCGCGCTTGGGCAACCTCGCCTCGTGAGGGTGGGATTTTTCCCTATCGCAAGGGAGAACGCTGTCGGCACGGATCACGATACCGGGAGCGTTCAGCCGATATGAAGTGAAATTCTCCGGGTTGAACCGCGTGAGACGAATTTCCGTCTCAAGGTTTCAAAAGGAGATGACGATCAGGCGAACCATGTTTCGCGCAGATTCAATACGCCTGGATGATGGATGCAATACTGCTCCATCCATAGGCGCTCCATCTGTCCCAGGTTGAAATACACTTTTTCGTTGCTCGTATCGCCATATCCCTCGCATAGCTCGATCCGGGACGGCATGAGCGCGGCGGCGGCACGGTAGCGTTCGGAAAGCGTTTCGACGATTTCCTCGCAGGAATGCGCCGCGGCCCATTCCAGGTTTTCTTCCGTCACTTTCAACAACAGCGTGATCGATTCTTCCGCTTTTTCGTCATCGCTCGTTTCCTTAACGTGTTCGATCCACTCCTGTTCCGACCGCCAGTTCACGCGGTCGTCGCGCAAAATGTCCGCGACCCGTTCCGGCAGCGCGGCGAAATCGCGCTTGTCCAGGCGTTGTGTTTCAAGACGCCGCGCACGTCCGCTGTAGAAAAGCGGAATTGCCCAGCGCACGGTGTCCGTTCCGGCACTGGCCGATTGTTCAGTCGATTTTCTAGTTTGGCCGATCCGGTCAAGGTCGTCGAGCAATGAGCCGAGGGTCGGCACGCTGTCGCGCATCAGCAGTATCCGCTGTTGCAGGCGCATTCCCATTTCGGCGGCGAGTTCGAGGGTTTCGAGCTGGAAGCGGTAATTGCCCTGCTGGTTGTTCCAGTAATCGTGCGCCGCATCGTGGCCGCTGAAGGTGGCGACGACCGTATTGATACCCAGCGCGCGGCGCGCTTCCAGCCAGTCGCGCATTTCTTTCCGCGGACGATGGCGCAGGCCGCCGAGCAGCACCGAATCACAGGAGAATCCCTGCCGGAGGGAAAGACGGCAGATTTCCCTTTGCTCCTCAATGCTGTGTTCATGGCTGTTGCCATACCATGGCCACACTTCGAAGCCCTCGTTTCCCGGCGTTTCCTTCCAGTCGAAAAAGCGGTCGACCAGTGCCGCGTAGCGGGTAAAAGACGCCGGGTTCGGTTTGGAAGTGGCGAGTTGGCAATAGCGGCAGTGATAGGCGCAGGGTGCCGCATTGGCGTGGAGCATGATGCCGGTGATCCGGAAGTTGCGAGGCATGTTTCGGTCTTTCGCGCAATGATGAAAAGAAGGTGTCATAAATCGGCGGGCGTTCGCGGCGGCGTGGGAAACGTGTGGGAAGCGCGGAAAACGCTTTGAAACCGTTCATATCCGGCCGACCCGGCGTTTTCCGGGAGGTAGAGCATGCGGTCGATGTCGCCATTGCCGAGGCGGTAGTCGTAGACGGCGAAGAAGGTCGCCCGTGCTTCTTCCCGGGTCCGCGCGGAAACCGTGTCCGGATACAGGATTTCGGAGATCCATTGCAGGCGGATCGGGTCTTCGACGGGGGCGGTTATTCCCGGCAGGGAAGGCATCTTGTATATCCGGCGTTCGCGCACCGCGCGTACTGCCTGCCATTCCGGTTGTTCGTAGAGTTGCCGCGGCACCAGCCGGTCGCCGGTGCCGGAAGATTCCAGAAAGAGAATGTCCGGGTCGAGTTCCAGAACCCGTTCCAGGTTGGCTGGACCGCCGCCCAACAGGCGCCGGTCCAGTACGTCGGCGCCGGCCATTTCCAGGTAGTCGTTGGAGCGATGGCGCGGCGCGAGCCAGTAGCCGTAGCGCATGCCGCCGATCAGCAGCAGAACGCGGGGCGAGGAATATATCCGTGCCTGCGCGGTTTGCGCTTGCAGGGTGCGCCAGTGTTCCTCGCGGCGTTCCCATAGCGCGGCGGCACGCGTTTCCTTTCCGAGCAGCCGCCCGAAACAGTTCCAGAGGGTCGACGCGTTGCCGTCGTTGCGCAGTTCGACGAGACCGGGGAAGCCGATTTCTTGCAGGATGGGATCACGGCCCGCCCAGGAAATCACCGTGTCCGGGTTGTGGAGCATGACTTCTTCCGGATCGACCGACAGTCCCATGCCGGCCTGCGGAATCTTGCCGAGTGCCGGAAACACCTGGAGCAGGAATTCGTTCTCGCGGTTTCCCGCGTTGTAGCGCAACACCGCGATGATGCGGGAAATGCTGTTGTCCACGGTGATGAACGGCGACAGGGCGTTGGCGCTGAACAATACCCGCCGGGGAGGGGAGGACGTTCCGCCGTCGCGTTCCGATGGAACGATGGACGGCGGAGTGACGGATGGCGGAAATAGCCCGGTCACGGTCAGCACTGCCGCCAGCGCGAAGAACAGCAATGGCGGCAGGCTACCGGATCGCATGGGGAGAGTGCATCAAGCGCATCAAAAATCGAGCTGTGCCGATGCGCTCACATAACGCGGGTCGCTGAGGTAGCCGTAGGGCAGCCAATAGCGCTTGTCCGTCAGGTTGCTGACGTTGACGCGCAACGTCAGGCCCTGGCCCGCGACCCGCATGCGATAGCGCGCGCCCAGGTCGAAGGTGGTGGCTCCGGAAACACGGTCGGTGTTTTCCGAGTCCATATAGAAACTGCCCGAATAGAATGCGCCCCCGGTCAGGGTCAGACCGGGAACGGCGGCGATGTCGTATTCGAGGTAGAGCTTGCCCATGGTTTCCGGGACGCCGCTTGGCCGTTTGCCTTCCAGGTCGGTATTCACGGTGTTCTTTTTGATTTTCGCGTCCATCCAGGTAAAGCCGCCGACGATGTTCAGACGGTCCCAGAGCCTGCCGGTTGCCGTCAGTTCCAGTCCTTTGTGGACTTCCCGGCCATCCTGCACGTAACGCAGGGAAGTGGGATCGGTGTATTGATTGGCCTTGTCGATCTTGAACAGCGCGGCGGTCAGCAGCACTTCGTCCACCGTCGCCTTGGCACCGATTTCCACCTGCTTGCTGACCATCGGTTTGAGGACTTCGCCGGCGTTGACCACCTGTTGCCCCATATAAACGTCCGGCGCGACGCCGCCTTGCTCCAGCGCCTCCAGATAGCTGACGTAGGTCGTGACCGCCGGAACGGGCTTGAAGAGCAGCGATGCGGTCGGCGTGGTCTTGCCTTTGTCGTAGTTGGAGGCGATGGCTCCGGTATTGAGGTTGTAGACACGCTGATTTACAGAGGTATAGTTTGCGCCGACCAGCGCCGACCACGATTCGCTGAATTTGATGTCGTCGCCGATCACGAAGTTTTCAAACCGGTTCTTGACGTAGTCGACCTTGGGCTTGCTGCCGACGACGTAATTGGGTTTGTCGACGTAGATCGGGTTGGAAAAATTGAAGGATCCTGGAATCGAACCCGAAGCCGTACGGTCAGGCGATGCCTTGCTGTTGCTGCGGTCCCAGGAAAATCCGGCGGTCAGCACGTGAGAAACCGGTCCGGTGGAAAAGCGGCTGTCCAGATAGGCGTAAGTCGTGATGTTCGTATAGTCGCTGGGCGAGATATGGTAGTACGTTTGCGAATACGGGCTTTGGAAATTGGTGATGTTGGTTGCATTGCCGTTCAGGCGCTCGCTGCTCGTGTCGCTATAGCGCGCCGCCGCGCGCAACGTGAAGGTGTCGTCGAAGTTCCACGTCAGCCTGCTGCCGACCTGCGTGTACTCGTCCTTCTGCATACTCCATTTTTGCCCCCAGAGCTTGGATGTGTCGATGTCCTTGGGATTCAGATCGGACGCCTTGCCGGTGGATGGGCTGAAACTGACCTGCATCCCCATGGCCTTTTGATAATAGGTAGAGGCATCGAATTCCAGCAGCACCCTGTCGCTGAGCCGCCAGTCGAGCGCGCCGCTCAACAGGTATTTGTCGATTTTCTGGTGCTCGACGAACGTACCGCCGTCCTGGCCCACGATGTTGAGCCGGTATCCCAGGCCGCCACCCAGTTGGCCGCCGAAATCGCCGTGCAGGTTGTAGCCCACGCCGTCGATCGTGGTCAGTGTGACGCTGGCGAGCGGTTTCGCGGTGGGGCGCTTGGTGACGTAGTTGATTACGCCGGCGGGGTTGGAAATGCCGTACATGAACCCGGTCAGTCCGGTCATCACCTCGACCCGCTCCTTGTCTTCCAGCGTCTGGCCGACACCGTATATCTTCATTCCGTCGATCGTGCGCAGGTTGTTGTAGAAACCGCGCAGGTTGGTGTTGTCGGCGAAGCGGCCGGCCTGGATGTAGACATGGGCGTAGGGGACGTACTTGAGGATTTCCGCCGGCGTGTTCGCCTGGACGTTGGCGATGAAATCCTCGGGCATGACGCTGATCGAATACGGCGTGTCCTGCAATTCCATCCTGCCCCACGGCCCGGTCGTCGTGGTCGTGTTGACCCGGTAGCCCGCCTCGGTGCCGCCTTCCTTCGGCGCTTGGCCGGTGACGACGATTTCCTTGAGCCTGGCTTCGCCGCCCTGCGCGGGCGAACCGGCGCCGGGTTCGGCGGCGGTGGCAACGGTGGTGGTTGCGGTCGCGGCAAACAGTGCCGCGATGGAACTGCCCAGAATGGTTCGGGCATTGATTTTGAACATAAAACCCCCTGGAATTGCATAAAAAAATGCCTCACCGCGATCATGCGCGATGGGCGTCTTGCTTCTCCGGGGGATGCTGCGATGTTTGTTTTTTCGATTGACGACGGAGTGGACGTCACGACGTCGCGAATCGTTATATATTATTAAATATAACGAATTGTCTCATTGTTGACAAGAGTAGGGGGATATTTCCGTCGCGGCAGCCTGGAGTGCCGCGACGGCGAGGAGGCGGCAATGAAGGCCAACAGAGGCGAATGAGACGAATAAAACAAGGATTTTCTAACAATAGTGAAATATTATTGTATATGTGTAGCTATATATAAGGAATAATTAATATTTAACTAGAATTCAGTGTAAGCGATCCGGATGGCCTGCCGGTCTTTCCGACCGGCGTTCCGGCGTTTCGGTATTCCGGTTCACATGTGGGCCGAGCGAAAACCGCCATCATTGCTCGTTCCATCCCCGCGTCTGCATCTTCCAGAACAGAAGGCAGACGGCTGGCGTGCCGGCGAGCGCCGAGAGCACACCGACGGGCATTTCCGCCTCCAGCACGGCGCGGGCGATGTCATCCAGGCCGAGCACGAACATTCCGCCGAGCAGCGCGGAAGCCGGAAGCAGGCGGCGGTAGTCCGGCCCCACCAGCATGCGGGCCAGATGCGGTACCACCAGCCCGACCCAGCCGATCAGGCCGCTGACCGACACCTGGGCCGCGACGATCAGCGATACCAGGGCGATCATCATCCAGCGCAGGCGGCGGACGTCGACGCCCAGCGAGGCCGCATCCGCGTCACCCAGGGAAAGCAGGTTGAGCCGCCAGCGCAGCAGCATCAGCACCGCGCCGCCCAGCAGCGTGGGAACGGCGATCGTCAGTACCTTCCGGGGTTCCGCGCCGACGAAGCTGCCGAGCATCCAGTACACCATCGCGGGCAGTTTGTGGTCCGGCGCGAGAAACTGGATCAGGCCGATCAGGGCGATGAAAAAGGTGCCGACGAAAATGCCCGCCAGGATCAGGGTCATGCCGCCGCCGCTATTGCCGCCATGGCTCCGGGCCGTCTTCGCCAGCCCGAAGGTCAGGAGCAGCGCGCCCAGGCCGCAGCAGAACGCGGCGCCGACGATTCCCGCCGGCGGCCAGCCGAGCAGCATCGCAATGACGCCGCCGAACGCCGCGCCCGAGGTCACGCCGACGAGGTCCGGGCCGACCAGCGGGTTGCGCATGATGCCTTGCAGCGCCGCGCCCGACATGCCGAGCCCGATTCCCGCCAGGGTCGCCAGCAGAACCCTGGGGAGGCGGACGACCTGCACCACGGTCAGTTCCTTGATATCCCACGGCGGATTCTCGGGCAGCGCGCCGGGCCAGGCCAGGTGCAGCGCGATTTCCGCGGCGCGGCCGAACGGCAGGGGATAGGCGCCGATGCACAGGGAAGCGAAGATCGCGAGCAGGACGGCCACACCCAGCAGGAACGGAACGATCCGGCGCCACCGTCCGCCATGCGTGAGGAATACACTTCCAGTGCTTCCGGCGGCCCCGCCGGGCAGGGCGTTTTTTGCTGCGGACGTTTCAGCCACTTTCAGTCATTCCCGCCGCTCCGGTTTTCCGCAGCGTTCCGGACGAAGCGTCCATAGCCCGGCGAATCCCCGTTTTCGTCGACGCGCAACAGCCGGTCGATTTCTTTTTCGCTCAGGCGGTAGCCGTATTCCCGCGCGAAACCGTCGCGCAGCAGCCGGCGCATTTTCGGCGCCATGCGTTCCGGGTAGGCGACCTCGGCCATCCAGCGCGTCCACAAGGGGCGGAAGAACATGACGGCAAGGTCGGCGGAACTGGTGCCAGGCATGCGGTACACGCGCCGTTCCCGTACCGCCTTCAGGCCGCGCCAGCGCGGGTCGTTCAGGAATTCCCCGGTGGTTTCGGGATCGTGGGAACGTTCCACCAGGAAGATGATGTCCGGTTCCAGCGCCAGAATCCGTTCGGCATCCGCGCGCGAAAGCTCGCCCGCCGCGTTTTCCAGTCCGGCGCGCTGGACCCAGGTCTGGTGCGCCTGGCGGACATTGCGCAGGTACAGCACCCGCCAGTCGCGCGCCGACGCGCCGAGAATCAGGACTCGCGTCCGCCGCGTCAGTGTGCCCGGCTGGAGTTCGCGTTCCAGGTCGGCGAAGGCGCGGCGGTAATCGGCGATCAGTTCCTCGCCGCGTTCCGGTTGGCCGATGACGGCGGTTTCCACCCTGGCCTGAGCGAAGAACCGTTCGTCCTCGTCGGCGCGTCCGGGTGGGAACAAATACAGGGCCGGCATTCCGACCCGCCGCAGCAGCGGAACCGCCGCGCCGGAGGGAATGCCCAGGTAGGCGCCGCCTTCCATGGCCATCAATCCTTCGATCTCGGCGTTCGCGCCGCGGGTTCTCGGGGAATGTGGCGTGCTTTCCCAGATACCGTTTCGTTGCAGAAGCCGCGGGTAAAGCCAGCCGTCGACGCCCGACGCGAAATGCTCCCGCGTCGTTCCCGTGCCCGCCAGCGTGTCGGGCGCGCGCGTATCGTGCAGGTACTTGCGCAGCAGCGCCCCCCAGGTCAACACCGTGCCCTTGTAGGGCAGCGCGATGGTGACGGGCGTGCCCGCCGCGTCGGCCACGGTTCTGCTTTTCCCCGATGCCGGAAGCACGGATGCCGGAATCTCCGGCGGCGGGCGCAGCAGCGCCAGAACGCTCAGGCCGATGCAGACAAAAGGAATTGCCCAGACGAGTTCGCGCGGATTCAGTAGCCCGGAAGGGAAATGCATCGATATTTTCTATATTTGATGAATATTCATCATCTACTGTAGTGATATTTATAAAGAAATAAATATACAAATTTAGAATTTTCCATGCGTTTTCTTTATGCGACCCGTTCGGAAGAACGCGGTGCCATTGCCGCCGGGCTCCCATGTTTCCCTTGTTGCTTCTTTACGGGCATCTCCGGATGCGCCATTGGCCGGCCCAGCGACAGGAAAGTAAACAGCTCATGCGCGAACGCATCGATCCTCGCAAGCAACACCCGGTTACTGCGGACCAGCCAGTTGTAGCCGACCACTGACGGAATCGCGACGGCCAGGCCGAGCGCGGTCATGATCAACGCCTCGCCGACGGGGCCGGCGACCCTGTCGAGCGTTCCCGAACCGCTCATGCCGATGGCGAGCAGCGCGTGGTAGATGCCCCAGACCGTTCCGAACAGCCCGACGAAGGGCGCGGTCGAGCCGATCGTCGCCAGCGCCGTCAATCCGTTTTCCAGCCGCGCGGTTTCCTCGTCGATGATCTTGCGCATCGTGCGGGTCAGAAATTCCCGCTGCGTTCCCGCCTCTTCGAGCTTCGCACCGCAGAAACGGGCGTGGTGCCCGTGCGCGCGCAGCGCCTGCGCGGCCAGGTGCGAGAATGGACATTGCGGACATTGCGCGCCGCGCGCCGCCAGTTCGGAGTCCACCGTGTCGAGCGAAGAGGCATTCCAGAAAAACGCCAGGAATGCCCTGCTGCGCCGCTGGCGCACGAGCGAGGCGATGCCCTTGAGAAAGATCAGCGACCACGAAATCACCGACATCGACAACAGAATGACGAGGATGGTCTTGCCCACCATGTCGCTTTGGGCAATGAAATGGCCGAAGCCGAGTGCAACGGGTTCGTTCATGAATCAGCGTTCCAGGTAAAAGTTGAATGGGGCCAGAACCCGCACGGAAATTCCCCGTCCGTTTTCGAGATAAGGCTGGAATTTCGCCCTGGCGAGCGCCGTTCTCGCGGCTTCGTCGAGGCGGAAAAAACCCGAGGATTCGGCGATGGCGATGTCCCGCACATTGCCGTCGCCATCGATCAGCACGCGCAGCGTGACCTTGCCTTCCTCCCGTCGGCGCCGCGAGATGTCGGGATAGATCGGTACCGGTGGGATCAGGTAGCGCACCGCGGAAATGTTGACCGTCGGCACGGAAGCGCCGCCCGGCGCGGTGGCGGGTCCCAATCCGGGCCCGGTGGCATGCGCATCCGCGGAGGTGTCGGCGGGTTGTCCCCCGGCGGGTATTTCTTCAACGTCGGCAATGAAGGATGCTTCTGCGTCGGCCAACGGTGCCGGCTGTGCCGTCATGACCGGCGCGGCGGCAGGATCGGGCCTGGATTTGGGTTTTGGCCTGGCGACGGGTTTGGATTTGGGGGCGGGGTTGGGTTCGACGCGGGGCCTGGGCCTGGGTATTTCCGTCGCGGGCGGCATGGCGGCGGAGGGTGGCCCGGGATGCACGGATTCGATGAAGGCGACGAACAGCGGCGCGATTCCGACGGACAGGCGTGGCACCGTTTTCATGTGCGCCAGCATCAGCGCGAGCGCGAAATGAATCCCGGCGATCAGCGCAACGCCGCAAGCGAGACGGCCGGGCGTCCATTCCCGCTGCGGATAGCCGCCGGGCGCGCCGGAGAACGCCGGAAACATCGTTGAAGCGGGGCGGACGATTGCTGCCATCACTGCTTTTCCATGCGGCGACACATCGTTATATAGAATATTTCATAACGATAGATAGCGAACATAACCCGAAAAACCCGGAAATAACGGGGATTGCCCGGATCGATACAATTCGATATATTAAATTAAATATAACGAAACCGGATCATAACGCCACTCGATGAAAGGTGAAAGATTGGCGGAATGAGGATGCTGCCGGGGAAAAACGAAGCCGGCCGCGCAACAGGGCGGTCCAGGCATTTTGGTATCGATGTTCAGGGAGAGTCGTATGTTCGGAATCCGCCTCCGGAGCGTTTCCGGTATTTTGGGAACCTCCGCCGCCACATCTTTTGCGGTTGCGGTTGTGTTTGCGATGGTGTTTGCGGTTGCCGACGCGCATGCCGCGGAAAAAATCCCCGGCGAGGCGACGCTGGAAGAAGTGAAGGTCGTGGGGCAGGCGCCGCAGGACGGCGGCGCCGAAACGGGCTATGCCGCCAAGAAGCTCAACAGCGTCGGTTTCCTCGGAGAACGGACCCAGCTTGAGACGCCGTACTCGTACAGCGTCATTCCCTCGGAACTGATCGAGAACATCCAGGCGTCGTCGCCGGATCGGGTCATGCGGCTCGACCCCTTCACGCAACTGGGCGTGCCTAGCAGCCGCGGGTTCAACACCAACGCCAACATCCGTGGTTTCGTCGCTTCTCAACTCTACGAAGGGCAGCGCGACGACGGGCCTTACGTCGACCTGGAGGACAAGGAACGGGTCGAGATCCTGAATGGCCTTTCCGGTTTCCTGTATCCCAACCGCACACCGGGCGGGTCGATCAACTACGTGCTGAAGCGCCCGACGCAGGCGCGGCTGGCCAACGTGACGATCGGCGATTACGGCGGTTCCAGTTTCTACGGCCACGTGGATCTCGGCGGAAAGCTGGGTGAATCCGGCAGGATCGGCTACCGCCTCAACGCGTTGGTGCAGGAAGGGGATACCAGCGTCGACGGCCAGAACATCCGGCGGCAATTGTTTTCCGGCGCGCTGGATTTCCGCCTCGCCGACAACCTGCTGTGGCAACTGGATTATTCCTACGGCTACCGCAAGACGAACGGCATCGACGCCTACTGGTCCACGGCGGCCGGCGTCGTGCATCCCGGCGCGCCCGATGCGGGCAAGACCTGGGGACAGAAGTGGTCGTTCTGGGAACAGGAAATCAACCGCGCCGGCACCAACCTGGATTGGAAAATCAACGAGGCGTTCGGCCTGCGCGCCGCGTTCCGCGTCCTCGACCGCAGTTCCCGCGACCTGTACGCCAACAACACCTTCGATGCGTCCGGAACCTACACGAGCCTCATTTCCTATTCGTCGAAAGGCAAGACGCGCCGCTACGAAGGCTACGCGCTCGCGGACCTCGCACTGAACACGGGCGGCATCAAGCACAAGCTCACCGGCGGCTTCACCGGCGACGTCACCAGGAATGAAACGCCACAGGTTCCGTTCGCCAACCTGGGCAGCACGACCGGGCTGCCGCTGTCCTCTCCCACCGAAATCGCCCAGCCGGCCTACCAGACTTCGCCGCGCGCCAAGTCGTCGGTCACCTGGAACGAGAACTTCGTTCTCGCCGACGAGATCGTGTTCAACGATTCCTGGACGCTTCTGGCCGGTCTCACGCACGCCACCATCCGCACGGACAACTTCAGCACGACCACCGGGGCGAAGACGAGCGCCTACGACAAGAGCAAGAACGTGTTTTCCGTTTCGCTGCTCTACAGGATCACGCCGAAGATCACCGCCTACGCCACCTGGCTCGAAGGCCTGGAACCCGGCGGCACGGCGGCCGCGACGTACAACGGCAAGCCGGTGACCAATGCCGGGACGACGATGGCGCCGGTGGAGAACACACAATATGAAATCGGCGCGAAATTCGCGCTGGGCGAGGCGTTGCTGACCGTCGCGCTGTTCGACCTGAAGCGCGCCTCGGATGTTTACACGCCCAACGGCGGCGATTCCTACACCTACTCCGAAGATGGGGAAGCGGAACACAAGGGAATCGAAATCGGGCTGTCGGGGAAAGTGACCCGGAATCTCTCGCTCTACGGCGGCGTCACGGCGATGGACGTCAAGGTGACGAAAAACCCGTCCACTCCGGCGCTGGTGGGCAAGAAGCCGACCAACATCTCCGAGCGGATGGCCAAGCTCTACGCCGAATACGACATTCCCGGCGTTCCCGGCCTGACTCTGACCGGAGGCGCCGCCTATGTCGGCAGCTTCTACGCCGACACGGCCAACGCGGACAAGCTTCCGGGCTACACCGTCGGCTACCTGGGCGCGCGCTACCAGACCAGGGTTGCCGGCGTGACGAGCATCTTCCGGCTCGACATCGACAACATCGGCAACAAGAACTACTGGGAATCCGGCGGCTACGTCGGCAGTCCGCGCACCATTCTTTTCTCGGGGCAGGTGAAGTTCTGAACATGCGTTGTCCGGCGGAAGGCGCTTCGCTTTTCCGCCGCACGATCATCTCAAGAATTCGCCGACATCCACGCCTGTCATGGCGCCAACCCGATCCAGGCAAATGAAGAACGCTCTGAATACGGCACCGCAGGAACTGAAATGGATCGTGCCGTTTCTGTGCCTGGGCGCCATTGCCCTGACCACGGCGCGCACCGAACCCGTGCCGCCGCTGCCGCAGGGCGCACGTGTCGTCGTCGACACCCGCGGCAAGGAGGTGCCGATCGAATTGCCGTTCCGCGGCAGCGTGCTGACGCGGGGCACCGAGGTGACCGGCTACCTGGTGGGAACCCGTGCGCCCGAAACCCTGCTCGCCGCGACGGCCTACAAGATGGGCGACCGGGTCAGGAACCACATCATCGGCGACATCTTTCCGGAAGTGGTGAACAACCCGCGCATCTGGGCGAGCGAGGGCATCTCGGATACCAGGGGGCCGAAGGTGGAAATCGAGCGCATGCTGCAATTCGATCCCGGCGTCTTCATGGGGTGGTACACGCTGGCCGAGCCTTTCGAGCGCGTCGGCATCCCGTTCATCGGCTTCCGCTCTTTTCCGGCCACCGAGGAGGAACTGGGGTACAGCGTGCGCATCTACAGCCGCGTCGTCGGCACGCCGGAACGGGGTGAGGCCATCGTCGCCCGGCACGAACGGCTCAACCGCGAACTCGGCGAAGAACTTGCCGACAAATATCCCAGCCGGAAGGACCTGTCGCCGCCGCGCTACCTGTATGTCCTCAGCCACGACGACAGCGTGGTCATCCTCGGCGCGAAGAATCACTACACGCGCTTTTTCGCGCCGCACGCCGAAGTTGTCAGCGCCTGCGACTGCCCCTATTTCTTCTCCACGGTCGATCCGGAACGGCTGCATCTCTACGACCCGGACATCATCGTGCTCGGACCGCAGCCGGGCGAACAGCTCCCGGACGAATTCGTCCGCGATCCGCGCTGGCAGGGATTGACCGCCGTGAAGAACCGCCGCGTCTACCGGGCGCCGCCCGGCATCGACTATTTCATCGCCGCGCCGTTCTGGAGCCGCTGGCTCGCGGAATTGAGCCACGAACGCCTGGAACCGAAGGTGAGAAACGAGTACCGCGATTACGTGGATTGGCTGTTCGACTACGAGCTTTCCACGGCGGAACTCGATATCGCGTTCGCCGTCGCGGACAACCGCGCGATGGCAAAGGTGGAACGTTTTCAGGCGCGGGAGAGCAGGGAATGAAAACGGAATATCCATGGCATAAACGTTCAACCCGCGTTCAGCCTGCGTTCAGGCCACTCAGTCCACTCAGGCCCGTCCCCCGGGGCCTGGCGGGATTCCGCTTATGCGATGGAATACAGGGTGTTGTTGTCCTGAAGGGTTTCGTTATACTTTGAAAGATATAACGTACAAAACTTACATATTTAACATTGTTTTATCAGGGAGCCGTTCATGTTCACTTTTCCGCGTAGTGCCCGCTTACGTCCAATCGCCGCTTTTATCCTGACATTTCCTGTATTCACCGTTCAGGTGGACGCTCAGGAAGCATCGGCAGGCAGCGTCGTTACCCTGGATACGATTCATGTGGAGGGCCGGTCGCAGGAAGGCGGAGCCGCAAGCGGCTATAAAGCGGAAACCGTACAGGCAACCGGCCCATGGGGGACCAGGGCGATTCAGGACACTCCGTATTCCATCAGCGTGGTTCCCTCGGCGCTGATCGAAAACACGCTGGCAACCTCCGTCGAAGATGTTTTCCGGGCCAACCCGTTTACGCAATTGAACTGGCCCGCGACGCGCAACGGCCAGACCTATGTCTTCGTGCGCGGGCTTTCCGTTTCGAACAAAACGGTGGATGGCCTGCGGATGAACAGCTATGAAGTCGACGCGATCGAAAACAAGGAGCGCGTCGAGATTCTCAACGGGCTTTCCGGCTTTCTGTATGGACAGGCCGATCCGGGCGGATCGGTGAACTACGTGCTGAAACGGCCGACTTCAAAAGCTTTTGCCGATCTGACCGTTGCCAACCCGGGTGGCTCAAGCGGTTATTTTCACGCGGATTTCGGCGGCCCGATCGATTCCGGGAAAAGGTTTGCCTACCGGATCAATGCGGTTGCCCAGGCAGGAGAAACCGAGGTCGATATGCAACATCGAAAAAGACAGTTGCTCAGCGCGGCCTTCGACTGGCGCTTAAGCGAGCGGGCAATCCTTCAGCTGGATTACGAACATTCTTATGCAAAAACCGATGGCGTGCCGCCGACCTGGGCGTTTCCCGCCGGGATTGACCATCCGTCGGCACCCGATACGAAAAAACTCTGGTCGCAACCCTGGACGTTTACCCGTGCGGAGCACAACAAAACCGGCGCACGCCTGAATTGGGATATCAACGACAGCCTGAGTTTTCGCGCCGCCGCCAGTTATTCGAATCTGCATGATCATTTCCTGACCTACAACATTGCCAGCGTCGCCGGCAATGGGCATTACACGCCGTTTGTCAGCGCGTATTACCCGATCAAATACAAAGCCCTTTCCACTTACGCTTTTTTTGACGGTAAATTCTCGACCGGCAGCGTCAAGCACCTGCTGACATTCGGTTATTACGGCAACCAGATTGACGGTTATTCCCAACCGAATATCTCGCAGGTTTGTATGGATCCGCTCGGTACCTTCGGCTATGCCAACTGTACGCCGCCGGCTTCTTCGCCCTTCTCGGTGGATGGCCCGCTTTACGTGCCGATGCCCAATACGTTCTGGGACCGGACCGGCGGGCCGTGGTACAAGAGCAGCAACCAGACCAACAACAACTATGTGCTTGGCGACGAGATCAAATTAACGGATCAATGGTCGATATTGGCGGGCGTGAACTACGCCAATATCAAGGCCAAGAATTACGATGCAACGGGAAAGCTTTCCGGCGCCTACGATAAAAGCCGTGCCAGTCCCACGGTATCCGTCGTTTACAAACCCGTGCAGCAGGTAACGACCTATCTGACCTATATGGAGGGCCTGGAGCAGGGCCAGATCGTCGGCACGGGATATACCAATACCGGCAGCGTTCTGTCTCCGTTGGTCAGCAAGCAATACGAAGCGGGGGTAAAAGCGACGGTCGGCGCCTCATTGCTCACCCTGGCGGTCTATCGGATCGAGAAGCCCAATCAATATTCAAACAACGTTTTGCCGGTGCCGACCTTCGTGCAGGATGGGCAGCAGGTTTCGCAAGGCGTCGAATTGGGGGTGACCGGAAAAATCACGGATCGGTTGACCGCGGTCGGCGGTGTGACTTTCATGAACAATGAGGTGAAGCGCTCGAACGATCCGCTGGTGGTCGGGAAAAGACCGCAAGCGGCTGCCGACAAAATGGCAAAGCTCTATCTGGAATATGATGTTCCGGGCTCGAACGGGCTGGTGCTCAACGGCGCCGTGAATTACACCGGCGATTTCGCCGCCAATGCGCGCAACACGGAGATTCTGCCGTCCGTGGTGACACTCGATCTGGGAGCACGCTATACGATGTCCGTTCGCGGCCAACAGTTCACCAGCCGCCTTTATGTCACCAACGTGACCGGCAAAAACTACTGGATGTCCCCCTCCTTTACCGGCGCTCCGCGGACGATCACCTATTCGCTGAGCGCGTCCTTCTAAGCGGTATCGCCGGAACGAAGGGTTGCCGCCCGTGCGTATCGACGCCTCGACCCTGTGCTGGCTGGCCGGTTGCATGCTGATGGTGCCGATGGCAATGCCCAAGGCAGTTCAGCCGCCCGGCCACCACGCCGGGATCGAGGATGCCTGCAACACCACCGTGGCCGTCCCGGCACAGGTGCGCTCGGCGTTGATCCTGACGCCGACCATGGCGGAATATCTGTTCGTCACCCGGCGGCCCGATGCGATTGTCAGTGGTTATGCGGCCAACAAAATGATCGTTGAAAATGGCCTGCTGAAAAACATCTACCCGCAGCTTGATTCTTCCCGGGTCGGCAGTACTGACATCCCCGGGCAGGCCAGTGCGGAAACCATCTTCACCATGGCTCCCGATGTTGTCTTTGACTGGGCTTTCAGAGGACCTTTTTTCAAATCGCTGGGATTGCCGGTTGCCTGTATTGCGCTACGCCGGGATGAGGAATCGAGCGTATTGCTCAATGCCCGGATTTACGCGGAAGCCATGCATCAGCCCGGTCGCGGCACCGGGCTGGCCGCCGGTTACCGCACGGAATTCGACCGGCTGCGCCGGCAACTGCAATCGCTACCCACGCCGGCTTCCGAAGAAACTGCGCCGCGAATCCTGTTCGCCTCCGTCGAATCGACCGGCCGGGTACACGCATTGACCTCGCCAACCCGTAGCGCTTTGATCGGAATGGCGGGCGGACACGATGTGCGCGAGGATTTGCCGGAAGACGCCATGATCGACACGGAAGAAATGTTGCGTCTGGACCCCGACATTATCGTCCTTCAACCCAGAGGGCTCGACGGCGGGGGAATGACGCCACAGGACTTTATGCAATCGCCGCTCTGGCAGTCGCTGAAGTCTGTCCGCGACCGACGCGTTTATCTTATCCCCCGGGGCGCCGCCATCTCGTTTTACGGCATTGTCGAAACCCCCTTGTTTGCCCGATGGGTGGCCGAAATACTGCAACCGGCATTGCCCCGCGAATTCCGGCAGAAAATGCGTGCAGCCTACCAGCGCGAGTTGGGGTATCGCCTCTCGGAACAAGAACTGGACTGGATACTGGCCATGCCGGAAAACCGCTCATCAACAGGATACCAACGCTTCTCGGCACCGCCTGGCGAAGGGGTATCGGGCGCAGACGTCTTAACCCATTCAGCACGAAAGAATTGAACGCATGAAACGCACCGTCACCTTCAAAGGCCTGAACATCATTCACAATGGTTTTGAATGCTACAGCCACTGCCGCTTTTGCATCATAAAACGGGCAAAAACCAACCAGATTGAACTGCAACGGGCCATCGCGCAGACAGACCGCTTTCACGCCTGGAAAATCGCAAAAAAACTCGAAAACTACCGCGTCTTCATGAGTTGTGGACGCGCATTCAACTTCGACCTGACAAGCGCCAAAGCCATCGCCAGCCTGGTCGAACGGCTGAATGAATACGAAATCGAGATATCCATGGGCGGTATGGCCTTCATGGAAGAACACGAGCTTGAAACCTGGCTGCGCGAGCGCCATGAAATCGGTATCCGGCAGATACGCCTGAGCCTGGCGGGCACCGCGCCGCTGCACGACCAATGGGTCGGCCGCCCTGGCGATTTTGCCTATCACCTGAACGCGGCGCGTCTGGCCGAAAAAATCGGCTATCAACGCAACGAATGGTTGTTCGTCTCCCGAAGCACCATTCCTCATCTCGAACCGCTGGTCGCCGAACTCGATGAAATTCCCGGCTGCACCTATCGAGGGTTCAGAATCATGAACTGGGAAAACTCAAAAAAACTGGCCGCGAAAGAGCGCATCACCAGAGAACTCTATAACCGATTGCCGGAATCGGTTCGCCAGAACATTCAATTCGCCGACGAAATCAAGAGCGAACAGGAATGGCTGGAAACCATCAGAGACTGGCCGTCAGCCCCCGGCCCGGAGGCATATTACCTGAACCTCAAGCTAACCAAGGCCTCTATCGAACACCTCGAGCGCCAGTCCTGCGATGACATCATCGCCGATCTGGAAGACAGGAGCCGGCGCATCTACGAAGCCATACCGATCATGAAAGAACTGGGCGAACGCCATGGCGATCCGCACAACCCGCTTATGTACCATCGGAGCGAGATTCAGCGCAAATGGATCCAGTGCTACCTTCAGGAAACGTCATTCAAGCCGGAACGTGGCCTGTCATGGATTTATTGATGGCAATGGCGGATGACTTCTTCCATTTCAAGAGCGTTTTCAGGCGCGGGAGTGGTGAATGAAAGCGATTCGTGAAATTTTCCTGGATTCCCGCCTGCGCGGGAATGACGAAGAATTATTGCCCGATGCAGAAACAGCCGCTTCACCTCCTCAAGCGTTGCCGTTTGCCACGGACGACCGTTCTTCCGTCATTCCCGCGCAGGCGGGAATCCAGGAGCGTTTTTCCGGCGCTCCCGTTCATGGAAATCGCGATGGCAACCGCTATGGCAATCGCTATGGCAATCGCTATGGCAACCGGGTGATTTTTTCCCGCAGCGGGGAAAGTTGCCACAGCGCGGTCGTCCCTCGCCCGCGAAGCGGGAGAGGGAACGAGGGAGAGGGCGGCGTGCGGTCATCATTCCCTGCCACGTGGAAAACTCCGCTGCCCGGCCCTCTCCCCCAGCCCCTCTCCCGCTTTGCGGGCGAGGGGAGTTTACGCGGCGCTCCGCAATGGTGTCGTGAGGCAAACCATGCGCGGCATGTCCATCCGAAGGATGTGCGCTCATTTTCCAATTCGCTGACGGAAAATTCCGGATGAATTCCCTGATCAAAACTCCTCCGGCGAACTTTTTCATCCGTTCCGCCCCGCTGCTGCTCGGCGCCGCGCTGATCCTCGCCATCCTCGCTTCCCTCTGCATCGGCGTCTACCCGGTTTCCTTTACCCGCGTCATGCAGATCATCGGCGCGCTCGCATGGCCTTCCCCGTTGCCCGACGATGTTCCCTGGACGCTCAAGGAACAGACGGTCGTCCAGGTCGTGCGCCTGCCGCGCGTCCTCGTCGCGACGCTGGCCGGCGTCGGGCTGGGGCTTGCCGGGGCCGCGCTGCAAGGCATCATGCGCAACCCGCTGGTCGGGCCGGACATCGTCGGCGTCAGTTCCGGCGCCGCCTGCGGCGGCGTGCTCGCGATGCTCTTCAGCCTGCCGGCGGTCGGCGTCGTCGGCTTCGGATTCGCCGGCGGACTGCTGGCGATGACCTGTACCACCTTCCTCTCCCGGCTGATCCGCAAAAGCGGCGGCGAAACACTGGTGCTGGTGCTGGCCGGAATCTTCGTCGGCGCCTTCTTCACGGCGCTGATCGGGATCATCCAATACACGGCGGATTCGCATACGCAACTGCCGAGCATGGTCTATTGGCTGCTCGGCAGCTTCGTCGGCGCCAACCCAAGCAAGGTGGCGATGATCGCGATTCCGACGCTCGGCGGCGGCGCGCTCCTGATGCTGCTGCGCTGGCGCCTCAACCTGTTGTCACTCAACGACCTCGACGCCTCCGCGCTCGGGTTCAACGTCGCGCGCCTGCGCTGGGGCGTCATCTTCCTCGTCTCGCTGATCGTCGCCGCGCAGGTTTCCGCCTGCGGCATCATCGGCTGGGTCGGCATCGTCGTGCCGCATCTGGCGCGCATGATCACCGGCCCCGACCACCGCCGCGTGCTGCCGGTATCGGCCATGCTCGGCGGCGGGCTGACGCTGCTCATGGACGACCTCTCGCGCACGATGTTCTCGCAGGAAATCCCCGTCGGGCTGCTGACCGCGCTGGTCGGCACGCCCTTCATCTGTTTCCTTTTCTGGAAAACCCAAACCAGGGGCTGGAACGAACAATGAATGCAATCAACGATACGAACGGCATGAATGTTACGAGCGATCTTGCTTTTTCCTTCTCCGGACTCGGGCACGCCTACCTGCCGGAACGCTGGGTTTTCCGCGGCTACCGGGCCGAAGTGGCGAAAGGGCAGGTGTTCGCGCTGCTCGGCCCCAACGGCTGCGGCAAGACCACGCTGCTGAAGACGCTGCTCGGCACACTGACGCCCACCGAAGGCGAAGTCCAAGTCCACGGGCGAGTCGCCTTCGTGCCGCAGCTTTTCCAGGTCACGTTCGACTACTCCGCGCTGGACATGGTGCTGATGGGGCGGGCGCGGCACATCGGGCTTTTTTCCCAGCCCACGGCCGAGGACGAAGCCGCCGCGCTGAAGGCGCTCGACCGCTTCGGCATGGCCGGCTACACCGGACGGCCGTTCCATGAAATGTCCGGCGGCCAGCGGCAACTGGTGATCTTCGCCCGCGCGCTGGTCGCCGATGCCGACATCCTGATCCTCGACGAACCCACCTCGGCGCTCGACCTCAGGAACCAGAACGTCGTGCTCGGCTGGATCGACCGCCTGGCGCGCCAGGAAGGACTGACGGTGATCTTCACCACACACCACCCGCACCATGCCCACGCCGTCGCCGACCGCGCGCTGCTGATGCTGGGCGAGCGCGATTACGCCTGCGGCCCGGTGGCGGAAGTGCTGACTGGGGAAAACCTGCATCGCCTGTACGACATGCCGCTGTGCCCGGTGGCGTTCGAATTCGAGGGCGAGGCGATGGAGACGCTGGTGCCGGTGTTCCGGGGATTACGGTCGGAACGGCGCGCGTAGCGTAGGGCGGAAAAGCGAAGCGGATTGTGAACATTCCGCCGGTCGTAATTCTCATCGATAAGATTACTCATCATTCATGGCATGAAACGCTTCGGGTTGAAAGTGAAATTGGGGGATTTCAAAACGCCTGCATTCGGCGGAAGGCGCTTCGCTTTTCCGCCCTACGGGTCTGTGGTCGGAATGGCGGAGTGTGAAGATGGAATTGAATTATTTTCTAATGAAAAAATAATTATAGTTTAAAACTCACTACTGTAGGTATATTACATATCACTCATGTCTGGAATATTGCATCGAGTCTCAAACGAATTACCGAATTCCCACCGGAAAACTTCATGACCTCCATCGCCTCATCGCCTCCCTTGCCGTCACGCTGGTACTCGCCCACGTTCCGCGCCGACCTGCTGATTCTCCTGCTGTTCGCGGTACTGATCGCATTGATGCTCTTCTCCCTCACCCTCGGCCGCTACCCGGTGCCGGTGACGGAAGTCGCGCGCATCGTCGCGACGACGGGGTTCGCCGAAGTTCGCCCCTACACCGACAAGGCCTGGGTCGTGGTGGAAATCGTGCGCATGCCGCGCATCCTCGGCGTCACCCTCTGCGGCATGGGGCTGGCGCTCGCCGGGGCGGCGATGCAGGGCGTTTTCCGCAATCCGCTGGTGGGGCCGGAAGTGGCCGGCGTCTCCGCCGGCGCTTCCTTCGGCGGCGTGCTGGCGATCATGCTCTCGCTGCCGATGGCCGGCGTCTTGGGGCTCGCGTTCGGTTTCGGCATGACGGCACTGGTCGCGGCGTTCGGACTGGCGAAGCTCGCGGGCCGCAGCAGCATCCTGGCGCTGGTGCTTTCCGGCGTCATCGTCGGCGGTTTCTTCGGCGCGCTCACCGGCCTCGCGCAATACGTGGCGGACCCGCAGACGAAACTGCCCTCCATCGTCTACTGGCTGCTCGGCAGCTTCGTCGGCCTGACCTACGACAAGGTCGCCATCGTCGCCGGGGTCACGCTGGTCGCGGGCACGCCGCTCCTGATGCTGCGCTGGCGCATCAATCTGCTTTCCCTCGGCGAGGAAGACGCGCAGGCGCTCGGCATCAACGTCGAAGCGCTGCGCTGGGGCATCGTCGCCCTGGTGGCGCTGCTGGTGGCGGCCCAGGTGGCGGTATCCGGCGGCGTCGGCTGGGTCGGGCTGATCGTCCCCCACATCGCCCGCATGCTGGTAGGCCCGGAACATTCCCGCCTGCTGCCCGCCTCGGCGCTGCTGGGCGGCATCTACCTGCTGGCGATGGACGACATCGCCCGCAGCGCCACGACGCAGGAAATTCCCATCGGCCTGCTCACGGCGATGGTGGGAACGCCGGTGTTCGCGTTCCTGTTCTGGAAGATCCAGGGGAAGGGGTGGAGCCGTGAATGAACCCGCCATGATCGTTTCCGCGCCGAAGGCGGTACGCGGCGACATCCATGCAAACCTCCGCGCATACCGCTCCGCCGTGGCGACGGCCTGGCATGGCGTGGATCTGTGCTGGGCCTACTCCGATCTGCTGAAGGGAATCCGGCGCCGGACCGGCTGCGTGCAGCGCGCCTACGATGTCCTGCACGACGCGCTGATCCGGCTTGCCCTGGTCGACACGCGGGAGCCGATCGCCCAGCCGCATGCCTACCTGCGCACGGTGGTCGCCTCGGTGCTGGCGGACCGTTACCGCGACGAGGCGCGCTGGATCAGTCTTTCCGACCACGGCGACCGCGATGAATGGCGCAGCGGACGGTTCATCGACGATTTTGTCGGCGCCGCGCCGTCCGTCGAGCACATCGTGCAACTGCGCGCCTGCCTTGCAGCGGCCCAGCGCGTGCTCGACCGCTTGCCGGCGCGCCGGCGGGAGGTTTTCTGGCTGTTCCGGATCGAGGGGTGGTGCTGCGCGGAAATCGCGGAACGGCTCGGCCTGTCGGTGCGGACCGTGGAAAACCACGTGATGCGGACCGTGGTGGAGTTGCGCAACGCCGAGGAGTGGATGATTTGAACGGCATACGTGAAGAGGCGGCGCGCTGGTTCACCCGCATGCGCAATGCCGCGATCGATCATCCGGAACGGGGTCGTTTCGAAGCCTGGCTGGCCAGCGATCCGCTCCATGCCCGCGAATATGCCGCCTTCGAGGCGTTCTGGCAGCGTCTCGATACACCGCAGGGCTGGGAGACGGTCGACCGGGGGCTGGAGCGTCGGCGCGAACAACGCCGCCGCCTGCTCAAGCGCGGTCTGGGAGGCATGCTGCTGGCGGTTGTCGTCGGCAAGGCGGCGCACTGGCAGTGGCTCGGCGTGCCGGTCTGGCAACTGGCTCGGCAGACCGGAACGGGCGGAATCCTGCGGGAATCCCTGGCGGACGGCAGCCGGCTCACGCTCGGCGCCGCGAGCGAAGCCGTCGTCACCTACACGCGAAGCGAGCGGAAGGTATTCATCCACCGGGGCGAAGCCGCCTTCGACGTGATCCGCGACCCGGAACGGCCTTTCGTCGTCGAGGCCGGAGGCGCCACCGTCATCGTGCTGGGAACGCGTTTCGCCGTCAGCCTGCTGGCCGACCGTACCCGGATCAGTGTCGACCACGGCCGGGTTCGCGTCGAAACCGGGCCTTTCTGGCGGCGGCGGTTCGTGCTGCTGGAGGAGGGCGAGGTTGCCGAACTGGCGGTGCCTCGGGAGGAGGCGTCGCAGGATGCCTTAACCTGGGAACCGTGGGAGCCCCTGGCCAAGGTACGCCGCGATGCGGCCGGCGCCTTTGCCTTCGAGCAGGGATTCATCGACCTGCAAGGCGCCGGCCTGGCCGAAATCGCCGAAACCTTTTCGCGTTATCGCAACGCGCCAGTGCGGGCTGCGCCAGGCCATGGCGGAAATGAGCCGCGCATCACGGCCTCGGTCAACGTCGCCGACGCGGAAAGTTTTCTGTACCTGCTGCCCCGCATGGCCGCCGTCGAAGTCCGGCAAGGGACGGACGATGCGATTCTGCTCGAAGTCCGTTGAATTCGATGAAGCCCGTAGGGCGGAAAAGCGAAGCGGATTGTGAACATTCCGCCGAATGTGGGCGTTTGAAATACCACCGATTTCTTTTCTGACCCGAAGCGTTTCATGCCACGAATGATGGGCAATTCTTATCGATGTGAATTACGACCGGCGGCATGTTCACAATCCGCTTCGCTTTTCCGCCCTACGGCCTTATATGGCTAACGCGGTTTTGTAGAGTGGGCAAAGCGTAGCGTGCCCACGCGGAACCGCCTGTATTTCGTGGGTACGCTACGCTTTGCCCACCCTACAGGCTGCGAACGCGCCACCGAATGAAAAGACGAAGTCGACAAATCCGTACCTTGAGTAGTTTGGCGATCTGCTCCGTCAAGGAAGGCAAGACCCTCTCTTTCACTTTCGACCGGAGCACGCCATGTCGTCCCCACGTTCCTTTCTCCCGCGCAACGCCATCGTCGCCGCCATTCTGTCGCTGGCCGCCGCCGCAAGCCACGCCGCGCCGCTGGCCGTCGATTTGCCGACCCAATCGCTGACGACATCGATCCAGCAGCTCTCCCGGCAATCGGGGCTTTCCATCGGCGGCGATGCCTCGTTGCTCGAAGGCAAGACCGCGCCGGCCGTCAAAGGCAACCTGGAACCCATCGATGCCTTGCGCCGGTTGCTGGCAGGCAGCGGGCTGACGGCTACGCTGTCGGGCAACAGCATCGTGATCGGCAGGAGCGCCGGGGACGGAGGCGTGCTGGAGGAGGTGCGTGTCGTGGCGGACCGCCTCGCTCACGCCGAAGGCGGCGCGAACGTGGGTTATCGCACCGAGACCGCCCAGACCGGCCCGCTCGGATCGACCCCGCTTCGCGACCTGCCCTATACCATCACTGTCGTTCCGGAGGAACTGATTCAGAACGTGCAGGCAAGTTCCGCTTCCGATGCGTTGAGGTACCACCCTTTGGTTCAGGCAACGAATACGCAGACGCGCGGCGGCGATACATACAACATTCGTGGATTCGACAGCAATTTCCTGTCGTCGAAGCGGGTCGATGGTCTCCGGGCTCCTGAATTCACCGTGCCGATCGAAGACAAGGAACGCCTCGAAGTACTGAGCGGCGTCCAGGGCTTCCTGTATGGAATCGCCAGCCCGGGGGGATTGGTCAACTACGTGACCAAGCGCCCGACTCCGACTCCCTTGGCCAGCGCCACGGTCGGGAATTACGGCGGACGGCAATACTACGTACACGCCGATCTCGGGGGAAGGCTGGATTCCGGGGGAAGGCTGGGCTATCGCCTGAACGTCATGGCCGTCAGCAATGGAAAGACCGAAATCGACAACCAGACCCACGAGCGGCAACTGGTGAGCGCCGCCATCGACTGGCGCTTGACGCGCGACACGCTGCTGCAATTCGACGCGTCCCACTTCCACCGGAGACTGAGGGGAAATCAGGCCGCCTTCATCTTGCCGACGAACCTGCCGGTGATTGCCGCGCCGGATGCATCGAAAAATTATGCGCAACTCTATGCGGGCTACGTGGACACGACCGACAAGGTCTCGGTCTCCCTGAAATCGCAACTGAGCGACGCCTGGTTCCTCAGATCCCAGCTCAGTTACGACCTGTGGGAAACCGACAGGAACAATATCAACAACACCTTCACTTCCAGCGACGGCGACTATACGCAGTCGCAAAACCGCCAATACTATAAAAACCGGGTCATTCAGGGAAACCTCTTCCTCGATGCGACGTTCGATACCGATGCGATAAAACATAAAGTCACCGTGGGCTACGTCAACGAGAGCATCAAAAACAAGCGGCCCAACAATCCGCTGAGCGTGAATCTTCCGTCCATCGGGAGCGGCAACATCGCGAATCCGACTTATTCGCCCGAGCCCAGCTACGCGTTCAGCTTCGATGCCTCCCACAAATTCTCCTTCCAGAAGAACATGTCGTATGTCCTGGCCGACCAGATTACCTTCAACGACGCATGGTCCGTGGTGGCCGGCGTGAACTACGCTTCCCTGCTGGTGGAAAACTACAACGCCACCAGCGGCGCCTTGACGAGCCGTTACGACAAGGCGAAGGCAACGCCCATTCTGTCGCTGCTCTTCAAGCCGGTGCCCTACATCACCACCTACGTTTCGTATCTCGAAGCGCTGGAGCAGGGGGGCACCGCGCCAACGACGGCTGCAAACAGCGGCACCGTGTTTCCGCCGCTGGTCAGCAAGCAGCTGGAGGCGGGAGTGAAGACCCGTCTTTCCGGCATGGACCTGACGGCTGCGGTATTCCGGCTCGAAAAAGGAAACCAGTTCGTCGATCCCGATGACAATACCTACAAGCAGGACGGCAAGGAGGTCCACCAGGGATTTGAAATGACGGCTGTCGGCAAGGCGACAGAACGCCTGACCCTTGTCGGCGGCTTTACCGTGTTCGATGCAACGGTAAAGAAATCCAGTGTCGCGTCCCTGGAAGGAAAGGCGCCGGTCGGGGTGCCGGAAAAGATCGCAAAGGCCTACGCGGAATATCGATGGCCCTGGCTCCCCGAGTTGACCCTGGTCGGCGGAGTTTCCTATTTCGGGTCTCAGTGGAACGATCCGGCGAACACCCAGCGCTTTCCCGGCGTCACCACGTATGACCTGGGAGCCCGCTACGAATCGAGGCTGGGAGGCTATCCGTTCGCGCTCCGCCTGAACGTTTTCAACGCCGCTGACAAGAACTATTGGCTGAGCCCCATGTTTCTGGGCGATCCGCGCACCATCGTTTTCTCCGCGGAGTGGAAGTTGTGAGCGCCACGGTAGCGTCGGAGCCATTCACGGACGGATTTTCAACAGTTCCAAAAAACCGGGCAGCCGCATGGGACGAGACATTGCCGTAGAGGGGCTGTCGATCTTCGCGAAGACCACGCCGTGTGCGCATCGATGCGGGTTTGTCTGAGAGGCAGGCAGGACGCAACGAGACTGGATTTTTCCCGCTTTGAATCGCTGGCGCGGCGATTCATTGACTGGCGTGAACAAAACGGCTGCGTCGACTTCGCGATCGTGCCTTCATATAGCTATTCCTTCGATTTCGACGTGTCGACCCTGGCGGGATGGAAGCGGCTTCTGGAGGCCGTGTACCGTCGCCCGCAGGAGGGCTTTCCATTGGGCGGTCTGCGTCTGCGCGATCCCTTCGGGATGAGGATATGGCTGGCGGAACGCAAAGCCATCGGAATGAACACCGTCTCCGCGTCATTTGCCGGGCACGGAACCGTTTACGACCGATGGGTCGGGCGGGAGGGAGATTTCGAGTTCATGACGCAAACGCTGCGCACGGCTGGAGCGCTCGGCATGGGTCGCTCCGAACGCCTGTTCCTGGCCAAGAGCACTCTGCCGCTCATCGGCCAACTGCTCGAAAAGCTCGACGCCATTCCCGGAACGATTCGCGACCGCTATTTCTCGCTCTTTTTTTACCGGGGCGCCGCCGTTTCGCTGGAACACGAGCGGATCACCGAGCGGGACCGCGATCATCTGCCCGCTTGCGTTACGAATGCGCGCATGTGGATGCGCGATAGCTGGTTGTCCGAAAGAGAATGGATACATGCAGTCCGCGAGGCGGCCGAATCTCCCCAGCGGGTTCATTTGAATCTGGACGTCAGTGCCGCCAATATCGGTCTTCTCGAAAAAACTCCCTGCGGCGAATTGCTGGCGACGCTCGAAGCTCGAACGCGCAAAGCCTATGCGGCCATGCCGGGTCTTCCGGAGTTGAGCAAGGCCTGCGGCAACCCCGCCAACACACGCGTATACATGTGTCGCGACGACATCGAAAGCAAGTGGCTCGACCAGTATCTTGCGAACCATTCGTACGACTTCGACCGGAGTCTCACGCACCTGTATGCGGCGCTGTAAGTATTTTTACCGGCGTGCAGAATGGTGTGAAAACCGAGCGCCCAGCGATAAATCGCCATGCGTATGACTTCTCTCGCGTCGTTCGCGACGCCTGCATCAATGGCAGTGTTCTGCCTGGTAATTCTGCTGCTATCCACGCGTTGGCCCGGCCCGTATCCATACGACCCACGTGCACGCGGTGGAGTCCCTTCGAGACAGGTTCTCGCTATGGCGGGACGGCAAATCGACGTGCCCCGGACTGTCGAAAAAATCGGCTATCCCTATCCCGCCAATACGCTCGATTTCCTTGCCTTGGGTATGGGGCCGAAGATCGCCGTGGTTCCCGAGGGCGTCCAGAGAACCAATGGTTGGGGCTTGCGGCTGCTGACTCGCATGGGATATTCGAATCTGACGGCGAAACCGGCCGGCTTTGCTGGAAACGCCATGAATCCCGAGGCAATTCTTCTGGCAGGGCCGCAGATCATCTTTGCCGATACCACCAACAAGACCGGGATCAATCTCATCGGCGAGTGGGGTATCGCTGCGGTTGCAGTGAAATTTCAGCTCGATTCGATTGACGACTGCGTCAATTCCATCGAATGGCTCGCGTCAAACTTCGGCGACGAAGATGCTCGAAAAATGGCGGAGAATTTTCGGAGTCATGTCGGTGCAACCCTTGCGGATGTGGAGCAAAGGCTGTCCGCGGTACGGGACGACGGAAAACCCACCGTGCTTCTTGTCAACGACAACGGAAATGGAAGCTATACGCCAATGAGAAACGCGATATTCCTCGACAATGTCCGGCGCGCCGGCGGTCGATCGATATCGTCCGGTCCAGCCTTGGCCGGAACCGTTGGGCCGGAGCAGATTCTGGCCTGGGACCCTGACATCATTCTGCTTCAAACTTCAACTGCATCCGGCCTTCAGAAATTCACCACGAACGACGTATTGGGCACATTACGCTCGGTCAAAGGAAACAGGGTTTTCCCCGTCATCGCCAGCCATGGCGGCAGGATGGAGAATATTCTTTCCATACTTTATGTGGCAAAGCTGTTGCATCCCGATCAATTTATCGACATCGATCTGTCGAGTGAAATAGGATTGTTTCACGAAAGATTTCTTCACGTATCTATTTCCAGTGAAGAAACGGCCAAGTACTTTCGTGAATATTGAGAATCTCTGAATTTTTTGTTAGCCAAAGGCTTGGGTAAAATCTTCTCCTTTCGGTAAACCGACCTTGCCCCTGATTTCCGCATCTCCTACGGCAGAAGGCGCTTCGCTTTTCCGCCCTACGTTCCGTGCTCCCTAGAACTTGATCTGTGCCGAGAACGCGATCGTCCGCGGGTCCCCGACGTAATTGCCGCCGACCCAGTAGTCCTTGTTGGCGAGGTTGTTGGCGAACAGGCGGAAGATCGCGGTTTGTCCTCCCAGCGAGGTCTGGTAGCGCGCGCCGAGGTCAAAGGTGGTGACGGAGGGAAGTTTGTCGGTGTTCAGGGCGTCGGCGTAGAAATCGCCAGTGTGGTAGACGCCGCCGGTCAACGTCAGGCCGGGAACGCCGGGGATATCGTATTCGCCGTACAGCTTGATAAGCCGGTTGGCGATCTCGCTCGGCCGCTTGCCTTCGATCTGGGGATTGTTGGCCTGCTTTTTCACCTTGGCGTCGATGAAGGTCATGCCGCCGACCAGGGTCAGGCGGTCGGTCATTCTGCCGCTGACCGTGAATTCGACGCCGTTGTTTACATGTTTGCCGTCCTAGACGTACGTCCGCGACAGGTCGGGGTTGGTGACGAAATACTGGTTCGCCTTCTCGATGCGGAAGAGCGATGCCGTCAGCAGGCTCCGCCCCAGATTGCCCTTGACGCCGATTTCGTACTGCTTGCTCGTCATCGGTTCCAGCGCCTCGATTCGATGTAGGTGACGTAGGTCGTCAGCGCGGACACCGGCTTGAAGATCAGGGAGGCGATCGGCGTGGTCTTGTTTTTGTCGTAGTACATGGCGGAATTTTCCTCGCCGGTGACGGTGTAGCCCTTCTGCATGATCGATGTGTTCGTAATGCCGATCAGCGCGGAGAATCGGTCCGAAAACACGATTTCGTCGCCGAGGACGAAGTTGCTTATGCTGACGCGGGTATTGAGTAGTGCAATGGCGCCTTTGTCGGTGGCGCTCTATTACACGCATCCATTTGTTGACTTGATAGTAAGCGCGGTAGCCCGATGCGGTGGCAGTGATGGAGGCTATGTACGTAATCCGGTGGGTAATTTTTGCGTAATCATGCCATCAAAAGTTACCCTTCCAAGCGAAAAACCTTGAAACCGGATTCGGCTACACGCCTTGTTTTTCTGATTATTTCGGTTATGATGAAAATACTGTGGTGCCCGAGACCGGAGTCGAACCGGTACAGCATATCTGCCGAGGGATTTTCTTACCACTACAGTTTTCACTGCCAACATAGAGTTGTTTGTGGCCTGGAGCACGCCTTCACCATTGCTACTTACAGCATTAGGTGCCCGCCGTCTGCTCTCTACACCTTCCTTCATGAATGTTCATAAAGGCTTGGCTCGGCGTTGGCTCGAATTTTCATTCAGGGCTTTCACCGAGTTTGACGGGCTTCACCTTTCAAGTTTCCCTGAAAGGGCTCAAATTTTAATTAAGTCCCTTGTGTCTACCTATTTCACCACTCGGGCCTCTG